>JASGEB010000001.1:0-5002 GCA_047606785.1 Pseudoxanthomonas sp.
GCTGGCGCGCGCGCGCAGCCAGGCCGCGCAGGCGCGCAGCGAGGCCGCGCGCGCCGAGGTCCTGGTCAGCGGCCAGGCCATTTCCGCCGAAGCGGCCGAGCAGCGCCGCGCCAGCGCCGCGCAGGCCCAGGCCGAGCTGCAGGCCGCGCAGGCGGCGCTCGACCAGGCCCGCCTGGACCTGGAATGGACCCAGGTGCGCTCGCCCATCGACGGCCGCGCCGGCCGCGCGCTGGTCACCGCCGGCAACCTGGTCGCCGCCAACGACGGCAGCGTGCTGACCACGGTGGTCTCGCAGGACCGCGTGTACGTGTCCTTCGACGCCGACGAACGCGCCTTCCTGCGCTACGGCGCGCTGGCACGCGAAGGCGAGCGCGCCAGCGAGCGCGACGGCACCCTGCCGGTGCAGGTGGCGCTGGCCGGCGAGCAGGGCTTCCCGCACCCGGGCCGGGTCGAGTTCCTCGACAACCAGATCGACACCGGCACCGGCGCGATCCGCATGCGCGCGGTGCTGGACAACCGCCAGCGGCTGTTCACGCCAGGCCTGTACGCGCGCGTGCGCCTGCCCGGCACCGGCACCTTCGAGGCGTTGCTGGTGGACGACACCGCGGTGCTCACCGACCAGGACCGCCGCTACGTCTACGTGGTGGGCGCCGACGGCAAGGCGCAGCGGTGCGACGTCGCGCTGGGGCGCCAGATCGATGGGCAGCGCGTGATCGAGCAGGGCCTGCAGCGCGGCGACCGGGTGGTGGTGGAGGGCGTGCAGAAGATCTTCATGCCCGGCATGCCGGTGCAGGCGGTGCCGGCCGCCGCACCGGCGCCGAAGGTCGCCATGCGCTGACGCCCGCGTAGCCCGCCCATCCGCCGTTCCAGCTCCCGCACGGCGCGTGCCCGCACGCGCCGACGGCCCCCGCTTTCCCCGCGCTTCGCCGCAAGGACCCGCCATGGACTTCTCCCGCTTCTTCATCGACCGGCCGATCTTCGCCGCGGTGCTGTCGATCGTGATCTTCGCCGCCGGCCTGATCGCCATCCCGCTGCTGCCGATCGGCGAGTACCCGGAAGTGGTGCCGCCGTCGGTGGTGGTGCGCACCGTGTACCCGGGCGCCAATCCCAAGGTCATCGCCGAGACCGTGGCCACGCCGCTGGAGGAGGCGATCAACGGCGTGGAGAACATGATGTACACCAAGTCGGTGGCCGGTTCGGACGGGGTGCTGCAGATGACCGTGACCTTCCGCCCGGGCACCGATCCGGACGATGCGGCGGTCAAGGTGCAGAATCGCGTCGCCCAGGCCAACGCGCGCCTGCCCGAGGACGTGCGCCGGCAGGGCGTGACCGTGCAGAAGCAGTCGCCCACCTTCCTGATGGTGGTGCACCTGACCTCGCCGGACGGCAAGTACGACACCCTGTACCTGCGCAACTACGCGCGCCTGCACGTCAAGGACGCGCTGGCGCGCATCCCCGGGGTGGGCGATGCGCAGGTGTTCGGCGGCGGCGACTACGCCATGCGCGCCTGGCTGGACCCGGAGCGGGTCGCCGCGCTCGGCTTGACCGCCGGCGACGTGGTCGCGGCGATGCGCGAGCAGAACGTACAGGTCTCGGCCGGCCAGCTCGGCGCCGAGCCGATGCCGCACAGCGACTTCCTGACCCTGATCAACGCCCAGGGCCGGCTGCGCAGCGAGCAGGAGTTCGGCGACATCGTGCTCAAGACCGGCGCCGACGGCCAGGTGGTGCGCCTGCACGACGTGGCGCGGCTGGAACTGGGCGCCGGCGACTACACCCTGCGCTCACAGCTGGACGGCAAGAACGCGGTCGGCATCGGCATCTTCCAGGCGCCGGGCGCCAACGCGCTGCAGATCCGCGACCAGGTCATCGCCCAGATGGACGAGCTGCAGGCACAGTTCCCGCAGGGGGTGAAGTACGCGGCCGTCTACGACACCACCATCTTCGTGCGCGACTCGATCGACGCGGTGGTGCACACCCTGCTGGAGGCGGTGGCGCTGGTGGTGTTGGTGGTGATCCTGTTCCTGCAAACCTGGCGCGCCTCGATCATCCCGCTGATCGCGGTGCCGGTGTCGGTGGTCGGCACCTTCGCCGCGCTGTACCTGCTCGGCTTCTCGATCAACACCCTGACCCTGTTCGGGCTGGTGCTGGCGATCGGCATCGTGGTCGACGACGCGATCGTGGTGGTCGAGAACGTCGAGCGCAACATCGAGGAGGGGCTGGCGCCGCTGGCGGCCGCGCACCAGGCCATGCGCGAGGTGTCCGGGCCGATCGTCGCCATCGCCCTGGTGCTGTGCGCGGTGTTCGTGCCGATGGCGTTCCTGACCGGCGTCACCGGCCAGTTCTACAAGCAGTTCGCGGTGACCATCGCGATCTCCACGGTGATCTCGGCGGTCAACTCGCTGACCCTGTCGCCGGCGCTGGCCGCGCGCCTGCTCAGGGCGCACGAGGCGCCCAAGGACGCGCCCTCGCGGCTGATCGAGCGGCTGTTCGGCTGGCTGTTCCGGCCGTTCAACCGCTTCTTCAACACCAGCTCGCAGCGCTACCAGGGCGCGGTCGCGCGCATCCTCGGCCGGCGCGGGGCGGTGTTCGCGGTGTATGCCGTGTTGCTGCTGGCCACCGGGCTGGTGTTCAAGGCCGTGCCCGGCGGCTTCATCCCCACCCAGGACAAGATGTACCTGATCGCCGGCGTCAAGCTGCCCGAAGGCGCGTCCATCGCCCGCACCGACGCCCTGCTGCGCAAGGTCGCCGACATCGCCATGCACACCGACGGGGTCGACCACGCCATCGCCTTCCCCGGCCTGAACGCGCTGCAGTTCACCAACACCCCCAACACCGGGGTGGTGTTCCTGCCGCTCAAGCCGTTCGCCCAGCGCCACCGCAGCGCGCTGGAGATCAACGCCGAGATCAACCAGAAGGTGTCGGCGCTGAAGGAGGGCATGGCCTTCGCCTTCATGCCGCCGCCGATCCTGGGCTTGGGCAACGGCAATGGCTACCAGCTGTTCGTCGAGGACCGCGCCGACCTGGGCTACGGCGCACTGCAGACCGCGGTGAGCGCGCTGCAGGGCGCGATCGCGCAGACCCCGGGCATGAGCTACCCGATCGGCACCTACCAGGCCAACGTGCCGCAGCTGGACGCGGTGGTCGACCGCGTCCAGGCCAAGGCGCAGGGGGTGACGCTGACCGACCTGTTCGACACCCTGCAGACCTACCTGGGCTCGTCCTACGTCAACGACTTCACCGCCTTCGGCCGCACCTGGCAGGTGATCGCCCAAGCCGACGCGCCGTTCCGCGCCGGCGTCGAGGACATCGCCCGCCTGCGCGTGCGCAACGCCGCCGGGCAGATGGTGCCGGTGGGCTCGATGGTGGACATCCGCCAGAGCTACGGCCCGGACCCGGTGCTGCGCTACAACGGCCACCCGGCCGCCGACCTGGCCGGCGAGGCCGACGCGCGCGTGCTGTCCTCCAGCCAGGCGCTGGAAAAGGTGGCCGCGCTGGCGCGGCAGCTGCTGCCCAACGGCATGGCCATCGAGTGGACCGACCTGAGCTACCAGCAGTCCAGCCAGGGCCGGGCGGCGCTGGTGGTGTTCCCGCTGTCGGTGCTGCTGGCGTTCCTGGTGCTGGCGGCGCTGTACGAGAGCTGGACCCTGCCGCTGGCGGTGATCCTGATCGTGCCGATGACCCTGCTGTCGGCACTGCTGGGTGTGTGGCTGAGCGGCGGCGACGACAACGTGTTCGTGCAGGTCGGGCTGGTGGTGCTGATGGGCCTGGCCTGCAAGAACGCGATCCTGATCGTCGAGTTCGCGCGCGAGCTGGAGCTGCAGGGCAAGGGCATCGTCGAATCGGCGCTGGAGGCCTGCCGGCTGCGCCTGCGGCCGATCGTGATGACCTCGATCGCCTTCATCGCCGGCACCGTGCCGCTGGTGTTCTCGCACGGCGCCGGCGCCGAGGTGCGCGCGGCCACCGGCGTGACCGTGTTCGCCGGCATGCTCGGCGTGACCCTGTTCGGCCTGTTGCTGACCCCGGTGTTCTACGTCGCCCTGCGCATGCTGGCGCGCCGCCCGCTGGTCCGTCACGGCGCATCCAGCTTCGAAGGCGAGCCAGCCTGAGCTTCTCTCCTCCTCATGCAAGGACTTCACCATGAACGACGCCTCCAGGGTTGCCCTGATCGCCGGCCTGGCCTCGGCGCTGCTGGCCGCGTGCACACTGGGCCCGGACTACGTGCGGCCGGACGCGCCGATGGCGGCCGCGTTCGTGCAGGGCGAGGCGGCGCCCGCCGGTGACGCGCCGGCGCCGGACCTGCGCTTCTGGCAGGCCTTCGGCGACGCGCGCCTGAGCGCGCTGATCGAGCAGGCCCTGCGCAACAACCACGACCTGCAGGCGGCGCTGGCGCACTGGCAGCAGGCGCAGGCACTGCTGGGCGGCGCGCGCTGGGAGCAGGCGCCCTCGCTCGGCACCGAGGCCAGCGCCGGGCGACAGCGCCTGAGCGCGGACCAGGCATGGCCCGGGGTGGACCGCAGGGACCGCGACGAGCACGTCTACAGCGGCTCGCTGGGCCTGAGCTGGGAGCTGGACCTGTTCGGCCGGCTGCGCCGCGGCAGCGAGGCGGCGCGCGCGGACGGCCAGGCCGCGGCCGCCGACCTGGCCGCCGCGCAGGTGGCCATCGTCGGCGCACTGGCACGCAGCTGGTTCGAACTGGGCGGCCTGCAGGCACGCCTGCAGATCGCCCGCGCCGACGCCAGCGCCCAGCAGCGCACCGCGGAGGTGCTGCAGCGGCGGCTGGACGCCGGCATGGCCAGCGCCTTCGACCTCGACCGCGCCCGCGCACAGCTGGAGGACACCCGCGCGCGCGTGCCGGCGCTGGAGGCGCAGGAAGCGCAGGCCGCGCACCGCATCGCCGTGCTGGCCGGAAGCACGCCCGAGTCGATGGCCGCGCAGTTGCTGGCGTCGGCGCCGCCGGTGGCCGCGCTGCCGCCGCCGCCGGCGCCCGGCACCCCGGCCGACC
>JASGEB010000002.1:0-5263 GCA_047606785.1 Pseudoxanthomonas sp.
CGGTAGCCCGAAGCGCGCCGCTGTGGCGCGGGCAGCAAGCCTTCGCGCTCGTAGTAGCGGATGGTGTCGATGGCCACGTCGGTCTGGCGGGCCAGACCCCCGATGGTGAACGACGTTGGCGTGCTGGCGCGGTTCATGTGCGGTCGACCGTAGCTCTTAGAGGCGGGTCCAGAGTCAAACGGTTTGTCGCGATGCGGAAGAGTACATTCATGCAATGTTCACTAAAAAGGACGGCGCTGGCGCCGCCATCCGGCATCGCGGCCTTGTGTAGCGGACTCCAGCCTCGCCCCGGCATGCATGCATCGCCACGCGTAGTCCTCGCTGCACGCTGCTGTATTCTCGTGCACATGCATTCGCCCCGTCCCGCCTTGCTCGCTCGCACGCTCCTGCGCGTGCTGCTGGTGCTGCTGCTGGTGATCGACGGCGGCGCGGCGGCGATCGCCGGACCGGGCCATGCGCAGGCCTCCGCCGGCAGCGCCATGGCCGCCGACTGCGGCATGGCGGCGGCGACCGCCACCGGCCACGACCCCTCCGCCATGCACGCCAGCCACGCCGGCATGCACCATGGCCAGGCCGGGCACATGCCCTGCTGCCCCGACCACCACGGCGGCGCGCCCACCTGCAAGGGCGGCTGCGGCTGCGCGATCGCCCACTCCGGCCCGGCGGTGAACGCCAGCGCCTTCGTGCTGCCCCTGGTCCCGGCCGAACCTGCGCACGGGCCGCTGCGCACCCTGCCGTTGTCCATCGGCGGCCATCGCCTGCACCGACCACCGATCGCCTGAAGCCGCGCGCATCTGCGCGCATGGGACCGGCGTCGCCCGCGCGGCACGCCGGCGACCACGCCGCCCCTCCGCGGCGTTCTTCCGCTTCGAGGCTTTGCATGACCTTCCCCGATCCCGAACCGGGCTTCGCGCCCGCGCGCCGGCGCTTCGTGACCGGCCTGGCCGTGGGCGGCGCCGCCTTCGGCCTGGGCCTGGCGCGATTGCCGGCCTTCGCCGGCACGCCTGCCGGCTTCGGTCCCGCCTACGAACTGCGCGGCGACACCTTCGACCTGGCCATCGGCCACACGCCGGTCAACTTCACCGGCCGGCCGCGCCAGGCCATCACCGTCAACGACAGCCTGCCCGCGCCGATCCTGCGCTGGCGCGAGGGCGATACGGTCACCCTGCGCGTGGGCAACCGCCTGCCCGGCCACATCCAGACCGCCGTGCACTGGCACGGCATACTGCTGCCGGCCGACATGGACGGCGTGCCGGGCATGAGCTTCGACGGCATCTACCCCGGCGAGTCCTATGTGTACCGCTTCAAGGTGCGGCAGTCGGGCACCTACTGGTACCACAGCCATTCGCTGCACCAGGAACAGGCCGGCCTGTACGGGGCCATCGTCATCGACCCGCTGCAACCGCCGCCCTACCGCTACGACCGCGAACACGTGGTGCTGCTGTCGGACTGGACCGACCTCGACCCGGCCGCGCTGTTCGCCCGTCTGAAGAAGGCGCCGGACTACGACAACCGCTACCGGCGCACCGTCGGCGATTTCCTGCGCGACGCGCGCCACGACGGCCTGAAGGCCGCCCTGGCCGACCGCGGCATGTGGGGGCGCATGCGGATGACCCCCACCGACCTGTCCGACGTCAACGCCAACACCTACACCTACCTGATGAACGGGGTGACGCCGGGCAACAACTGGACCGGCCAGTTCCGTCCCGGCGAGAAGGTCCTGCTGCGGCTGGTCAACGCGTCGAACATGACCTACTTCGACCTGCGCATCCCCGGCCTGAAGATGACCGTGGTGGCCGCCGACGGCCAGTACGTGCACCCGGTGACGGTGGACGAACTGCGCCTGGCGGTGGCCGAGACCTTCGACGTGATCGTCGAGCCGAGCGGCCAGGAGGCCTACACCCTCTTCGCCCAGGACATGGGCCGCACCGGCTACGCGCGCGGCACCCTGGCGGTGGCACCGGGCCTGTCGCCGCCGGTGCCGGCGCTCGACCCGCGCCCGCTGCTGGGCATGGCCGACATGGGCATGGACTACGACATGTCCGGCATGGACCACGCCGCGATGGACCACGGCATGGACGGAATGGCCGGCATGGACCACATGGCGATGGGCCATGAGATGAGCGGCATGGACGATTCGGGCATGGATCACGGCGGCGGCGCGCTCAAGCACCCGGCCGGCGAACGCAACAACCCGCTGGTGGACATGCGGAGCAGCCCGAGCTCGCCGCGCCTGGACGACCCCGGCATCGGCCTGCGCGGCAACGGCCGGCGGGTGCTGACCTACGCCGACCTGCGCAGCGCCTTCGCCGACCCGGACGGGCGCGACCCCGGCCGCGAGATCGAGCTGCACCTGACCGGCAACATGGAGAAGTTCGCCTGGTCGTTCGACGGCGTGCCGTTCACCGGCGCCGAGCCGATCCGCATGACCTACGGCGAGCGCGTGCGCATCGTCCTGGTCAACGACACCATGATGCAGCACCCCGTCCATCTGCACGGCATGTGGAGCGACCTGGAGGACGCGCACGGCGCCTTCCAGGTGCGCAAGCACACCGTGGACATGCCACCCGGCACCCGCCGCAGCTACCGCGTGCGTGCCGATGCCCTGGGCCGCTGGGCCTACCACTGCCATCTGCTCTACCACATGGATGGCGGAATGATGCGCGAAATGCGCGTGGAGGAAACCGTATGAAGATCATGACCTGCCTGTTGCCCGCCGCCCTGCTGTCGGCCGCCCTGCATGCCGCGCCCGCGTTCGCGCAGTCCGCGGCCTGCACGCCCGAGCACGCCGCCATGGGCCATTGCACCCTGCCGGAACCGGCAGCGACGACACCGGCGGCGACGGCACCGGCCACGGCCACGCCCGCCTGCACGCCCGAGCATGCCGCCATGGGCCACTGCACCCTGCCCAAGTCGGACACCACACCCAAGTCCACGCCGAAGGTCGATCCGAAGTGCCCGCCCGAACACGCGGCCATGGGCCATTGCACGCCGGCCACGGCGCGGCTTCCGGCGACGCTGCAGCCGTATGCCGCATCGATGACTGCGGACAGGCGCGGGCAGGCCGCATGAGACCACTGCCTTCGTTGCTGGCCGCATCCGTCCTGCTGGCGTTCGCCCAGGCCCGTCCGGTCCACGCGCAGGAAGCGGCGCCGACGTGCACCCCGGAGCATGCGGCCATAAGCCACTGCACCCTGCCCACTGCGACACCAGCGGCGCCCGTCGATCCGTCCTGCCCGCCGGAGCATGCCGCCATGGGCCATTGCACCCCGAAGGCCGCCGCACCGGCTCCGGCAGCGGCCTGCACTCCCGAGCACGCGGCCATGGGCCACTGCACCCTGCCCACTGCGACACCAGCGGCGCCCGTCGATCCGTCCTGTCCGCCGGAGCATGCCGCCATGGGCCATTGCACGCCAAAGGCTCCCGCCCCGAACGAACCGCGCGAGCCGATCCCGGCATTGACCGATGCCGACCGTGCCGCCGCCTTCCCGGCGCTGTCGTCGATGCACGCGGCGCACGGTAGCGGCGTGCACAGCCTGGTGCTGTTCGATCGCCTGGAAGCCTGGGACGCGGACCACGGCCACGGCCAGGCCTGGGACGGCAGCGCCTGGATCGGCGGCGACATCGACCGGCTATGGCTGCGCAGCGAGGGCGAACGTCGCGATGGACACAACGAAAGCGCCGAGCTGGAAGCGCTGTACGGCCACGCCATCAGCCCCTGGTGGGACCTGCTGGCCGGCCTGCGCCAGGACTTCGCGCCGGGTCCCGCGCGGCAGTGGGCAGCGCTCGGCGTGCAGGGGCTGGCGCCATACAAGTTCGAAGTGTCGGCCACCGCCTACATCGGCGCGTCCGGGCGCACCGCGGCCAGGCTGCAGGTCGAATACGAACTGTTGCTCAGCCAGCGCCTGATCCTGCAGCCGCAGATCGAACTGGTGGGCTACGGCCAGGACGATCCGCAGCGCCGCCTCGGCGCCGGCCTGGCCGCCGCGCAGGCCGGCCTGCGCCTGCGCTACGAGTTCAACCGACGCTTCGCGCCCTACCTCGGCGTGGAGCGCGAGCGCCGCTTCGGCGCCAGTGCCGATTACGCACGCGAGGATGGCGAATCGCCGCTCGATACCCGGCTGGTGGCGGGGGTGAGGGTTTGGTTTTGAAACGTTTTTGCCCCTCCCCTTGCTCGCGCAGCGAGCAGGGGAAGGTTGGGAGGGGGTGCTTTTGAGCTATCCCAGGGGGAGAGGGGTTACTCATAAGTCAGTAATATAGGCGACACTTGGGTGCTTGAAGAACGAGCGAACCAATGCCGGCTTGGCGGCGATGTCGGCCAGTTGTTCATGTACTCGGTTGGCCAACTTCTCGCCCGCGCGCAACGGACTGCGCCCCACACCGGTACGCTTGGTGTAGCTCCAGACGAGTTCGTCGGGATTCAAGTCCGGCGCGTAACCGGGCAGAAAGTGCAGGGTCAGCTTGCCCTTGAGGCTGTCGACGTACTGGCGCACCACACCAGCCTTGTGCGCCGGCAGCCCGTCGAGCACCAGATGCAATGGCCGACGACGGCCCTTCATCATTTGTCGCAGCAGGCCGACGAACTTCTCACCGTTCAGGCCACCCTGGTAAATGGCGAACCAGAAGCCGCCCTTGCTGTTGACCGCCGAGGCCGCGCTGATGCTCTGCCGTTGCCCGGGCACCGAGACCACCGGGGTCTGCCCTTTGACACCCCAGGCGCGGCCCTGCACCGCATCCGCACGAAAGCCCGATTCGTCCCAGAAGTAGACTTCGGCCTTTTCCCGCTTGGCTTGGCGCATGATCGCCGGGTACGTTTCCTGTCCCCAACGCGCCACCGCGGCCGGATCGCGTTGATAGGCCTGCTGCAAGGGCTTCTGCGGCGTCAGCCCCACGCGCGCCAGCAAGGCGCCGATCGAAGCCAGACTCAATGTCACCCCAAACTTCTGCAGGACCAGTTCGCGCACAATCTGCCGCGTCCACAGGCCGAAATCAAAACCGTATTGGCGCGGGTTCTTGCCGTTGACCCAGGCAAACACCTGCTGCTCCTGCGTCGGGGTCAACTTGCGCGTACGGCCCTTGGCCTTGGTCGAAAGCAGTGCGCGCTTGCCACGCCCGCGCCCCTTCGCCTTGGCCAGTACCTTGTAGGCCCAGCCACGATGCAAGCCGAACGATGCGGCCACCGTGGCCGGCGCCTCGCCTTCGCGCATGCGATCCAGTGCCATCAGGCGCATCTCCTCCAGCGCCGACCGCGATACCCTACGTC
>JASGEB010000003.1:0-5189 GCA_047606785.1 Pseudoxanthomonas sp.
CAACACCCCAACGACAGGCGAGAACGCCCCTTGCCGCAGCTTGCGGCAACGTGCTTGAGGCGTGGCGTGGAAGCTCCATAAGCGAGGTTGGCGGCGTGTCGGTGAACCGTCCTTCGTGACGTACAGGCGGCGAACCGCCAGCGTCGAGGACGGCACGCTTTGGTACAACCTGCCGCAGCGAGCCAGGGCGTAGCCCACAAGCCCCGCCCATTGCGGCTGGGCGCCATCGAAGCCCCGCGACTAATTCGCGGAGAACAGTTCGACCACGCTCCGGGGCGCGTCGTCGCCGAAGAAACGCCGATGGTTCTGCGCTGTCTGGTCGGCGACGGCGGCGCTGCGCGGAAAAAGCGCTCGTTCATACGCCGCGAGTGCTACCTGGATGTCGCCGGGATGATCGCGCAGCGCCAAGCCCAGCTCGGCACCATCCAGGATGGCGAGGTTGGCGCCCTCACCCGCGAACGGCGACATCAGATGGGCGGCATCGCCCACGAGCGTGATGCCCGGAATGCGTTGCCACCGATGGTCGATCGGCAAGGCATGGATGGGCCGCACGATGGGCGGTGTGTCGCTGTGAGTGACCAAGGCCAGCAGTGGCGGTGCCCAACCCTCGAATTCGCTGGCAAGGAGACGTAGTGCGGCCACTGGCTGGTTGAAGTCGATCGCGCCGATCCACGCTTCCGGCCTGTTCAACGCGACATAGGTGCGCAGTGCGCCGCTCGCGTATCGGTGGGACAGGATGCCTTGGCCCGGCTCGACCGCCATCAGCGTGCCGCTGCCGATCGCCTCCGCGCTGGCCTTGTATCGCGTGTCGCCATCGAAGAGATTGGTTTCGATGAAGGTCGTGCCGATGTACGCCGGCTTTGCGGCCGACAGCAGCGGGCGAACCTTCGACCAGGCGCCGTCGGCGCCGACCAGCAGATCCGCCGTGATCGTCGAACCGTCGGCGAAAGCCAGTTGCTGCTGCCCGTCAGCAAGGCGGCGCGTCTGCACCAGCTTGCGGCCCCACTGGATCGCATCGGCGGGCAGCGAGTCGATCAGCAGCCGGCGCAAAGCGCCTCGGTCAACCTCGGGCCTGGCCGTGCTGCCCGAGCCGGGCTTGTCGAACAGAACTCTGCCATGTCGGTCAACCACGCGCTTGGCGTCCTCGCCCGGGAGTGCGAGGGCAAGAAACTCGTCGTAGAGGCCCGCTGCCTTCAGCCCGAGTTGGCCGTTGTATTCGTGGATGTCCAGCAGGCCGCCTTGCGCCCGCGCATCGGGCGAAGTTTCGGCTTCGTAGATGGTCGCGAGAATGCCGTTGACGTGCAGGACACGGGCAAGCGTCAAGCCGCCAAGGCCGGCGCCGACGATGGCGATGCGGGGATGTGCGGAGAGGAATGAAGAGTCGAGGTGTGTGTTCATGGCAGCGTTCCAATAGCTGCGAGCGTTCGCGTCAAGATGCGACAGTTCGCAGAAAGGCCGACAGATGTCGGGGGAAACGCTGGCCGACCTCGCTAGAGCTGCTTGGTGGCGTGTATTCGGTTGTCTAGTGCCGTGGCACGTAGGCAACCGTTTTTCGCGGTCTTCGGGAACGAAGTGTCGCACCGATTCCGGCCATTGAGCAAGGCCTGCCACTTGGCGAGGCTTCGTCAAAATCTGCCCCAGTCAGCGGGCACCGATGGCCGCGCCGCGCGCAAGCTCGTTGCGCGCCCGCCCCGTCGCCGCCTGGCCGAAGGCGGCGACGGGGCGATTTTGCTGTGGACGTTGAAACCGGGCGCGGCAGGCGTGCCGCGCCCGGCTCGGGGAAAAGCCCCGGCGCAGCGCGCCGGGGCCAGGTTGCGGAATCACGCGGCCATCGCGTGGTCCTCCACCTCGTCGGCGGCATCTTCCGGCGCGTCGTCATCGCTCGCCGCATCCGGCACGCCTTCCGGCTCCGTGTGGTGCCCGGTCTGGAACACGGCAGGCATCCAGCCGCTCCGCTCGGCCAGCCGTTCGGCTTCGCTGGCAATGTCGCCCTTCTTGAGCTTCGACAGGCGGGTGACGTGATCCGGGGCGTACTGGCCGATCGCTTCCAGAATCGCGGCCTTCGGTACGTGCTGGAAATAGCCTTCCGCAGTCGGCTTCCACCACGCGGCCATGTCCAGCCCCACGGCCTGCGCCAGTTCCGCACCGGGCTGGCGCTGCGTGGCACGTGGCGTCACCACGTCCACCGTGGCCGCGACGCACGCGGCCAGCAGCCGCACCAGCTCGTCTTGCGACTTGGCCAGCAGCACCGCGAACAGTTCGGCGCTGTCCTCCGGCAAGGCTTCGCCCGCGACTTCCTGCAAGGTGCGCAGTGCCACGGCGGCAGACGATTCCGACACGTCCGGGGCAAGGCTTTCCAGCCGGTCTTTCACGGTCAGGCGCACGCCGAGCGGCAGGCCGTCGCGGTAGGCGTTGCGCTGCAAGACGGTCTGCACCATGCCATGCACCAGCGCGGCCAGCGCGACGTGCGGATGCTGCGCGACTTCGATTTGCAGCGCCGCCGTGCGGTGGGCGCTCAACCGCTGCGCCAGCCGGTCGGAGACGTTCGCGGCCTTGGGCGCTTCGTCGGCATCGCCTTCGTCCTCGTTCGTGGCTCCGCTCTCCGCGAAACCCTGCCGCAGCCGGTGCAGCGTGCGCAGCGCCTTCGCCTCGGCCTCGCGCAGCAGTCCGCGATAGATCACGGTTTCGCCTTCGCGGTCGATGGTGACGATGGCACCGGCCACGGCGCGCACGTCCGGCGCGTAGTCCTGCAAGGCGTCCTCGATGGCTTGCAGTTCACCGGCCACCTGCTCGCACCGTTCTTCCAGCGTCGCCACCTTGTCCTCGTCCTCGGCGTCGTAGGCTTCTTCCAGCGTCGTGTCGATCTTGTCGAGACGGCCTTGCAACGAAGCGATGCGGCGCGCTTCGCGCGTAGTCGGCTCGCGGCGCTGGCGCGGCGCATTCTGGAACGTCTGCCGGTCGGCGTGGCTCATCTGCGGTACGGCTTCCACCCACGCCCAACCCTCGGCGCGCACTTCCTCGGCCTGCGCGTCCAGCTTGGCACGCACCAGCGTTTCCAGCAGCGCGGCGTCGGTCAGGTAGGTTCCGGCATCGCCTTCCGCGAACAGGTCGCGGCGGATGCCGCCGCCTGCTTCGGTGTAGGCGTCCAGCCCGACGAAACGCACCAGCGGATGACTGGCGCTGATTTCGCGCTCGGTCAGGCGTTCGCGCAACGCGGCCGCGCCGCGTTGCCAGTCCGGCGCAGCGTAGAACGCGGCTTCCTGCGCGTCGTGGTCGTCGGTGATGGTCAAGGCCATCAACTGCTCCAGCGTCACGCCCCCGGCGCGGTAGTCGGCCAGCAGGCGCGGCGAGACGTTGGCGAGCTTCAAGCGGCGCTGCACCACCAGCGGGGACACGCCGAAGTCGGCGGCAATGTCCTCGATGGGACGGCCTTCCTTCACCAGCGCGGCGAACGCCTCGAACTGGTCGGCGGGGTGCATCTGCTCGCGCAGCAGGTTTTCCGCGAGGCTGACGGTACGCGCCGAGGCATCGGGCACCAGCAGGCACGGCACTTCGTAGTCGGCGGGGATGCGCTTCTTCTTCGCCAGCAGCTTCATCGCAGTCAGGCGGCGGTCGCCGGCAACGACTTCGTACTGCTCGCTACCGTCTCCATGTGGGGCGGCGGCAATCACGATGAGGTTTTGCAGCAGGCCGACGCGGGAAATGCTCGCTGCCAGTTCGGGGATGGACAGGCGCGGCGTCGTGCGGGCGTTGCGCTTGGAGCGGCGCGGCTGCAACTGCGAGAGCGCAACCAAGATCAGGTTCTTGGTCGGGTCAGCGGCTTCCAGCGGCGCGGCGGTTTCGATGGCATGGACTTCGGCTTTGGTAACGGCGTTCATGGTGATGACTCCAATCAGTTGAGGGATGCAGCGCGGAGAAAAGCGGCAAGGGCTGCTGCCTGCCCCTGCCGCCGTGGGGTTCAGGCTTTCAACTGGCGCAGGCCATCGGCCAGCAGCCACAGGGCGCGGTTCAGGCGCAGGTCTTGGTCGATGCCCTGCACGGGGCGGGTGGTCTGGCGGCGACCGTTGGCGCTGCGACCGTGCAAGCCGCCGCACAAGAGGTTTTCTTGCGTGCGGTTGAACACGCTCCACAGGTCGCGGCGGTCGTCGTCGAGACGGCGCGGCGCGAGCACCTGCGTTTCGGTGACGGGGGCAGGCTTGTCGGGGGCGTCGTACTTCAACGCCAGCGCGGCGCGGGCGAACACTTCGGCCTCGCCGCTGTCCAGCGTGACGGCCTGCATGGCATCGCGGGATTCCTGCGCCCGGTCGAAGCCGTGCAAGACTTCGTAAGCGCCTTCGATGACGTGTCCGGCTACGTCGCCCTTGTGCGGCACGCGCACGTCGGCCACGGTGTCACCGCATACCAATCCGTTCTTGCAAACGAACCGGAACATGCCGGCGAGCATCTGGTAGCTGCTCGTCCCGTCATGGGAGTTCAGCAGGATGATTTCGTTGGCCTCGCGGCCGTTGATCTGGCTGGCGTGGCGCAGCCGGATCATGTGCTTGGTGTAGTCGCGGCGGTCGTCCTGCCGCACGCGGGTCTGCGTCACCATGAAAGGCTCGAAGCCTTCGCTACGGAGTTCGCGCAGCACGGTGGCGGTGGGGATGTAGCTGTACCGTTCCGAGCGGCTTTCGTGCGGGGCGTCCGCGAAGATGGAAGGCGCTACGGCGCGAATCTGGTCATCCGACAAGGGATGTTCCGAGCGCAGCACCGGGGAGCGGGATGCGAAGCGGGAAGCAAGTTGCATGGTCGTTCTCCTGACAAGGGTTGCTGTCGAAAAAGCCACCACCGGATTCCTAGATTCGGAGCCCGCCTTTCGGCTTCTCCGGTGGGGTCGGCGCGGAGACCTGGGCCGGCCTCGTTGCCACCGTCTTTCCTGAGTTCATCGCCCGCGACGGTCAGGAGCGCGCGGACGGGGGCCGTCAAGGAGGCAAGCGCAGGGTTGGTGCGGCCCGCAGGCCCAGCCGAGGACACGGCCCTGCGCGCCTTGACGGCACACGGCCGCGGGCTACAGTCGCGGGACAAGGTGATTATGTCTGGAATGGGGGCTCGACAGCAACGGCCGCTGCGTTGGCGCAGACGCCACGCAAGCGAAGCGCGCAGGCCCGGATCTCGGAGCCGGGCCGAAGGCCGCGCCGGCGCAGCCGGGG
>JASGEB010000004.1:0-2699 GCA_047606785.1 Pseudoxanthomonas sp.
GCCCAGCCCGCGCCAGTGGCCGGCGCCGCGGGCCCCGGCCTGCGCCCAGGCCCGCGCCAGCGGCACGCCTTCGCGTTCGACCAACTGCCACAACGGCGCCAGCGCCCACAGCGCCACCACCAGCACGCCGAGGCCGCCGCTGAGCAGCAGGGCCGCGCTCAGCGTGCCCTGGCGCAGCAGCGTCGCCAGCGGCCAGGCCACCAGCACGGCGGCGGCCAGAGCGGCGCCGGCCCACAGCAGCAGCAGCGGCGCCAGGTCGCGGCGCAGCAGGGTGGCCGCGTCCCTGGGCAGGGCGCGGGTGCGCTGGCGCCAGGACAGGGCCAGGGCGAAGGCCGGCTGCGCCAGCAGCGCGCCCAGCAGCGCCGGCCAGACCGGCTGCCAACCGGCGGCGGCCAGCAGCGCGCCGGCGGACAGGGCGGCCATCACCGCGCGTGCGGTCGCGCGCGAGGACTCAGGCATCGGCCGGAGCGCCCGCGTGCGGCGGCGGGAACTGGACGTGGAAGCCATGCTCGGCCAGGTTGCGGCGCACCACTTCGATGTCCTCGCGGGCCAGCCTGCGCGCGGGCGTGAGCGCCACGTCGAGTACGAACGCCAGCGGCCCCAGGCCGGTGGCCAGCGGCCCGGGCAAGCGGGCGAAGTCGTCGCGCGCGGCCAGGTACACGTAGGTGCCGGCCTTGCGCAGGCTCTTGTAGACGAAGGCGTGCATGCACGTCGATGCTGCGGAAATACGCCGCCGATTGTGCGGGAATCGGGCCGGTGGCGAAACCCGCATGCGGCCTTCGCAAGCATGAACGCGCAGGCCGTCGGCACTCACCGGGCGGCGCCGAGGCTGTGGCTATACTCGCCGGCCGTTCCACGGTCCGCGTTCCGCCTTGACGCCTTCCGCCCCGTCCCGCATGCCGCCGCTGGCGGTCACCGCCTTCACCGCCTGCACTGCGCTTGGGCATGGCCGCGCCGCCCAGCGGCAGGCGCTGGAAACCGGCCGCAGCGGACTGCGCCGCAACGACTTCGGCGCCGACGGCCGGCTGGACTGCTTCATCGGCCGGGTCGACGGCCTCGAGGACGCGCCGCTGCCGCCGGCACTGGCGCAGTGGGAATGCCGCAACAACCGCCTGGCCTGGCTGGCGCTGCGCCAGGACGGCCTGCTCGACGCCGTGCAGCGCCTGCGCGCCCGCCACGGCGCGGCGCGGGTGGCGGTGGTGATGGGCACCTCCACCTCCAGCATCGGCGCCAGCGAGGAGGGCTACACCCGCCTGGTGACCGACGCCGAAGGCGAGCGCTTCCCCGACGATCTGCAGCGGCCGGCCGTGCACACCCCGCATTCGCTGGGCCATTTCGTGCAGCACGCCACCGCCCTGGCCGGGCCGTGCGTGACCGTGGCCACGGCCTGCTCGTCCAGCGCCAAGGTGTTCGCCCAGGCCGCGCGCCTGATCGCCGCCGGTCTGGCCGACGCGGCCCTGGTCGGCGGCGTGGACAGCCTGTGCGGCAGCGTGCTGTACGGCTTCAACGCGCTGCAGCTGGTGTCGCCGCGCCCGTGCATGCCGTTCGACGCGCACCGCGACGGCCTGTCGCTGGGCGAGGCCGGCGGCTTCGCCGTGCTCGAACGGCCCGAGGACGCGCCCGCCGCATCCCTGCACCTGGCCGGCTACGGCGAGTCCAGCGACGCCCACCACATGTCCGCGCCGCATCCGCAGGGGCTGGGGGCGCGGCTGGCGATGGCCGACGCGCTGGCGCGCGCCGGGCTGCAGCCGGCGCAGCTGGACCACCTCAACCTGCACGGCACCTCGACCCCGGCCAACGACGCGGTGGAAGCGGCGGCGGTGGCGGCGATGTTCCCGGCCTCGCTGCACGCGGCCTCGACCAAGGGCTGGACCGGCCACACCCTGGGCGCGGCCGGGATCGTCGAATCGGTGTTCGCGCTGCTGGCGCTGCAGACCGGCTTCCTGCCCGGCACGCTCAACAGCGACCAGCCGGACCCGGCCTGCGGTCCGCAGATCCGCTTCGCGCCGGAGCGCCGCGCCATCGCCACCGCGATGAACAACTCCTTCGGCTTCGGCGGCAACAACTGCGCGCTGGTGTTCGCTCGCCCATGAGCACGCTGGCCGCCCGCATCGAAGGCATCGGCTTCTGGGCCGACGGCCTGCCATCGTGGCAGGCCGCCTGCGCCTTCGCCGCCGACGGCGCGCCGGTGCAAGGCGCGCCGGCCAGGCCCTCGCCGCAGCTGCTCGCCCCCAACGAGCGCCGGCGCGCACCGGAGACCGTCGCGGTGGCGCTGGAAGTGGCCCTGGCCGCCTGCCGCGCCGCCGACCGCGAACCGGCGACGCTGCCGTCGGTGTTCACCTCCACCCACGGCGACCTGGCGATCACCGACTACATGTGCCGGCAGCTGGCGCAGGACCCGGCCGCCCTCTCGCCGACCCGCTTCCACAACTCGGTGCACAATGCCACCGCCGGCTACTGGACCATCGGCGCCGGTGTGCACGCGCCGGCCACCGCGCTCAGCGCCTGGCACGGCAGCTTCGCCCAGGGCCTGCTGGAAGCGCTGGCGCAGCTGGCCTGCGGTGCGCCGGCGGTGCTGCTGGTGGGCTACGACAGCACCGCGGTCGGCCCGCTGACGCGCATCTCGCACAGCCAGGGCCTGCTCGGCGGCGCGCTGGTGCTGGCCGCGGGCGCCGGCGCCGGCATCGGCCTGCGCGCGC
>JASGEB010000005.1:0-10284 GCA_047606785.1 Pseudoxanthomonas sp.
CCGCTGTCGGGCATCCAGGACGCCGGCCGCTGGGTGCCGGTACGCGCGCAGCCGGAGGCCGAGCGCACGCCCGAAGCCGCGCGCCGGCGCGCCGAGGCGGTCGAGCACGTCGCCCGCGTGCTGCTGCGCCGCTACGGCGTGGTGTGCTGGCGGCTGGTCGAGCGCGAGGCCGCCTGGCTGCCGCCCTGGCGCGAACTGGTGCGGGTGCTGCAGCGCCTGGAAGCGCGCGGCGAGGTGCGCGGTGGCCGCTTCATCGCCGGCCCCACCGGCGAGCAGTTCGCCTTGCCGGAAGCGGTGGGCCTGCTGCGCCAGACCCGCCACCGCGCCGCCGACGGCCAGCCGCTGTGGCTGTCGGCCGGCGACTCGGCCAACCTGCTCGGCGGCCTGCTGGCGGGCGAGCGCATCGCCCGCGTGCCCGGCAACCGGGTCGCCTACCTCGACGGCCTGCCGGTGGCGGTGCGGGTGCAGGAGCGGGTGAGCGAATTGATTGAACTGACTCCGGCGCAGCGGGCGGCGCTGCAGCTTGCCGCGGGCGCGATCGCGTCGGCCTGACGGCCTACCCATCGGCACGCCGCGTAGGAGCGCACCGCAGGGGCGCGATGAGGCTTTCCCGGGAAACCTCATCGCGCCCCTGCGGTGCGCTCCTACGAAAATACGGGCCCGAAAATACGGGCCGGATCAATCGAGCGCCAGCGCCGTCAGCAGGCCGCGCGCGGCGTGGTAGCGGTCGGCGGCTTCGGGCAGGGGCAGGCTGACGCGCAGCTTGTCCGGGCCGTCCATGGCGTAGGTGCGCGGCTGCCTCTGCACCATCTGGATCACGGTCATCGGGTCCACCTTCGGCCGCGGCACGAACACGATGCGGCCGCCGTTCTCGCCCAGTTCCAGCTTGCGGATGCCCAGCGCGTCGGCGCGCAGCTTCAGCTCGGCGCTGGCGAACAGGTGCTTGACCGGGTCGGGCAGCAGGCCGAAGCGGTCGATCATCTCCACCTGCAGCTCGCGCAACTGCTCGGCGTCGCGCGCGCTGGAGATGCGCTTGTACAGGGTCAGGCGGGTGTGCACGTCGGCCAGGTAGTCCTCCGGGATCAGCGCCGGCACGCTCAGCGCGATCTCGGCCCCGCGCGGCTGCTCGTGCGCGTCCAGGTCGGGCAGGTGGCCCTGGCGAATCGAGCGCACCGCGCGCTCGAGCAACTCGGTGTAGAGCGAGAAGCCGATCTCGGCCATCTGCCCGCTCTGGTCCTCGCCCAGCAGTTCGCCGGCGCCGCGGATCTCCAGGTCGTGGGTGGCCAGGGTGAAGCCGGCGCCGAGCTCGTCCATCGAGGTGATCGCCTCCAGCCGGCGCTCGGCGTCGGCGGTCAGCGCGCGCTTGTCGGGCACCACCAGGTAGGCGTAGCTGCGGTGGTGCGAGCGGCCCACCCGCCCGCGCAGCTGGTGCAGCTGGGCCAGGCCGAACTTGTCGGCGCGGTTGATGACGATGGTGTTGGCGTTGGGGATGTCGATGCCCGACTCGATGATGGTCGAGCACAGCAGCACGTTGTAGCGCTGCTTCTGGAAGCCCAGCATCACCTGCTCCAGCTCGCGCTCGGGCATCTGCCCGTGGGCTACGCCGATGCGCGCCTCCGGCACCAGTTCGGCCAGCTCGCGCTGCATGCGCGCGATGTTCTCCACGTCGTTGTGCAGGAAGTACACCTGGCCGCCGCGCGAAAGCTCGCGCTGGAAGGCCTCGCGCAGCAGCGCCGGGTCCCACGCGGTGACGAAGGTCTGCACCGCCATGCGGTTGGCCGGGGCGGTGGCGATGATCGACAGGTCGCGCAGGCCGGCCATGGCCATGTTGAGGGTGCGCGGGATCGGCGTGGCGGTCAGCGTGAGCAGGTGGACGTTGGCGCGCAGCGCCTTCAGCGCCTCCTTCTGGCGCACGCCGAAGCGCTGCTCCTCGTCGACGATCACCAACCCCAGGTCCTTGAACTTGACGTCGGCCTGCAGCAGGCGGTGGGTGCCGACGATCACGTCCAGTTCGCCGCGCGCCAGCTTCTCCAGTTCGGCCTTGATCTCCTTGGGGCTCTTGAAGCGCGAGAGCACCTCGACCCGGATCGGGAAGTCGGCGAAGCGGTCGCGGAAGTTGCGGTAGTGCTGCTCGGCCAGCAGGGTGGTCGGCACCAGCACCGCCACCTGCTTGCCGGCGCTGGCGGCGGCGAAGGCGGCGCGTACGGCCACCTCGGTCTTGCCGAAACCGACGTCGCCGCACACCACCCGGTCCATCGGTTGCGACGATTGCAGGTCGCGCAGCACCGCCTCGATGGCGGCGTGCTGGTCGGGGGTCTCCTCGAACGGGAAGGTCGCCGCAAACGGTTCGTACAGCGCGCGGTCCACGTCCAGCGCCAGCCCGGCGCGGGCCTGGCGGCGGGCCTGGATCTCCAGCAGTTCGGCGGCCACGTCGCGCACTTTCTCCTGCGCGCGCCGCTTGGCCTTGCTCCAGGCCTCGCCGCCGAGCGAGTGCAGCGGCGCGGTCTCCACCGAGGCGCCGGAATAGCGGCTGATCAGGTGCAGCTGCGCCACCGGCACGTACAGGCGGTCGCCCTTGGCGTACTCGATCTCGACGTACTCGGCCGGCATGCCGCCGGCTTCCAGCACGACCAGCCCGCGGTAGCGGCCCACGCCGTGGTCCTCGTGGACGATCGGCGCGCCCTCGGACAGTTCGCCGAGGTCGCGGATGATGGTGTCCGGGTCGCGCCCGCTGCGCCGCCGCCGGTGCGGCTGGGTGGCGCGCTCGGGGAACAGCTGGCGCTCGCTGAGCACGACGATGCGCGGCTGGTCGAGGGCGAAGCCGTCCTCGAGCGGGGCGATGGTGATGGCGAACTTCGGAAGATCGGTCCCCGGTCCCCGGTCCCCGAGAAACGCCTGCAGGTCCGGCAGCACCACCGGCTTCAGGTCGCCGGCCTGCATCACTTCCAGCAGCGCCTCGCGGCGGCCGGCCGAGTCGGCGGCGATCAGCACCCGGCCGGGGTAGTGCGCCAGAAAGTCCCTGAGCGGGCCGCCGGCGGCGCCCTCGCGCGGGGCCAGTGGCAGTTCCGGCACCGCCACGTCGCCGGCGCTGCGCGCCTCCTCGAAGCGCGGGTGCCGCGGGCCGCACACCTCCACCCGCGGCAGCTTGTTCAATTGCTCGCGCAGCGGGTCCGGCGGCAGGTACAGCTCGGCCGGCGCCAGCACCGGGTGCTCGACGTCGTGGCGGCGCTGCTCGTAGCGCGCCTGCGCCTGCAGCCAGAAGGCGTCGGCGTTGGCCAGTGCATCGGCTGCCAGCACCGGCAGCACGCCGGGCTGCAGGTAGTCGAACAGGGTCGCGGTCTGCGGGTAGAACAGCGGCAGGTAGTACTCGATGCCGGCCGGGGCGATGCCGGCCTTGAGGTCCTGGTAGAGCGCGCTGCGGCGGGTGTCCACGTCGAAGCGCTCGCGCAGCGCGTCCAGCGCCCGCTCCAGGCTGGCCGGGTCCAGCGGCACTTCGCGGCCGGGCAGGATGCGGATGGCGTCGGTCTTCTCCAGCGAGCGCTGGCTCTCCGGGTCGAAGGCGCGGATGGAGTCGATGTCCTGGTCGAACAACTCGATCCGCAGCGGCGCGGCCGCGCCCATCGGGTACACGTCGAGCAGGCCGCCGCGCACGGCGAAGTCGCCCGGGTCCTGCACCTGCGGCACGTGCCGGTAGCTGGCCGCCTGCAGCCGGCGCTTCTCCGCGTCCAGGTCCAGGCGCTGGCCGACCCGGTAGTCGAAGCTGGCCCCGGCCATGCGCGCCGGCGGCGGCAGCCGCTGCATCAGGGTCTGCACCGGCACCACCACGATCCCGCGCTGCAGCGCCGGCAGCCGGTGCAGCGCGGCCAGGCGCTGGGAGACGATGTCCGGGTGCGGGCTGAAGCGGTCGTAGGGCAGGGTTTCCCAGTCCGGGAACGGCAGCAGCGGCAACTCGGGCGCGGCGCCGAGCAGGGTGTGCAGGTCGGATTCGAGCTGGTGTGCGGCGTGGTTGTCGGCGGCGATCGCCAGCACCGGGCCGGGATGGGCGCGGGCGGCCTGCAGGATGTGCCAGGCCAGCGCGGTGGCGGTGGCCGGCGCCTTCCACCAGGCGCGCGACTGGCCGCCGCGCGGCAGCGGGAGGGAGGTGTGCTTGCTCATGGACCGCGCATTTTAGCGCGGGGTCCGGATCGATCAGCCGCGCGCTTGTGCGGTGGCGGCCACGGGCGCGGCCAGGTCCAGCACCACTCGTACCAGCCCGGCCGCTTCGCCGTCGCCTTGCTCGTGGAAGCCCAGCGAGCGGGCCAGTTCGCGCAATGGGGCATTGTCCGCCGGCACTTCGCCGGCCAGGCTGGCGACGCCGCGTCCGCGCGCCCACTTCACCAGCCGCAGCAGCAGGTGCCGGCTCAGGCCTTGGCCGTGCACGAAGCGGCTGACCAGCAGGTGGAAGCGGGCGTCCTGGCGGCCGGGCTGGAGGGCGGCGGCGGCGAGCGCGCCGATCACCGCTTCGCCCGGCGGCAGCGGTTCGGCGGCAACCAGCACGAAGGCGTTGCGCGGGTCGGGCGTGGACAGGCGCAGCAGGGCCTCGGCGGCCGGTTCGGCGCCGCCGCCCAGCGCGCGCCGGCGCAGGGTCTCGGGCTCGAACAGTGGCCAGGCGCCGCGGATCGGCGCGGCGTCCTCGGCGCGGATCGGGCGTACCAGCATCTGCCGGCCGTCGGAGAGCCGGAAATCCTCGTGCCAGGGCGGGAGACGCTTGGGGGCGACCATGCGGCCATGCTCACACGGTCCAGGTGAAAGCCGGATTGACGCTCGTTCAGCTTTCCCGGCGCAGCCATTCCAGCCGGGTCGCGCCGCCGGCGCCGGCCAGCGCCTGGCGCAGGGCCGGCAGGGCCGCGGCCACTTCGGCGTCCAACTGCCAGGGCGGGTTGAGCAGCAGCATGCCGCTGCCGGCCAGGCGCAGCGGCGAGTCGTCCGGGCGCACCTGCAGTTCGGCCAGCCAGGCGCCGCGCGCGGGCAGGGCGGCGGCCTTGCGCAGGAAGGGCTGCAGGGTGCGGCGCTGCTTGATCGGGTACCAGGCCGCGCAGGCGGCGGTCGGCCAGCGCTGCAGGGCCTCGGCCAGAGCCGCCAGCACCTTCGGGTATTCCTCCTGCTGGGCCTCGTAGGGCGGGTCGATCAGCACCACGCCGCGGCCGATGCGCGCGTTGTCCACCCGCGGCGGCAGCAGGGCGCGCACCGCGGCGTAGCCGTCGCGCTGGTGCACGGCCACGCGCGGATCGTGGGCGAACAGTCCGCGCAGGGCGTCGGCTTCCTCGGCCTGCAGTTCGCAGGCGGCCAGGCGGTCCTGGGCGCGCAGTGCGCGCGCGGCGAGCAGCGGCGAGCCGGGGTAGGCGACCAGGCTGCCTACGGGATTGTCCGCCTGCACCGCGCGCAGATAGCGCTCCACCGCCGGCGGCGGCGCGGCCAGGTCGAACAGGCGGAAGATGCCTTCGCGCGCCTCGCCGGTGCGCTCGCTCTCGGCGGCGGCGAGCAGGTAGTGGCCACGGCCGGCGTGGGTGTCGAGCACGAACAGGGCGCCGTCCTTGCGCTTGAGCGATTCCAGCAGCGCCAGCAGCACCACGTGCTTGAGCACGTCGGCGTGGTTGCCGGCGTGGAAGGCGTGGCGATAGTTCATCGTTCCGGCGCTGCGAGGGTCAGCTCGACCGCCGCCTTGGCCGGCAGGGCCACCCGCACCGGCGCCGATTCGATGTCGCCGGCGCCGCGCAGGGCGTCGCCGCTGGCCGACAGGCGCGCCAGCAGTTCGACCTCGCCCAGCGCGGACAGCTTCTGGGTGGGCATGGGGCTGTCGGCATCGCTCAGGGTCAGCTCCAGCGGCAGCGCGCTGGCCGGGCGGCGCTGCACGGCCACCGGCATCGGCGCGCCGCCGGGGACGCGGGCGATGACGAACACGCTGGCGCCGGCGGGCACGCTCACGCCGGGGCCGAGGGCGACGTGCACGCGCACCTCGTGGTTGCTGTCCGCGGCCGCGGCGGCCGGCGGTGGCAGTGGCGCCTGGCCGGCGTCGGCGCGGGCGGCGTCGATCTGTTCGCGCAGGCTGGCGGCGGTGCGCGCGTCGAGCCCGGGCAGCAGCGATTCCCAGGTGCGCGCGGCTTCGGCGGCCTGGCCGCGCTGGCGCTGCATCACCCCGGTGAACCACAGCGCGCGCGGGTGGTCGGGGCGCCGCTGCAGGGCCTGGCGCAGCCAGCCCTCGGCGCGGGCGTCGAAGCGGTGCTGCGGATCGGCCGCGGCGCGCGTGCTGGCCGCTTCCACCAGCAGGTCGGGATCATCGGGCGCCAGCGCCAGCGCCTTGACGAAGGCGGCCTCGGCTTCGCCCGGCTTGTCCTGCGCCAGCAGCGAGCGTCCCAGCAGGGCCCAGCCGTCGGCGCGCGCCGGGTCCTTGGCCAGCGCCTCGCGCAGGGCCTGCACGGCCTGGTCGAAGTCGCGCGGCATCGTCGCGGCCTGGCGTGCGGCGGGGTCGAGCGCGGCCGGCGTGCCCAGCAGCCGGTACAGGCCGAACGCCGCCAGCCCCAGCGCCAGCAGCAGCCCGGCGGCGAACCTGGGCGCGGCCCGCCACAGCGGCCACAGCGCGCCGCCCAGCACGGCCAGGCCGAGCAGCACGGCGAGGACGACGAAGCCGGCCATCACCACTCCTGGCCGTCGTCGGCCGGCGGCAGCGCCGGGGCGCCGTGCCGGCGCCGCGCCACCACCCAGGCCAGCGTGCCGGCGCCGCCGGCCAGCAACAGCGCCGGGCCGAACCACAGCAGCCAGGTCTGTGGCTCCAGCTGCGGCCGGTACAGCACGAACTGGCCGTAGCGCTCGACCAGGTACTGCTTGATCTGGGCGTCGCTGCGGCCCTGGTTCATCAGTTCCAGCACCTGCCGGCGCAGGTCGTGGGCGATCGGCGCCTGCGAGTCGGCCAGCGACTCGTTCTGGCACATCACGCAGCGCAGCTCGCCGGTGAGGGCGTGGAAGCGCTGCTCCTGGGCGGCGTCGCGGAAGTGCAGGACCTGTTCGCCGGCGGCGTCCTGCGCGCGCGCGCCGGCGCCGGCCAGCGCCAGCAGCAGGCCCAGCAGCAGCGCGGCCAGGGCCGGCTTCACTTGCCCGCCTCGATCCGCGCCAGCCGCGGCAGCAGTTCGCGCTCGATGGTGGCGTCGTCGAGCGGGCCGACATGCTTCCAGCGCACGATGCCGCGGGCGTCGACCAGGAAGGTCTCCGGCGCGCCGTAGATGCCCCAGTCCAGGGCGGCGCGGCCGTCCAGGTCCGAGACCACGTCGCTGTAGGGGTTGTCGTAGCGGCTCAGCCAGTCGATGGCGTCGGCGCGCGCGTCCTTGAGGTCGTAGCCGACCAGGCGCACGCGCTTGCTGTAGGCCAGGCGCGCGATCGCCGGATGCTCGGCCCGGCATTCGACGCACCAGCTGCCCCACACGTTGAGCACGAAGGGGCGGCCCTCGAGATCGTCCAGCGACAGCGTCTTGTCCGGCTCGAACAACTGCGGCAGGCGGAACCGCGGCGCCGGCCTGCCGAGCAGGGCCGAGGGCAGCACGTCGCGGTCGCCGCGCGCCGAATGCCACACGCCGTAGGCCAGCAGCGCCAGCAGGGTGGCGAACAGCAGCGCGCCGATGACGACGATGGTGGGCTTGAGCCCGCGCGGGGTGGTTGGGACGTTCATGCCGGCTCCTCGGTTCGACGGCGGAAGCGGCGGTCGCCGGCGACCACCAGCGCGCCCAGCGCCATCAGCACGGCGCCGGCCCAGATCCAGCGCACGAACGGCTTGACCTGCACGCGCACCGCCCAGGTCTGGCCGCCCAGCGGTTCGCCCAGCGAGACGTACAGGTCGCCGAACACGCCGGTGCGGATGCCGGCTTCGGTCATCACCTGGCCGCCGCTGGCGTAGGCGCGCTTCTCCGGCCGCAGCAGGGCCAGCTCGCGGCCGCCGCGGCGCACGTGCACGACGGCGGTGTCGGACAGGTAGTTGGGGCCCTGCACGCGCCGGGTGTCCTGCAGGGCGAAGTCGTAGCCGCCCAGCTGCACGCTCTGGCCGGGGGCCAGGGCCAGTTCGCGCTGGCTGCCCAGGCCCTCGACCAGCAGCGCGCCGATCAGGAACACGGCCAGGCCGGCGTGGGCCAGGGTCATGCCCCACATCTCCGCGCTCAGCCGGCCGCCGCCGCGCAGCCGCTGCCAGACGAAGCGTGCCGTGCCCAGCGCCAGCCACAGCGCGCCGGCCACGCCGGCGGCTGCCTTCAGCCGCCCCTGCGGGGCCAGCGCGAACGCTACCGCCCCGGCCAGCAGCGCCAGCGCCAGCCACGGCAGCAGCAGCGCGGCCAGCCGCGCGGGCTGCTCGCGCTGCCAGCGGGTCAGCGGCCCGAACGGCAGCAGCGCCACCAGCGGCGTCATCAGCACGATGAACAGCAGGCCGAAGTAGGGCGGCCCGACCGAGATCTTGCCCAGCCCCAGCGCGTCGGCCAGCAGCGGGTACAGGGTGCCCAGCAGCACCATCGCGCAGGCGCAGGACAGCAGCAGGTTGTTGGCCAGCAGCAGGGTCTCGCGCGAGGCCGGCGCGAACGGCGCGCCATCGCCCATGCGCGGCGCGCGCCAGGCATACAGCAGCAGCGAGGCGCCCACCACCAGGCCCAGGAACACCAGCACGTACAGCCCGCGCGCCGGGTCGGCGGCGAAGGCATGCACGCTGGTCAGCGCGCCCGAGCGCACCAGGAAGGTGCCCAGCAGCGACAGCGAGAACGCGGCGATCGCCAGCAGCAGGGTCCAGCCGTTGAACGCGCCGCGCTTCTCGCTGACCGCCTGCGAGTGCAGCAGCGCGGTGCCGGCCAGCCACGGCATGAAGCTGGCGTTCTCCACCGGGTCCCAGAACCACCAGCCGCCCCAGCCCAGCTCCGAGTACGCCCACCAGCTGCCCAGGGCGATGCCCAGGGTCAGGAACGCCCAGGCCAGGTTGGTCCACGGCCGGGTCCAGCGCAGCCAGCGCGCGTCCAGGCGACCGTCCAGCAGCGCGGCGACGGCGAAGGCGAACGGCACCGCGAAGCCCACGTAGCCCATGTACAGCATCGGCGGGTGGACGATCATCCCCGGGTCCTGCAGCAGCGGGTTGAGGTCGCGGCCCTCCACCGCCGCCGGCAGCAGGCGCGCGAACGGGTCGGAGGTGAACAGCAGGAACGACAGGAAGCCGACGCTGACCAGGCCCATCACCGCCAGCACCCGCGCCACCACCGGCGCCGGCAGGCGCCGCGAGAAGCAGGCCACCGCCGCGGTCCAGCCGGCCAGCACCAGCGCCCACAGCAGCATCGAGCCCTCGTGCGAGCCCCACACCGCGGTGTAGCGGTAGACCCGCGGCAGCAGGGTGTTGGAGTTCTCGGCCACGTAGCGCACCGAGAAATCCTGCTGCACGAAGGCGACGGTCAGGACCACGAACGCCGCCAGCACCGCCGCCAGCTGCGCCAGCGCCGCCGGCCGCGCCAGCGCCATCCACGCCGCCCATCCGCGGCGCACGCCCAGCGCCGGCACCGTCGCCTGCAGCGCGGCCACCAGCAGGGCCAGGATCAGGGCCAGCTGGCCGAGTTCAGGGAGCATGCGGGGCCGGGGACCCAGGGACTGGCGATCGGGGACCGGGGACCGGGGACCGGGGACCGGGAAAAGCGAAGCAGGAGCGTCCTGCCGTTACGAACCTGGCCGATTTCCGCGCTTGCATCCATGCTCTTGCATTTCCTCGGTCCCCGGTCCCCGGTCCCCGGTCCCCAGTACCACCCCGGCCCCTCACTTCCCCACCTCCACCGCGTGCTTGCGGTGCGCCGCGGCCATCTTCTCGGCCACTTCCTTGGGCATGTAGGTCTCGTCGTGCTTGGCCAGCACTTCGGTGGCGACGAAGCTGCCGGCCTGCATGGCGCCGGTGGCGATCACCGCCTGGTCCTCGCGGAACAGGTCCGGCAGGATGCCGTGGTAGACCACCGGTAGCTGGGCGTCGCCGTCGGTGACCCGGAAATGCGCGTCCAGCGAGCCGGACGCGCGCTGGAACGAGCCGCGCGCGACCATCCCGCCCAGGCGGAAGCGGGCGTGCGCGCCGGCCTGGCCGGCCAGCACTTCGGACGGCGTGAACAGATAGCTGGTGTTGCGCGACAGCGCCAGCGCCACCAGCGCGGTGGCCAGGCCGGCGGCGGCCAGCAGGGCGCCGACCAGCAGCAGGCGCCGGCGCCGGACCGGGTTCATCGCGGCAGCTCCGAGGGCGCGGCAGGCGCGGCGTCG
>JASGEB010000006.1:0-4323 GCA_047606785.1 Pseudoxanthomonas sp.
CCGCCGGGACGACGCGGACGCGGGCCGCGCGGCGGCGGCCCGCACGGCGGCTGAGCGGCCGCCGTCGTGGCCAGGTGAGAATCAATCTCATCTGGCCGCTATACTTCGCTCACCGCCCCCCTGCCCGCGCAACGCCATGTCCTCCGCTTTCGGCACCGAGACGGTGCTCGCGGTCCATCACTGGACCGACGCCTACTTCAGCTTCACCACCACCCGCGACAGCGGCTTCCGCTTCGACAACGGCCAGTTCGTGATGATCGGCCTGGAAGGCGAGACGCGGCCGCTGCTGCGCGCCTACTCGATCGCCAGCGCCAACTGGGAGGAGCAGCTGGAGTTCTTCAGCATCAAGGTGCCCAACGGCCCGCTGACCTCGCGCCTGCAGCACATCCGGCCCGGCAACCAAGTGCTGGTCGGCAAGAAGCCCACCGGCACCCTGCTGGTCAGCGACCTGCACCCGGGCCGCCACCTGTACCTGCTGGGCACCGGCACCGGGCTGGCGCCGTGGCTGTCGATCGTCAAGGACCCGGAGACCTACGAGCGCTTCGACAAGGTGATCCTGGCCCACGGCGTGCGCTACGCGCAGGACCTGGCCTACCGCGACTACTTCGAGCGACAGCTGCCGGAGCACGAATTCCTCGGCCCGACCATCCGCGAGCAACTGCTGTACTACCCGGCGGTGACC
This sequence comes from Pseudoxanthomonas sp., assembly GCA_047606785.1. GTDB lineage: Bacteria > Pseudomonadota > Gammaproteobacteria > Xanthomonadales > Xanthomonadaceae > Pseudoxanthomonas_A. The sequence goes on from JASGEB010000006.1 coordinate 683, forward strand.
CGCGAGGACTTCCGCAACCGCGGCCGCCTGACCGAACTGATCGCCAGCGGCGCGATGCAGCGCAGCCTGGGGCTGCCGGAGATCTCGCCCGAGCGCGACCGCTTCATGATCTGCGGCAGCCCGCAGATGCTGGCCGACCTGCGCCACCTGCTCGATGCGCGCGGCTTCGAGGCCTCGGCACGGATCGGCACGCCGGGGCATTACGTGTTCGAGCGCGCCTTCGTCGAGAAGTAGACGCCGGCACGCCGCCGTCGCGGATCGCGATGGTGCGTGGTCAGGACGGTGTGCCGACGACCGTGTCCGCCGACCACACGCTGTCGGCGTGTCCGTGGCGCATGCGCCGGCGGGTGTAGTGGGCGAGCAGCAGCAGCACCGGCACCGCCACCAGCGCGGTCAGGTCCACTGGCCAGCCGCCTGGCTGGTTCCAGCTGCCGCCGACGCTCCAGATGCCCGCCAGGCTGGTCAACGGGATCGCCAGGGTCAGCAGCGCGCAGGCCCACAGCAATTCGACCGCCCCACGCGCCGCGCCGCGCAGGAAGGCCCAGCCGACCGAGGCGAAGAACACCGCGTAGTAGATCGCCTCATGCCAGAAGCCGAGGTCCTGCACGTGCGCCGGCAACCACTTCGCCGCCGCAATGGTGGCCGAGATGCCGGCCACGCTGCCCAGCGCGACCCCGGCGGTCAGGCAGCCCAGCACCTTGGCCGAACGCTTCTGCGCCGCCGTCTGCGCGCCGCGCTGTTTCTTGCGCCGCGATTCGATCCACAGCAGATTGCCGGTGTAGAACAGCGCCGCACCGGCCAGTCCCATCAGCAGGTACAGCCAGCGCACCGGGTTGCCGCCGAAACTGCCGAAATGCAGGGCGAAGAAGGCGTTGACCGCTTCGCTCCAGCCGTCCATCCGCCCGGGCAGGTCGTGCGTGTCGACCGTGCCGGTATACGGATCGAGGTGGGTCGTCATGTAGCTGCGCGCGCGGGTGCCGCGGCGCACGTCCAGGCCGGTGATCGTCGCCTCGACGTTGCCGTCCTGCCGGGTCTGGAAGCCGAAGCCGTAGACCTCGAAGCCCGGCAATTGCAGGTTGGCGCGCTTCAGCAATTCACTCGCCGGCAACGGCGCCTGGCCGCGCGGCGCGGCTTCGTGCTCACCCCAATCGATTGCGCCGCCGTACAGCGCCTTGGCCTGGCTGGCATAGAACGGCGAGTGGAAGGCGAACACCACGCTGGTCAGCGCGATCACCAGGTGGAACGGCAGGCTGAAGATGCCCAGCGCGTTGTGCGCGTCCAGCCACAAGCGCTTGATGTTCTTGCCGATGCGCAGCGCGAACACGTCCTTCATGATCGTCGGCAGCAGCACGATCAGCCCCGACAGCAGCGCCACCGCGTAGGCCAGCGCCACCGCCCCCATCACGTAACGGGCGACGTCGTCCGGCAGCGGCAGGCCGACGAACTGGTGCATGCGGTCGACCACGTCGGCGGCCTTGGCCTGGCGCAGTCTTTCCACCTGCAGGCTGCCGTCGGCGGCCAAGCTGGCGCCGTATTGGATCAGTTCGCGTGGCCTCTGGCCGGGTGCGGCGAAGATCAGCCGCGCCGGTTGGTCGGGCGTGGGCGTGACCACGACCGAATAACGCTTGGCCGCGTGCGGATGCTCCTTCGACACCGCCGCCAGCAATTTTTCCGCGTCTTCCAGCGGCGGCGGCGCGGCCAGCTGCGTCAGCGGCGTGGCCCAGCGTTCCAAGGGCTTCTCGAACATGGTGATCGCGCCGGCATAGAACGCGACGAACAGCATCAGCCCGCAGACGATGCCGATCCAGATGTGCACGTCCTTGTAGACCTTGACGATGTCGGTATTGATTTTCATGCGTTCGCCCTCACAGCAGCCATGCCTTCAGCCCCCACAGCGCCGCCCAGGCCAGCGTGTTGGCCAGCGCCAGCCAGCCCCAGGCGCGCAGGCTGCTGCGGAACAGGAACACGAAACCGAGCACCGTGGCCCAGATCGGCGCGATCATCCACATGTTGAACTGCAGCTTGCCTTCGCCGGCGAAACCGCCGGGCGTCAACAGCGCGATCACCCCGGAAAGCGCCAGCGCCAGGGTGTAGCCGAGCAGCGTTCCGGCCAGGGTCTTGCCGAACCAGTGGCGGCTGGACAGCCTTGCTTGCGGCGTGCTCATGCGCTTGCCCTCGCCGCCCGCCGGCGCGCCCGCCACGCGCCCAGGAACGGCGCGACCGATGCGGCCAGCATCCACAGCACGCAGCAGGCGAACACCGCCTCCATCGGCGCGACGACCTGCAGCATCGCCAGCAGCGACATCAATGCGAGCAGGCTGCCCGGCCACCAACGCATGTGCAGTGGCCCGGCCGCGCGCCATTGCTGCTGCGGCGAGGCCAGGTAGAACAGCAGCGCCGAGGCGCTGCCGGTGAGCGTGGCCAGGAGGGCGAAGAAGGCTGTCATGGCGTGACCTTGAATACGAACGTTTTTGCTCGACGAAGACGAACGCTTCTGCTCGTCATCCCCAGCGCACGGTCGCGGTGTCGGCGCCGGTGCTTTCCAGCACCACGCCGGCGACGTAGCGCATCGCTTCGTTGAGGTTGACCGCGCCGCGCGCGTCCAGCTCCTCGCGGCCGATCACCGAGATCGATTGCGCGGTTTCGGTGACCGCGGTGTCGGTCTTGGTCGCGCTGGAGGCGTGGGTGATGGCGCGATAGGCGTTGACCTGGACGGTGTCGAGGTCGACCGGATCGGTGGAGTTGGCGGTCTGCGCGAGGGTCGCGCCGGAATACAGCGCGATACAGACGAACGTAGCCAAGCGGCCGCGGCGGAGCGGTAGCGTGTTCGACATGGAGAAACCAGCCTGTTGGAGAGAAAACGAGGAACTGGCTGGCCGTGCGAACGACGACTGGCTGACCTAACGATTATTTCATTTTTGCGAACCGTTCTCAATTGGACTGGCCGTCCGCCAAGGCACTGCGGCTTGCCGAAAGCCCGGAACGACACCTTCGCCAACGTCCACCTGCCCGCTCTTGCGGGACCCGGGACCCGGCTTTTTCGCCGCCTCAGCGCAATCCCCGCCGCAGCAGCGCGGCAAAGTCGGCGTCGGCCGGCAGAGTGCCCATCGCCAGTCCGTGCGCGCCGCCGAGCCGGCTGGCGCAGAACAGGTCGGCCGCGGGACTACCGGCGTGCAGCAGCACCGCCGCCTGCAGCAGCAGCGCCAGCCGTTCGGTGAACGAGCGCGCGCCGGCCTCGGCCACGCCGCCGGCGGCGTCGAGCTGGGCCAGCAGCGGCGCCAGCTGCCGGTCGAAGTCGCGCTGCAGGCCGCGCGCCGATTCCAGTTCGGCGCGCAGCGCGGCCGCGGTGGCGGCATCGCGCGCCAGCGCGCGCAGCACGTCCAGGCACTGGATGTTGCCGCTGCCCTCCCAGATGCCGTTGAGCGGCGACTGCCGGAACAGCCGCGGCAGGATCGATTCCTCCACGTAGCCGGCGCCGCCCAGGCATTCCTGCGCCTCGTTGACGAAGGCCGGCGCGCGCCGGCACAGCCAGTACTTGCCGATCGCGGTGGCCACCCGCGCCAGCGCCGCCTCGTGCGCATCGGCGCCGGCGCGGTCGACCGCGCCGGCCACGCGCAGGCACAGCGCCAGCGCCGCCTCCC
>JASGEB010000007.1:0-18221 GCA_047606785.1 Pseudoxanthomonas sp.
AACAGGTCGGTCTCGGTCTCTTCCTTGAAGGAGGTCTCGATCAGGTTGGCGCGCGCGCCGCCCAGGCCGGCGGCGTAGGCCAGCGCCAGTTCCCTGGCATGCCCGCTCTTGTCCTGGTACACGGCATAGATGCACGGCACGCCGCGGCCGATCTCGTACTCGCGGCGCACCAGCGCGCCCGGGCCCTTGGGCGCGACCAGCACCACGTCCAGGTCGGCGCGTGGTTCGATCATGCCGAAGTGCACGTTCAGGCCGTGGGCGAACAGCAGGCAGGCGCCGGGCTTCATGTTCGGCGCCAGCACCTCGTTGTAGAGCTGCTTCTGCACCATGTCCGGGGTCAGCACGGCGACCAGGTCGGCGTCCTTGACCGCCTCGGCCGGGGCCTTGACCAGGAAGCCGTCGGCCTTGGCCTTGGCCTCGGTCGGACCGCCCGGGCGCAGGCCCACGACCACGTCGAAACCCGACTCGCGCAGGTTCAGCGCGTGGGCGCGGCCCTGGCTGCCGTAGCCGATCACGGCGATGGAGGGCTGGAGGCTGGAGGAGGTCGAAGCGGTCATGGGGAGTCCTGTTCGTTTCAGAAGTGAGGGTTTTGGGGACGCATAAAGCACGAAACCCCGCATTTTCGGTGCGGGGTTTCGTGGGATTCGTGTGTTTGCTGCTTACACGGCCATCCGACCCGCATCTTTGGGCGAGGTAATAAGCACGAGTACGAGGGCGGCATGGGCAAACATGAGGTGCGCAGAAGACCACGGCCCAGCGACAGGTGTCAAGCGCTCCGAAGGTTGCATGTGCAACTTGCTGTCCCTGCAGGGCGAAAGCGCACGGCCCGTCGGCATCGCGGGACCGGTCCCGGCCGGCTTGCGCAAGCCGGGCCGCAACCGGCAGGCGGGATGGCGGATCCGAGGGGAGGAAAGCGCACGCCGGCCCCGCTTTCAGGCAAAAAAAGGCCGCCGATTGGACACCGGCGGCAGGGAGAGAGAGAGCTTGTTCTTGTGCGCGCAGTGTGGCGAGCGTTCTTGGCGGACGTTTGCCCCGCTGTGGCGGGCCGATGGCGGCGCGTAGCGGGCCGCGTTCTCTCTCTGCCTGCTTCAGTGCCTGTCCGGCGGGCCGAGATTGTCGGCCAGGAATTTCTCCAGCGCCTGGTAGAAGGCGACCTGGTTCTGTTCGCCGTAGAAGCCGTGGCCCTCGTCGGCGACCTCCATCCATTGCGGCGGGTTGCCCGCCGCGGTCAGCGCCGCGCGCATCGCCTTGGCCTGGGCGAACGGCGCGCGTTCGTCGTCCTTGCCGTGGGCCAGGAACACCGGGACGTGGATGTCGGCGGCGTGCGCCACCGGCGAATTGGCCTTCAGCTCGGCATCGTCGCGGCCGATCACCCGTGCCAGGTAGCGGCGGCCGCTCTCGGTGGAGCGGATGTCGCCCTTGGCGTACATCATCGGCAGGTCATAGACGCCAGCCAGCCCGATCGCGCACTTGAACATGCCCGGCGCGCGCGCCGGCGCCATCATCGCCGAATAGCCGCCGAAGCTGGCCCCGTACACGCATACGCGTCCGGGATCGGCCAGGCCCTGCGCGCCGGCCCAGCGCACCCCGTCGATCAGGTCGTCCTGGATGCGCGTGCCCCACTTCAGATAGCCGCTCTGCTCGAAGGCCTTGCCGCGGCCGCTGCTGCCGCGGTAGTTGACCTGCAGGACCAGGTAGCCGCGGCTGGCCAGGAACTGCGCATCGGGGTCGTAGGTCCAGTCGTCCTCGACGCTGTAGGGGCCGCCGTGCGGCAGCAGCACCATCGGCAGGTTCCTGGGCTCCTGCACGCCCGGCGGCAGGGTCAGGACCGCCTGCAGTTCCAGGCCGTCGCTGGCCTTGAAGCGGCGCAGCTGGCGTCGGCCCATGCGCGCCGGCTCGATGGCCGGGCTGGCCGTGATCAGGCGGTCCAGCTTGCGGGTGTCGCTGTCGTAGAGGTACCAGGCGCCGGGATCGCGGTCGCTGCTGATGGTCAGCAGCTGGCGGCGGCCGTCGCGGCTGCCGTTGATGAAGTCGACCCGGCGCCCGGGCAGCGCCTGCACCAGCGTCTGGTGCAGCGCGGCGCCGGGCTGGCCGGGGTCGAAGTAGAGGGTGCCGGTCGGGTCGGCCAGGCGGGCGGCGAACGGCGCACCGGAGGCGCTGTCCCACTGCACGTCGTCGACGCTGGCGAAGTCGTCGGCGGCCAGGACCTTGCGGTTGCCGCCGTCGGCATCGCTGACCATCAGCTGGGTCGGTCCGCCGTTGTGGTTCAACCATCCGTATACCCGGTTTGCGTCCGCCGACAGGGCGAACGGCGTCCAGTTCTCGCCGCCGGCCCCTTCGGCGACCGGCGACCAGTTGCCGCGTGCGTCGGCGCGGAACACCAGCAGGTTGTCGTCCAGGTCGGCGCCGACCGCGTAGCGCGGCACGCCCTGGTGGTCGATCACGAAGTCCAGGTCGGGCTGGTCGATGCTGGCCAGCAGGTGGTAGCTCGGGCGCGCCGTGTCGACGTCGTACAGCAGCGAATTGCGGCTGTCGGGCGAATACTGGCGCAGGTAGAAGTGCCCGTTCGGAACCTGCGGCAGGCCGTCGATGTAGCCGAAGCCGCGCGAGGGCAGGCCGGGGGCCTGGGTGGCCTGCTCGTAGCCGTAGATGTACTTCTGGTTGTTGCCGTCGTAGTCCGAGGCGATCACTTCGCCGATCGGCCTGGGCTTTTCCAGGCGGCCCTGCTTGCGGCCCTTGCCGATGACCAGGCGGGTGTCGCTGACCCATTCCACCTGGTAGGGCATTTCGTAGCGTGGGAACCGCAGCAGCGCGGTCTGCTGCATGCTGGCCACCCGGTAGATCACCAGGGCATGGTTGCCCTTGCCCTGGTCGTAGCTCACCGCCAGGTAGGTGCCTTGCGGCGACAGCCGCGGCGAGGACATCTCGCTGCGCTTGGCGAAGGCCTCCACCGCCACCGGCTCCTGCGCCGCGGCGGCGATCGCCGCAAAACCCCCGGACACCACCAACAGTGCGGCCGCCGCCGCCCGCTTCCACGTTTCCATACGCTTTCCCCATCGGGCCGGCTGGCCGCGGCCGCTACGATAAGCCGGGCTGGGCCGATTGCAAGCCGCCCGCAAGCGCGGCGGTCCTGCCCGGGCGGGACCGCCGAAGGGCGCGCCCGGTCGGGCCGGGGCTGTGTTCTAATCGCGCCTGGAGCGGGGGTACCGCCGGCGCGCCGGCGGTTGAGACAGACCCTTCGAACCTGATCCGGTTGATACCGGCGTAGGGAAGCTTCGCGTGGCGGGCCGCCGTGGCCGCGCCATCGACCGCCGCTTCGTCCGTGGTGCGGGCCGCCCGCACCGACCGTGGATTGCCCAGGACGATGCCAATGAACGCCATAGCCAAGCCCGCCGCCGACCTGCTCCAGCAGACCGGCGAACTGTCCGCCTCGGTCACCCGGCCGATCCCCGGCTCGCGCAAGATCCATGTCGAAGGCGCACCCGCCGCCGCCCACGGGCAGGTACTGCGCGTGCCGATGCGCGAGATCGCGCTGACGCCGACGCCGACCCTGTTCGGCGGCGAGGACAACCCGCCGGTCACCGTCTATGACACTTCCGGCCCGTACACCGACCCCGCCGCCCGCATCGACCTGGCCACCGGCCTGCCGGCGCTGCGCGCACCTTGGATCGAGGCGCGCGGCGACAGCGAGCCGCTGGCGCGCCTGAGTTCGCAGTTCGGCCGCTCGCGCGAAGGCGACGCCAGGCTCGACGCCGTGCGCTTCCCCAACCGCACCCTGCCGCGCCGCGCCAGGGCCGGCGCCAACGTCACCCAGATGCATTACGCACGCCGCGGCATCGTCACGCCCGAGATGGAGTTCGTCGCGATCCGCGAGAACCAGCGGCTGGAGGCGGTAAAAGACGCCGGCCTGCTGGCGCAGCACCCGGGCGAATCCTTCGGCGCCAATATCCAGAAGCTGATCACCCCCGAGTTCGTGCGCGATGAGATCGCCCGCGGCCGCGCGATCCTGCCGTGCAACATCAACCATCCGGAAAGCGAGCCGATGATCATCGGCCGCAACTTCCTGACCAAGATAAATGCAAATATCGGCAACAGCGCGGTGAGTTCCGGCATCGCCGAGGAAGTGGAAAAGCTGGTCTGGGCGATCCGCTGGGGCGGCGATACGGTGATGGATCTCAGCACCGGCAAGCACATCCACGAGACCCGCGAATGGATCGTGCGCAACTCGCCGGTGCCGATCGGCACTGTTCCTATTTACCAGGCGTTGGAAAAGGTCGATGGCCGCGCCGAGGAGCTGACCTGGGAGATCTTCCGCGACACGCTCGTCGAGCAGGCCGAGCAGGGTGTCGATTACTTCACCATCCACGCCGGCGTGCTGCTGCGCTACGTGCCGCTGACGGCGAAGCGCGTCACCGGCATCGTCTCGCGCGGCGGCAGCATCCTCGCCAAGTGGTGCCTGGCGCACCACAAGGAGAACTTCCTCTACGAACATTTCGAGGATATCTGCGAGATCATGAAGGCCTACGATGTGGCCTTCTCGCTGGGCGACGGCCTGCGCCCGGGCTGCATCGCCGACGCCAATGACGCGGCCCAGTTCGGTGAACTGGAGACACTGGGCGAACTGACCAGGATCGCCTGGAAGCACGACGTGCAGACCATGATCGAGGGCCCCGGCCACGTGCCGATGCAACTCATCAAGGAGAACATGGACAAGCAGCTGCGCGAGTGCGGCGAGGCGCCGTTCTACACCCTCGGGCCGCTGACCACCGACATCGCGCCCGGCTACGACCACATCACCAGTGCGATCGGCGCGGCGATGATCGGCTGGTACGGCACCGCGATGCTCTGCTACGTCACGCCCAAGGAGCACCTAGGCCTGCCCAACCGCCAGGATGTGCGCGACGGCATCATGGCCTACAGGATCGCCGCCCACGCCGCCGACCTGGCCAAGGGCCACCCCGGCGCGCAGGTGCGCGACAACGCGCTGAGCAAGGCAAGGTTCGAGTTCCGCTGGGAAGACCAATTCCACCTCGGCCTCGACCCTGAGAAGGCCAAGGAATTCCACGACGAAACCCTGCCCAAGGATGCACACAAGCTGGCCCACTTCTGCTCGATGTGCGGCCCGCACTTCTGCTCGATGAAGATCACCCAGGACGTGCGCGACTACGCCGCCGAACACGGCGTCGACGAAAAGGCCGCGCTGGCCAGCGGCATGGCCGAGAAGTCCAGGGAATTCCGCGAGCAGGGTGCGCAGGTCTACAAGGTGGAGTAGCTAGGCACTCGTCCCTTCTACACCCAGTTCTCCAACCGCAGCCCCTCGATCCGCTCGAATGCGCGGTCGTTGCTGACCAGGGTCAGGTCCAGTGCCATCGCGTGCGCGGCGATCATTTGATCGAGCGCGCCGATGCCGATGCCGCGGCGCTCCAGGTCGGCGCGCAATGCGCCGTGGCGGTCGGCGACGTCGGCACTCCAGTCCAGCGTGTCCACCCAGCGCAGGAATTCCTGCACTACCGGGTTGATCCGCGTGGCCTGCGGATGCCTGGCCACGCCGTACAGCAGTTCCGAACGGGTGACGGCGGAGATGCACAGCGTGGCCTGCGGTCGTTGTGCGACCTGCCTGCGCACGTTCGGATAGGTGTTGCGGATCAGGTGGCTGACGGTGTTGGTGTCGAGCATCCAGCGCGGCGCGGCGTTCACGGCGCCGGTTCGTCGGTGAACAAGGTTTCGAGCGCGTTGCGTCGTTCGGGCGCCGCATCGCCGCGTTCGGCCAGGAAGTCATCGGGGATACCGGCGGCATCGGCGAGCGCGAAAAACTCTTGCCAGTCGCCGGGACGGCGCGACAGCACCACGTCGCCGGTGTCAGGATCGCGATGGATATACACCTCGTCCGTATCGAAACGGAACTCGGCCGGCAGCCGCACGGCCTGGCTGCGGCCGGTCATGAAAATCTTGGCGGTACGCATGAGGCGGCTCCGGTCTGGAAGATGGCCTCGATGCTAGTAGATGGCATGGTATATATCAACCGGTCGGAGGCGAACCGCCGTAGGAGCCGCCCATGGCCGCGAAGGAGCTTTCCGCGGATCCAATCGCCCATGGGCCGCTCCTCCGAATCGAATCAGGAGAGTCCGAGCCCCTCGATCAACGGCCTCAGGTGGGCCTCGTAGCGTTTCCACTTCGGCTGCGGCAGGCGCACGATCTGGTTCCTGACCTGGACCGCGCTGGCGGTGGCGACGCTGCGGTTGCCTGCGCGCGGGTCCAGCATCTGCGGCAGGAAATCCAGCCCGCAGAAGGCGGCGACTTCGCGCATGACCGTCTCCGGTTGCGCGGTCAGCCGGCCATAGTCGACTTCCAGGATCCGGTCGGGGAAGCGTTCCTGCCAGTGCCGCATCAGGTCGCGATAGCGCAGGTAGTAGCGGGCCAGTTCATGCTGATCGTAGGAGTACGGGGCGGCGCCGCTGAACATCTCGCGCAGGTTGGAGAAGCAGGTCTCGACCGGATCGCGCACCATGTGGATGATCTTGGCGTCCGCCAGCGCCTGGCAGATGAAGCCGACGTTGATGTGGTTGGGCGGCCACTTGTCGGTGATATGGCTGTGCCCGTCCAGGCGCCAGCGCACGCCGTCCAGGTATTGGCGCCCGACCTGGTCGAAATCGGCCGAACCGGCGCGCGCGACGATGGTCGGGTCGATCACGCCGCGGCAATAGTGGTCGGTGGCGTTGCGCATGCAGGCCGCCATGTCCTGCAGTTCGCCGGCGTTGAGTACCTGCGGATTGCCGCCGATCAGCTGCTCCAGCAGGGTCGTGCCGGAGCGGAACATGCCGACGATGAAGGTGGGGGTAAATTCGGAGCGCACGGTGCCGCGATGCGTGCAGGGAAGTGCCTTGATCTGCTCGAAAAGTGCGTGGTTTTCCAGGTCGTCGTAGTCCTGCTCGGAGCGGCGGGCCTTGCAGGCGGCCTCCAGCGCGGCGGCGGCGGCGTGGAAGTCGCCGAGGTCGTCCAGCTCCTTGTGCAGGGCAGAGTGCAGATAGGCGCTGTCGCGCGCGCTCAGCGCGCCGGCCGAGATGCGTCGGCGCAGTTCGTCGACGTGGTTTTTCGCCGGGGTCTGTTTGCGCAGGTTGGCCTGGCTCCACCAGGCGTCGGCCATGCCGGGCGCCCGCGCCAGGCAAAGCCGCAGGTCGCGTTCGGCCTCGTCGAAACGGCCGCGGAACACGTTGACCTGGGCGCGTGCAAGCAGCAATTGCGGAACCCCGGGCGCCTTGCCGAGCGCCAGGTCGAGAAAACTCGCAGCGCCTTCCTGGTCGCCCAGGTAGCTCAATTGGGCCGAAACCAACTGCAGCTTCGGCGGGTCCAAGGCGGCCAGTTGCGGGCTGCGCCGGACGAAGGCGCGCAATTCCCCGGTCTCGTTGAACGCGCGCAGCCGGCTCAGCAGCCAGACGATGGCTTGCGGCGAGGTCGGTGTGCGCTTGCAGGCGCGCAGCGCGTATTCGCGCGCCAGGCGGTAATGGCCGGCGCTGGATTCGATATAGGACAACTGCAGCAGCGCGGAGGGATGCTCCTCCAGCGCCAGGACCTGCAGGAAGCGGTCCCGTGCCTGGTCCCACTGCTTGGCCACGGCGGCGCGCTCGGCGTTGCGCAACAACTCGGCGACGTTGCTCATGCTTTCATTGAGGCCGGGCGGGTGGATGACGATGAAAACAAGGGGGCCTCGCGGCCCCCTTGTGATTGCAAGATTACTGCAGTTGACGACCGCCGGGCTCAGAAATCCTGCGAGTAGCGCAGATAGAGCTGGCGACCATAGGGGTTGTACAGATAGGTGTTGTAGCCACCGCTGCCGGCGTAGGCGTAGTCCAGCACGGGCTGGCGGCCGGTGAGGTTGATCGCGCCGAGACTGATCTTGCCCTTCCAGGGCGCGTTGTAGGTGAGCTGCACGTCGTGGGTGATGTACGGCTTGTTCTTGCAGGTGTGCACATAACCCCATTCGAGCGCTTCCTGGCAGCTGTAGCCGTATTCGGCCAGGTAGTCCTCGTAGTACTCGGGGCTGTGCGCGATCGCGTTGACGGTCCAGCTGAAGGACCACCGGCCCAGCTCATAGGTGTTGACCAGCTTGGCACGCCATTCGGGGTAGCCGTAGTGACCGATCTCCTCGTCGCCCTCGATCTTGTAGCTATGCACCCAGTCGAACTGCAGCTGGTTGCTCAGCTTCCCGTAAGCGCCGAAGTCGAAGCGGGTGTTCACCTTGAAGTCGACACCGTCGGTGTTGACCTTGCCCTCGTTGCCGTAGCCGGCGTAGACGGTGGTGATCGCGCCCGAGGAGTTGCGAACGACGTACAGGTTGGACGGCAGGTAGGTGCCTTCGTTGGTGCGATTGACCACTTCCTGCGCCGAGAACCACTTGATCTGGTTGCGGATCACGTTGTTGTAGTAATCCAGCGACGTGCTCAGCCAGCTGGTGGCGTCCCAGACCGCGCCGAAGCTGAACTGGGTGGACTTCTCCGGCTGCAGGTCGGGCGAGGCGACGTGCACCGCGCTGATCTGGATCGACGAGGTCGAGGACACGCCCAGCGCCTCGGCGGTCGCGGCATCGACGACGGAGTCGGCCGAGGAGGCGGGCTGCTGGTTCAGCGCCACCAGGGTCGGCGCGCGGAAGCCTTCGCCGATCGAGCTGCGCAGCGTCAGCGAGTCCAGCGGCTGCCAGCGCAGCGACAGCTTCGGCGAGGTGGCGTTGCCGAAGTCGGAGTAGTGGTCGAAGCGCGCGGCCAGGTCCGCCTCGAACGAGCTCGTGAACGGCAGGTTCCATTCGGCGTAGGCCGAGCCGACCGAACGGCTGCCCCAGGCCGAGTTGCCGGCCGAACCGCCGATGTTGCCGGCCGCCGACTGAGCATCGTAGATGTCCTCGTAGTCCTCGGTGGTGTACTCGGCGCCGAACGCGAGCTGCGAGGTACCGCCGCCCAGACCGAACAGGTCTAGGTTGCCGTTCACGTAGGCCTGGTGTTCCTTGTAGAAGCCGTTGCGCGAGACGGTGGCGCGGATCTGGTCGAGCACCGAGCTGGAGTTGGCATAGGGGTTGGCGACATCGTAGGTGCCGTCCTCGATCAGCTCCTGGGCGATCTTCAGGTTGACGTAGTTGTAGCCGTCGTTGGTGAAGTAGCTGTCGTTCAAGCTTATGCCGAAGTCGAACGTCAGCCGGTCGTTGGCCTGCCAGCGCGTACCGAGCACCACGTTGTAGTTGTCGGTGGTGTCGATATTGATGCGGTTGCCCAGGCCGACGAAGCGCGTGTACAGCATCACGTCCTCGCCGGTCGGGTTGTTGGAGCTGGACGAGCTGACGTAGATGCCGTCGTCGCTGGTCGCCGGCGCGTAGACGCCGTAGCTCTTGACATGGGTCGCGCTGAGGCTGGCGTAGGCGGTCCAGGCATCGTTGATGTAGTACTCGCCGTTCATGAAGATGCTGCGCTGATCTTCCGAGGCGGTGATGGCCATCGTCTTGGTGTAGTCGTAGTAGCAGTGGCTACCCGAGGTGTAGAAGTTGGTGCCGGTACAACCGCCGGGGACCGCTTCCAGGAAGCTGCCGGTGACCGGATCGCCGCTGGCGTCGTAGTCGACGCTGTAGAAGTTGTTGGCGTACGACGACACGCCTTTACTGGTTTCCCAGGGCATGTCGCGGTCGTAGGTGATGTCGCGCTTGTTGTGGGACACGCCCACGACCATGTGGCCGCGGTCGCTGGAGAAGCCGAATACCGCCGATTGATCGCCGGTGCCGCCGCCCCATTCGGCATTGGTGTTCCCGAGCGTGACTTCGCCGCCGTTGAAGTCCTTGCGGGTGATGATGTTGACCACGCCGCCCATGGCGTCGGCGCCGTAGATCGCCGAGGCGCCGTCGGTGAGGATCTCGATGCGCTCGACCATCGCCATCGGGATCACGTTCAGGTCCTGGCCCTCGCCGGTTTGCGGCGAAGTGGGCGCGCGGTGGCCGTCGATCAGCACCAGGGTGCGACCCTCGCCCATGCCGTGCAGGCTGATGCCGGAGAAGGATTGCGCCGAACTGCCGGAGCTGGGCACGGTGGAGCCGAAGGAGTTGAGGGTATTGGTCTGCAGGTACTCGCCGACCGAGGTCTGGCCGCTGATGTCCAGGTCTTCGCGGGTGATCACCGTGATGGGCAGCGCACCCTCGATGTCGGCGCGCTTGATGCGCGAACCGGTGACGGCGACCGAGTCCAGCGTATGCGCGGTCTTGTCCGACTTTTCGTCGCTGCTACTGGTGCTACTGGTGGTGCCGTCTTGGGCGAGTGCGTTGCCGGCGGTGAACGAGGTCACGCCAATGAACAAGGCCAGGTGGATGGCGCTGGACAATTTCTTGGTGTTAGGCATTAAGAGCGCCTCCAGAGAGTGGGGAGATGAAACGCCGGGCTCAGGAGCAGGGCCTGGCATACGGCGGGTGCGAGCTTGCTTGTTGTTACGGACATGCAACGACCTCATTGCAAAGCGGGGAGGGCGCGAATCGTCCACGCCCTTTGGGGGCCCACGGCCAGCGTGGGCACACCGATACGTCACGCGTCTCATCGGCATCGGCCGTGGCGCGCTTGGTTAAGTTTTTAGAACGTTTTCGTTGAAACCATGTGTTGCCTGGGTGCCGGCATTGCCACATACGGTCCAGTATTGAAAAAGAAAGGCGAGACTTGCTGTGCAAGTAATTGATTCGTATCGCTATGCAGTGCCGTATGAGCCATGCCTCGGCACCGTTCGTTGCAAGTGGCGCCAATGCGGTGCCTCGCGGTGCAGTCATGAAGTCGCTTCGTTTCGTTGACATTCATGCCGAACATCGGGTCGTTTCGATCGTGTTGGCCCATATGAGTCCCAGCATTGATGATGGCTTGGACACTCATCGAAACAGGCCCCGCTGGCCGGCCCCGGTAGACGCCTCCGTATCCGGGAACGGCCGGGGCTGTGACCTGGGTCGGTTGCGGCGGTTGCGGCGGTTGCGACGGCTCGGCGATATTGGCGGCCCGCACAGCCGTGCAAGCTCGTTCACCTGCGTTCTTCTGCATGCCGACTCCCGATCCGATCAATCACAGGCTCGCCGCCATTCGGCGGCAGGTCACTGCAGGTGATTTCGAGCGCGCTCGCAGCCTCAACCACGAACTTCTGGCCGAGCACCCGCATCACTTCGGAGCGCTGCTGCAACGCTCGAGAATCGAATCGAGTTGCGGCGACTACCGTCAGGCGCGCCACTACGCAGCGCTCGCCCACGCTGCCGGTCCGCCGCGGACGACCACCGAGATTTCGCTGCTGCTGCGGCGCCTGCGCACCCACAACCTGATCGACCTGATGCAGGGCGCGATCGCTGCCATTCCCCCCGAGCAGTTGCACGATCCGCAACTGCTCGACCTGATCGCGACCCTGCTGAACACCTCCGGCGCACCCGAGGCCGCGCTTGCGTATGCGGAATCGGGGGTGCGGCAGTTCCCCGGCTCGATCCCGCTGCATTTGTCCAAGGCCCAAGCGTTGATGTTCCTTGGACGCGTCGAGGAGGACGAGGAATTCCTGCGCGACTGCCTGCGGAAGTGGCCCGGCCTCGCCTTCGCCTGGTGGATGCTGTCGCGTCTGCGCAGGCAGACCCCCGGCTCCAACCACGTAGCCGAGTTGCGCCGCGAGCTGTCCGGCGCATCGCATCCCGATGACATCACCTTCCTGGCCTATGCGTTGCACAAGGAACTGGACGATCTGGGCGAGGTCGACGACGCCTACGCGGCGCTGAGCCTGGCCTGCCGCACGCGTCGCGGCCAATTGGACTATTACCCGGCCCAGGACGATCGGCTTTTCGAGCAACTGCGCATGTTCCCGACTGCGTCGGCAGCGCCGTCGGCGGAGCATGGATCGCTGCCGGTTCCGATCTTCGTCGTGGGGATGCACCGCTCCGGCACCACCTTGCTGGAGCAGCACCTCAACGGCCATCCCGACATCCACTGCGCTGGCGAGCTCTACGATTTCACCAGTTGGATGCGCTATGCGACCAACCATCACTGCACTGGCGAGACGGACCTGGAAATCGTGCGCCGCGCCGCGACGGTCGACTTCGAGGAGGTCGGCCTCGGCTACCTGCAGTCGCTGGACAAGTTGCGTGGCGGCGAGCGCTACGTGACCGATAAATTGCCGACGAATTTCCTCAACCTCGGCTTCATCTTCCGCGCGCTGCCGCAGGCCAAGGTGCTGCACATGGTCCGCGAACCGGTCGAGACCTGCTTCTCCAACCTGCGCGAGTTCTTTTCCGAAAGCACCGCGCTGTACTCGTACGACCAGATCGAGCTGGCCGACCACTACCGGCGCTATGCCGGCCTGATGGAGCATTGGCACCAGCGCTACCCGGGGCGGATCCTGGACGTGTCCTACAACGACCTGATCCTGCGGCCGCAGGCCACCTTGCGGGAGATCAGCGCGCATTGCGGCTTTGAATACCGGCCGCAGATGCTCGACACGCTGGTCCATTCGCGCGGCGTCAACACCGCCAGCGCCATTCAGGTCCGCAGCAGACCGGCGCTGCCACCGACCCCGAAGTGGCTTCCCTACAAGGCCGCGTTGTCTCCGCTGATCGAGCGCTTGGGCGCGATTGCCAGCGGTGCAAAGCGCGGATAACGCACTCAATAGCTCATGACACGCCCTGGGCCGGCGCGCGGTGCGCCATCGCGCACCGAGGGACAAGCCCAAAAAGAACGGCCCGCCAGAGGCGGGCCGTTCGGGGTCACGCATGCCGCAGGGGTGATGATTACCAGTCGTACTGCAGCTGCAGGCGCACGTAGCGCGGATCGGTGAAGTACTTGGCCACCTTGTAGTTGTAGTAGTAGCGGTAGGTCCCGTAGTAGCTGGCCCAGGAGGTCTCGTAGACCTGCAAGGGCTTGACGCTGTTGAAGGCGTTCAGCACCGACAGCTGCGCACTCAGGCCCGGCAGCCAGCGCGGCTTGTACTGCACGTTCGGGCTGAAGTTGTAGGTCCACGGGGTACGGCCGGCGGTGCCCAGCTTGGCGATATCGCCATTGCAGTAGTGGAACACGCCGGTATAGCCGTAGTAGGTGCCGAAGGTGCCGTAGCCGCCGCCCAGGCAGCTGATCGGCGCACCGGACTGGACCGTCAGGGCCGCACCCACCGACCATTCCGGGGTGAACTTGTAGCCGCCGTAGAGTTTCAGCGAGTGGCGGTGGTCGTTGAACAGGTAGCCGGTGGCGCCGTACATGATCTCCTTGAAGTCGAAGTCGGAGGTCGTGCCGGTGTCGGACTGGCCGTTGGTGCTCTTCACCAGGCCCTCGTAATTGCCGTAGAGCTTGGACCAGGTGTAGCTGGCGCTGACGTACCACTTGTCGGTTTCCTTGTCCGCGCTGAGGGTGACGGCCTTGTAGTCGCGCTTGGCCTTTTCGCCCAGTTCGCTGGCCGGCACGGTGATGGTGTCGGAGGTGCCGTTGCCATCGATATCCATGGTCAGGGTCAAGCTGCTGCCCGGGTTGTACAGATAGCAGCCGGGCAGATCGCTGGCGATGTCCCAGGCATCGTCCCAGTTGGACAGGTCGTAGCCTTCCGAGGTGGCGGTGTTGTACAGGGCGGCGGTGGCGCAGGTGTCGTCGATCGCGGTGTGGATCTTGCGATAGGTCGCCTTGGCGCCCAGCACCCAGTCGTCGAGGAAGGCGTTGTCGGAGTGCAGCTTGAACTGGTAGCCGAGCACCGCCTCGTCCTGGGTGTAGGGCTTCAGGTTCTTGCTGGTGACTGCGCTGGCGTCGGGCACGCTGCCGTTTTCGCCGTTGGCGTAGTACGGGCCGGAAAGCACCGAGGTGCCGGTCGGGACACCGGTGGCGGAGTCGGTGCCGGTGTAGGAGTAGTAGGCGTACTCATACAGCGATGCGCTGGCGGCACGCAGCGCCACGTTGGCGGAGATCGGCAGCGAGTAGCGGCCCAGGGTGCCGTACAGCTTGCTGTCGCCGTTGCCCAGCAGGTCCCAGGTGAAGCCCAGGCGTGGCTGCCAGATGTTGTCCTGCTTGACGAAGGTCGCGCCGGTGGTGTTCTTGTTCTCGAACGAGTCGTTGCGCACGCCCAGCGACAGCAGGAAGTTGTCGGTGATCTGCCACTTGTCCTCGAGGTACCAGGAGTCCTGGTTCACCTGCACCATACCGCCGGTGGCGAAGATGACCTCGTAGGCATAGGAACTGGCCACGTACCAGTAGTCGTACATCTCGCCCGACTTCGACTTCCAACGCTCGGCGTCGTAGCCGAAGCTGAGGGTGTGGTTGCCCAGGTGCCATTCGAAGTCCAGGCGGCCGCTCTTGCGCTGGTCGTAGCCGTCGACGATGCCGAGGGTGCTGCTCACCGAGCAACCGGTATGGCCGGTACCGACCAGATAGACGTACGGGCAGGCGACGCTGCTGTTGATGTTGCCGTCGTAGCTGCTGTAGGTGCCGTCCGGGCTGATGGTGAACTCTTCGTTCTTGTTCTTCATCTGGCCGTACATCAGCGACGCGGTGAAATTGTCGGTCAGATTGCTGGTCCATTTCAGGATGCTGGTCAGGCCGCCGCTCTTGTGGACAAGCTGGCCGTCGTAGTCGGTCTTGTAGGGCTCGGCGTTGCGGGCGGTGCTGCTGTATTCGGCATCCCAGAGGTTGTAGCTGGTGCGGGTGCTGTTGTCGAAGCCGGTGTACTCGACGTGGTTCCAGTCGTTCGGATACCAGTCCAGCTTGATCAGCTTGTAGGGGGTCTTCGAGGTGGTGTCGGTGGCGCTGGTGGACGTGCCGAGGTCCGCGGTGGTGCCGGTGTAGTTGTAATAGGAGCGGCTGCCATAGGTGGTGCTCTTGGATTCGCTCTCCTGGAGCAGTGCGAACACGAACAGCTTGTCCTTGATCAGCGGACCGCCGACCCAGATGGTGGACGTATTGGAGCTGCTGCTGTTCTTGTCGTAGGAAGTGAAGATGCTGCCGTCGTTGAGGTAGGTATCCGGCTCGTTCTCCTTCAGGCTGGCCGGGACGCCGGCCCAGCTGACGCCGCCGTGCCACTCGTTGGTGCCGTGCTTGATGTTGACGCTGGTGACGCCGCCGGTGGAGAAGCCGTACTTGGCGCCGTAGCCGCCGGTCTGGATGTCCAGCTGGTCGATCGCCTGGTAGGGCACTTCCGAGAAGGACAGGCTGTCGTACAGGTTGGTGACGTTGAAGCCGTCGACGTAGTAGCTGTTCTCCGCCGCCGAGGCGCCGCCGAACGAGGCGTTGCTGAAATAGCTGCTGCTGGCGACCGTGCCTGGGGTCAGCAGCGACACGCTGGTGACGTCGCGGCTCACCGGCAGGGTGTTGAGCTGCTCGGCGGTGAAGGTGGTGCGGGTCTCCGGGCTGCTCACGTCGATGCCGTTGACCGAAGCTCCGTGCACCACCACCGGATCCAGGATCGATGCCTCGGCGCTGTTGAAGTCGGCCGATACGGTCTGGCCGGCGACCACCGCCACGGTGCGGGTCTGCCCGTCCGGAGTGGTGATCTCGTAGCTACCGATGGGCAGCTGGGCGACACGGAAGCGGCCATCGGCGCCGACGGTGACCTGGCGGGTCACGCCGGAGGTCAGGCTGGTGATGGTGACCGGCTGTCCCGCGACGGTCGGCGCGCTGCCGGCGATGTCGCCGGACGTGCTCTGGGCAAACGCGGCGCCTTGGGCAAGGCAGGCGCCGAGGACCAGCGCCAGGGCGCTGCGCTTGATGGATCGGTTATTTCTCATGATCAGTGCGTCCCCTTGATACGGGCTTGGGTAAGGAACGGGCCTGGGCCCCATCGATAACAGGCGCATGACGTTCGCCATGCACGGGTCGTGACGTTAATCATTCGTTACGTCAGGCTTTTGCCAGGGCATTGGTTTCATGTGACCTCTTTTGTCCGAATCGACAAAAAAACCATCCTGGCCGGCGCCAGGCCACGCTTGGTCGCACGCCGATACTTCCAAAGTCCGAAATGTCATATGGGCGAGCCGATGGCACAGGATGCCGCTGGTTGGACGGGGGCTCTCCGCCCGCCTGGCACCGGCGACGGCAGGACCCGCCGGGCCCGGTCCGCACCGGCGGATGGGGGCCGCCGGCGGCAGGGGCGGCTTAGACTGGCCCGCATGGAGAACACGAGAACTTCGCCGCCGCCCGAGCGGCCGCTGCGGTGGTGGCGGCTGGCGCGCCGCCATCCGTCCTCGCTGCTGCTGACGGCGCAGCTGCTGGGGGTGCTGCTGTATCCGGCGATGGAGGACACGCCGACCGGACGCGCGCTGTTCGGTGCGTTCGGGATTCTGGTGCTGTCGCTGGCGCTGTGGGTGGTCAACCGCAGCCCGGCGGTCAACTGGCTGGCCTGGCTGATGGCGGTGCCGTCGGTGCTGTGCTCGGTGCTGGGCGCCTGGCTGCACCAGCAGGGGCTGGTGATCTTCGCCCAGGCGCTGGAATCGTTGCTGTACTTCTACACGGCGGCCGGCCTGACCGCCTACATGCTGGGCGACCATCGGGTCACCCGCGACGAACTGTTCGCCGCCGGCGCGACCTTCACCCTGTTGGCCTGGGGCTTCGCCTTCGCCTTCCAGGTCTGCCAGCAATGGTCGCCGGGCAGCTTCGCCGCCACCACCGGCGACGGCCTGCATGCGCTGCGCACCTGGATGGAACTGCTGTTCCTGAGCTTCAGCGTGCTCTCGGGGGTGGGCCTGAGCGACATCGTGCCGGTGCAGCCGCCGGCGCGCGCACTGGTCATGCTCGCCCAGTTCACCGGAGTGATGTACATCGCGCTGGTAGTGTCGCGGCTGATCGGGCTGACCCTGCTGCGGGTGCGCAAGGACGCCGGGTAGGAGCGCACCGCAGGGGCGCGCTGGGCTTTCCCGGTTTTCCTGCTTGCGGCACGCGGACGCCGGGTGGGCCTGGGCTACAAGTCACCCATCTCCTGCATCCCGATGAACAACCTACTGAGAGATCACACCTAGTGCTTGGCGGCGGCGCGCTGGATCGACTCGGTGATGATGGCCTTGGCCTCGGCGGCGGTGCCCCAGCCGTCGATCTTCACCCACTTGCCCTTCTCCAGGTCCTTGTAGTGCTCGAAGAAGTGGCCGATGCGCTCCAGCCAGTGGTCGCTGACCTGGGCGATGTCCTTGATGTGGGCGTAGCCGTGGAAGACCTTCTCGACCGGCACGGCCAGGATCTTCTCGTCGCTGCCGGCTTCGTCGGTCATGCGTAGCACGCCGACCGGGTGGCAGCGGATCACCGCGCCGGGCACCAGCGGCAGCGGCAGCACCACCAGTACGTCGACCGGATCGCCGTCGCCGCACAGGGTGTGCGGCACGTAGCCGTAGTTGCAGGGGTAGCGCATCGGCGTGGATAGGATGCGGTCGACGAAGATCGCGCCGCTTTCCTTGTCCACCTCGTACTTGACCGGCTCGGAGTCCTTGGGGATCTCGATGACGACGTTGATCTCGTCGGGGGGATGCTTGCCGGTGGGGACGTGGCCGAGGCCCATGCGCTGCTCCAGGGGGAAGTGAAAAACCGGGGCGCATTCTAACGCCCCGGGCGTTGCGGCGTAGGCGTGCGCCATGGGCGCGATGGGCTTTCGCGCGAAAGCCCATCGCGCCCGCCTGCGGCGTGCGCTCCTACGAGGAAATACCCTCGCGGGCAGGGGTCCGCTTACAGCAGCGGCACCAGCAGCAAGGCGACGATGTTGATGATCTTGATCAGCGGGTTGATCGCCGGGCCGGCGGTGTCCTTGTAGGGGTCGCCGACGGTGTCGCCGGTGACCGCGGCCTTGTGCGCCTCGCTGCCCTTGCCGCCGAAGTGGCCGTCCTCGATGTACTTCTTGGCGTTGTCCCAGGCGCCGCCGCCGGTGGTCATGGAGATGGCCACGAACAGGCCAGTCACTATCGTGCCGATCAGCAGCCCGCCCAGCGCCTGCGGGCCCAGCGCCAGGCCGACCATGATCGGCACCGCCACCGGCAGCAGCGAGGGCAGGATCATCTCCCTGATCGCCGCCCGGGTCAGCAGGTCCACCGCCTTGTCGTACTGCGGCTTGCCGGTGCCCTGCATGATCCCGGCGATCTCGCGGAACTGGCGGCGCACTTCCTCCACCACGGCGCCGGCGGCGCGGCCGACCGCCTCCATCGCCATCGCGCCGAACAGGTAGGGGATCAGGCCGCCGATCAGCAGGCCGATGATCACCGTGTGGTCGGACAGGTCGAAGGCGAACGTCTCGCCCGGGTG
>JASGEB010000008.1:0-7165 GCA_047606785.1 Pseudoxanthomonas sp.
GTGGGGAATAGGGAATGGAGAGTCGAGAGGCTCTGCTCTGTCTCTCCATTCCCTATTCCCCACTCCCGGCTTTAACGCGTCCCGTACAGCACCACCGTCTTGCCGCGTGCGTGCAGGGTGCCGTCGAGCTGCAGCTTCTTGAGCACGCGCCCGGCCATTTCGCGCGAGCAGCCCACCAGCCGCGCCAGTTCCTGGCGCGAGACGCGCAGCTGGGTGCCCTGCGGGTGGCTCATCGCTTCCGGCTCGTGGGCCAGGTCGTGCAGGGTGCGCACGATGCGGTCGGTCACGTCCAGGAACGCCAGCCGGCTGGCCTTGCGGCTGGTGGTCAGCACGCGCCTGGACAGCTGGGTGCCGATCGCGAACAGGATCTTGGCCGCGTCGGCGGCCAGGGTGCCGGTCAGCAACTGGTGCAGGCGTTCGTAGCTGATCTCGGCCAGTTCGCACTGGGTGCGGGTGCGCAGCACCACCTCGCGGCGGTCGGACTCGATGAACAGTCCCATTTCGCCGACGAACTCGCCCGGGCCGTAGTAGCCCAGCACCAGCTCGCGGTCGTCGTCCTCCTCGGCCAGGATGCTGACCGAGCCGCTGATCACGTAGTACAGGGTCCCGGCCGGGTCGCCCGGGCGGAACACGTCGGCGCGCGCCGGGTAGCGGCGCCGGTGGCTGTTGACCAGGAAGGCTTCGATGGTGGCCGCATCGGGCATCAGCGCCGCATTGGGCGAGGACTGGCGCAGCAGGCTCGCAGGAAGGCCTGGTTTCATCGGGTCAGGATGAGGGAGTGGCGGCACATCCGGCCAGCTTAGACGCTCGCGGCGGTGCCGGCAAACGGAGCCAGGGGCGGACATTTCGCCGTCACCTGCTTTGGCCCATAATCCCGCCCTTCGCCCGTTCCCCAAGGTGCCACTGCCGTGGTCAAGCCCCTGCCGCGCCTGCGGCTGCAAGGTTTCAACAACCTCACCAAGGCGCTGAGCTTCAACATCTACGACGTCTGCTACGCCGTCTCGCAGGAGGAACGGCAGCGCTACATCGAGTACATCGACGAGGAATACAACGCCGACCGCCTGACCCAGATCCTCACCGACGTGGCGGAGATCATCGGCGCCAACATCCTCAACGTGGCCCGGCAGGACTACGACCCGCAGGGCGCGTCGGTGACCATCCTGATCTCCGAGGAGCCGATCATCGACAAGAAGCAGGCCGGCAAGGAGGTCATCTCCGACGCGGTGGTCGCGCACCTGGACAAGAGCCACATCACCGTCCACACCTACCCGGAGACCCATCCGCAGGCGGGCATCGCCACCTTCCGCGCCGACATCGACGTGGCCACCTGCGGGGTGATCTCGCCGCTGAAGGCGCTGAACTACCTGATCGAGAGCTTCGAGTCGGACATCGTCATCGCCGACTACCGGGTGCGCGGCTTCACCCGCGACGTCAGGGGCAAGAAACACTACATCGACCACAAGATCAACTCGATCCAGGACTTCCTGGCCAAGAACATCAAGACCCGCTACGAGATGTTCGACGTCAACGTCTACCAGGAGAACATCTTCCACACCAAGATGCACCTGAAGGACTTCGACCTAGACCAGTACCTGTTCGAGGAGAAGGCGCGCAACCTGTCGTTCAAGGAGCGCATGAAGATCGAGGCGCTGCTCAAGCGCGAGATCGAGGAACTGTTCCACGGCCGCAACCTGGCCGAGTAGGAGCGCCCCATGGGCGCGCCGGGTTCGGGCCCAGGATGGCGGCGATAACGGGGAAGCCCATCGCGCCCCTGCGGTGCGCTCTTACGTGCGGTAGGCCACCGTCTTCATCACCCGCGAGGCGAACGACATCGCCCGCTTGACCGGCGCCGGCAGCGCGCGCGCGCCGGCGGCCTGCGCGTCGTCGGCGTGGCGGGCCTCGTCTGCCTTCATCACCACCAGCACGTCGCGGCTGCGCAGGTCGGCCGGCGGCAGGATGTCCAGGTGCTCGTCCAGGTGCGCCTCGACCTGGCGCTCGGTCTCGACCACGAAGCCCAGGTTCCAGCCGTCGCCGCGCAGGCCGGCGACCGCGCCGATGGCGAAGCTGCCGGCGTACCACAGCGGGTTGAACAGGCTCGGCCGGCTGTCCAGTTCGCGCAGGCGCTGTGCGCACCAGGCCAGGTGGTCGGTTTCCTCCTGGGCGGCGTGCAGCAGGTGGGCGCGGGTGGCCGGGTCGCGGGCGACCATGGCCTGGCCGGCGTACAGCGCCTGCGCGCAGACCTCGCCGACGTGGTTGATCCGCATCAGCCCGGCGGCGTGCTGGCGTTCGGGGCCGTCCAGGGCGATCTCCGGGGTCGCCGCGGCCGGATAGGGACGCTGCGCCGGCGGGTCGCCCAGCACGGTCTCCAGCGCGCGCTGTGCCTCCACCAGCAGGCGGTCCAGGGGGCGGTGCAGGCGCTCGGCGGGATCGGGACTCATGCGGACGTGGGCAGTGCGGGGGGGAGGGCCATGATCCCGCCCTTGGCCGCCGCATGCCACCCGCGCGCCGCGGCCCGGCAGGCGCCCTTGCGCGCGCGCCCTGGGCTGGCTACAATCCCGCCTCTTTCGCCCCGGCGAAGCACGAAGCAGTACAACGCGAGGCAAAGTTCCGCCGTGCAAGGCGCGCGGAATCCGCCCGACCAGTCACCTTAGGAAGAGTTCCACGTCATGAGTACGTTCACCGCCAAGAACGAGACCGTCCAGCGCGACTGGTACCTCGTCGATGCCTCGGGCAAGACCCTGGGCCGCCTGTCCAGCGAACTGGCCCGCCGCCTGCGCGGCAAGCACAAGCCCGTCTACACCCCGCACGTGGACACCGGCGATTACCTGGTGGTGATCAACGCCGAGAAAATCGCGGTGACCGGCAAGAAGCTGCAGGACAAGCAGTACCACCGCTTCACCGGCTACATCGGCAACCTCAAGACCGAGACCCTGTCGCAGGCGCTGGAGCGCCACCCCGAGCGGGTGATCGAGATCGCGGTCAAGGGCATGCTGCCGAAGGGTCCGCTGGGCCGGGCCATGTACCGCAAGCTGAAGGTCTACAAGGGCGCCGAGCACCCGCACGCCGCCCAGCAGCCGCAGCCGCTGGATATCTAACGCGAATCCCTCGCAAGAGCCCGCACGTCCATGTGCGGACTTTTCAAAAGAGCATCGATCATGGCTACCACCAACCAGAACTACGGCACCGGCCGTCGCAAGTCCTCCACCGCCCGCGTGTTCCTGCGCAAGGGCACCGGCAAGATCACCGTCAACGACCGTCCGCTGGACGAGTTCTTCGGCCGCGAGACCGCGCGCATGATCGTGCGCCAGCCGCTGGAACTGACCCAGAGCAGCGAGAAGTTCGACATCGTGGTCACCGCCGCCGGCGGCGGCACCACCGGCCAGGCCGGTGCGATCCGCCTGGGCATCGCCCGCGCGCTGGTCGAGTACGACGAGTCGCTGAAGTCCGAGCTGCGCAAGGCCGGGTTCATGACCCGCGACGCGCGCGAGGTCGAGCGCAAGAAGGTCGGCCTGCACAAGGCGCGCCGCGCGACCCAGTTCTCCAAGCGCTGACGCGTACGTTGGCCGCTGCGCGTCCGCCGGGCGCGCGCCGGCCGCACGCGCGGGATTGGGCCGGCGCCCGTTCCGCGCTACAATCGCTGCATAGCCCCGTCGCCAAGTGGTAAGGCACCTGACTCTGACTCAGGCATTCGGTGGTTCGAATCCATCCGGGGCTGCCATACACGGGCCAGCCGGCCCAGCGAGAAAGCCCGCCACCGTGCGGGTTTTTTCGTGCCCGCCGTCTACCCGCGCCGCGCATTTCCCTGGACCTGCCGCAATGACGTCGTTCTCGCCCGCGCCCCCCGTAACCCCGCCCAGCGCGCTGCCGGAGCGGCTGCGCGGCGATGGCTTTGCCGTCATCGATGCGCAGGCGGTGGCCGGCCTGGCCGGCGCCACCGGCGAGCAACTGCAGGCGCTGGCGCCGGCGTGGGACGACCTGCCGGCCGACGCCTACCTGCGCGACGGCGGCCATTACCGCCGCCGCCGCCACGACAGCTACGTGCTCGGCGCCGACGGCCTGCGCCTGGTGCCGCACCGCGCGCACTGGCAGTCGCTGGACTACAACGCCCTGCACGGCGGCATGCAGCGCTGGTTCGAGCCGGTCGACGCGGCGGTGCGCGCGCAGCCGGCCTGGCAGGGCCTGATCGCCGGCTTCGGCGCGCTGTTCGCGCAGCTGCGCGGGACCCGGCCCTGGTACATCGAGGCCCACCAGTTCCGGATCGACACTACCGGCGGCATCGGCCGGCCCACGCCGGAAGGCGCGCACCGCGACGGCGTGGACTTCGTGGCGGTGGTGCTGGTGGAGCGCAGCGGGATCAAGGGCGGGGAGACGCGGGTGTTCGATGCCGAAGGTCCGCAGGGCCTGCGCTTCACCCTCGCCCAGCCGTGGTCGGCGATGCTGATGGACGATGCGCGGGTGATCCACGAGTCCACCCCGATCCAGCCGGTCGGCGAGGCCGGCCATCGCGACACCCTGGTATTGACCTACCGCGCCGGCGGCTTCCAGGGCGAGGAGCGGCCGCGCGCGGCCTGATGCGCCACATCCGTCCGGTCTTCGTTACACTTGAAACGATGGCCCGGCGGGCGGGCGTGGAGGACGCGATGAAGCTGGGTTCGCTGAAGGAAGGGGGCCGCGACGGCACCCTGGTGGTGGTCTCGCGCGACCTGTCGCGGGCGGTGCGCGCCGGCGCGCTAGCGCCGACCCTGCAGCGCGCGCTGGAGGACTGGGCGGTCGTGGCCGCACCGTTGCAGGCGCTGGCCGACGCGCTGCAGGCCGGCCGGGCCGACGGCGCCTTCGACCTGCACGTCGATGCCCTGGCGGCGCCCTTGCCGCGCGCCTACGAGTTCGTCGACGGCAGCGCCTACCTGGCGCACGTCGAGCGCGTGCGTCGCGCGCGCGGCGCGCAGGTGCCGGCGAGCTTCTACCGCGACCCGCTGATGTACCAGGCCACCAGCGCCGGCTTCCTCGGTCCGCGCGAGCCGGTGCGGGTGGCCAGCGAGGAGTTCGGCATCGACCTGGAGGCCGAGGTGGTGGTGGTCACCGACGACGTGCCGATGGGAGCGACGCCGGCGCAGGCCGCCGACCACATCCGCCTGCTCGGGTTGGTCAACGACGTGACCCTGCGCAACCTGGTCCCGGGCGAACTGGCCAAGGGCTTCGGCTTCCTGCAGTCCAAGCCGCGCTCGGCGCTGTCGCCGGTGCTGGCCACCCCCGACGAACTGGGCGGCGACTGGCGCGGCAACCGCCTGCACCTGGCCGTGCGCACCTGGCGCAACGGCCAGTGGCTGGGCGCAGCGCTGGCCGGGGAGGACATGCAGTTCGACTTCGCCGAACTGATCGCCCACGCCGCGCGCACCCGCCCGCTGGTGGCCGGCACCCTGGTCGGCTCGGGCACGGTGGCCAACCAGGACACCGCGCTGGGCGCGTCCTGCCTGGCCGAGCAACGCACCGTGGAGACCCTGCGCGACGGCCAGCCGTCGACCCCGTTCCTGCGCTTCGGCGAGAGCGTGCGCATCGAGGTGCTGGCGGCCGACGGCAGCTCGCCGTTCGGCGCGATCGAGCAGCGCATCGAGCCGGCCTGAGGCGGCATCCACACCACGCGGGGCAGGGCCATGAGCGAAGGGCTGCGGCTGTACACCTACTGGCGCTCTAGCGCCGCCTGGCGCGTGCGCATCGGCCTGGAACTGAAGGGGCTGGCCTGCGAACAGCGGCCGGTGCACCTGCTGCGCGACGGCGGCGGCCAGCACGCGCCGCACTACGCCCGCCTCAACCCGCAGCAGCTGGTGCCCACCCTGCTGCACGGCGGGCGGGTCCTGCGGCAGTCGCTGGCGATCCTCGAATACCTGGACGAATGCTGGCCCGAGCCGCCGCTGTTGCCGGCCAGCGCCCACGAGCGTGCCCGCGTGCGCGCGCTGGCGCAGCTGGTCGCCTGCGACATCCACCCGCTGGCCAACCTGCGCGTGCGCCAGTATCTGCGGGGCGAGCTGCAGGTCGACGCCGTCGCCTGCGAGCGCTGGAGCGCGCACTGGGTCGGCGACGGCCTGGCCGCGCTGGAGGCGCTGCTGGCCGAGGATCCGGCCACCGGCCGCTTCTGCCACGGCGACCGCCCCGGTCTGGCCGACTGCTGCCTGGTCCCACAGCTGTACAACGCCCGCCGGCTGGGGCTGGAGCCGGCGCAATGGCCGACCCTGGCGCGGATCGAACAGGCCTGCCTGGCGCTGCCGGCGTTCGAAACGACGCGACCGGAACGGCAGGCGGATGCGGAGTGAGGGCGGCGGCAGAATTGGGACCGGTCCCCGGTCCCCTCAAACGAACCCGTGCGTGATCTTCGGCGCCGCGCCGGCGTCGTAGACCTCCGCGTACGGGTCGTGGACGCCGCTGGCGCCTTCGGACAGGCGGAACTTGAGCGCCAGGCCGTCGCGCGAGTCGGCCGCGCGCAGCGCCTCCTCCTGCTCGATCCGGCCCTCCTTGACCATCCGGAACAGGCACTGGTCGAAGCTCTCCATGCCTTCCTCCAGCGACTCCTCCATCGCCTGCTTGATCTCGTGCACTTGCCCGCGCCGCAGCAGGTCGCGGATCACCGGCGTGTTGAGCAGTACCTCGGCGGCCGGCAGGCGCCGGCCATCGGTGCCCTTGACCAGGCGCAGCGAGATCACCGCGCGCAGGTTCAGCGCCAGGTTCATCAGCACGTTCTTGTGCGCGCTCTCGGGGAAGAAGTTGAGGATGCGCTCGATGGTCTGGTCGGCGTTGTTGGAGTGCAGGGTCGCCAGGCACAGGTGGCCGGTCTCGGCGAAGGCGATCGCCGCCTCCATCGTGGTCGCGTCCAGGATCTCGCCGATCAGGATCACGTCCGGCGCCTCGCGCATGGCGTTCTTCAGCGCGCTGTGGAAGGCGTGGGTGTCCAGTCCGACCTCGCGTTGGTTGACGATCGACTGCTTGTGCCGGTGCAGGTACTCGATCGGGTCCTCGATGGTGAGGATGTGCCCGGTGGTGGTGCTGTTGCGGTGGTCGATCATCGAGGCCAGCGCGGTGGACTTGCCCGAGCCGGTCGAGCCGACCACCACAACAGCACCACCACCGGGCACATCCTCACCATCGAGGACCCGATCGAGTACCTGCACCGGCA
>JASGEB010000009.1:0-3483 GCA_047606785.1 Pseudoxanthomonas sp.
CGACCTCAGGGGCACCCTCGACCTGGACACCGATGGCGACGGCGTCAACGACGCCAGCAGCGAGACCGCCGTGGCCACCGGCACCAGCAGCGTCGCCGTCGGCGCCGGCGTGGTGGCCGCGGGCGACTACAGCGCCGCGTTCGGCGTCAACGCGCAGGCGAGCGCGGACTACAGCACCGCGCTGGGCTTCGGCGCGGTGGCCACCGAGGCGTACACCATCTCGGTGGGCACGTCCGGCGGGCAGATGAACCGCATCGTCAACCTTGCCGACGGCGTGGACGCCAACGACGCGGTCAACGTCAGCCAGTTGCAGGCCACGCTGGACAGCGCCAATGCCTATACCGATGCGCAGATCGCGGCGCTGGGAACCAGCGCCAGCGGCGGAATCACCGAAGCGCAGGCGCAGTCGATCGCCGACACCGGCGATGCGACCACGCTGGCCTCGGCACAGACCTATGCCGATACGGGCGACGCGACCACGCTGGCCTCGGCACAGACCTATGCCGATGCGGGCGATGCGACCACGCTGGCCTCGGCGCAGACCTACGCCGATGCGGGCGACGCGACCACGCTGGCCACCGCGCAGACCTATGCCGACACGGGCGATGCGACCACGCTGGCCTCGGCACAGACCTATGCCGATGCGGGCGACACGACCACGCTGCAGTCGGCCGAGGACTACGCCGACAGCGGCGACGCCACCACGCTGTCCAGCGCCAACGCCTACACCGACAGCCAGATCGCCGCGCTGACCGGGGTGGACGTGAACTCGATCAACAACCGCCTGGACACGCTGGAAGACCGCTTCGCCGACATGGAGAGCCGCGTCCATGCCCTGGACCAACGCATCGACCGCCAGGGCGCGATGAACAGCGCAATGCTGAACATGGCGATCAACGCCGCCGGCAGCACCAGCCCGCGCGGCCGGATCGCGGCCGGCGTGGGCTATCAGGGCGGGGAAAAGGCGCTGTCGGTGGGCTACGGCAAGCGGGTCGGCCAGAGGGGGTCGTTCTCGCTGGGTGCGGCGTTCAGCGGCAGCGAGCGATCGGTGGGCGTCGGCTTCGGTGTGGATCTGTAATGCCGTGGACTCGCAAGAGTCCAGGCATTAGGTCAGACCGAAGAACGCCTGTGCGGTCGCGGTGCTCGCCGCGGCCGTGACGGCGGCGTCCTCGCCGCGCTCGCGCGCCAGTTCGGCGACGATGTGCGGCAGGAACGCCGGCTCGTTGCGGCGGTCCTTGGGCATCGGCCGGAGCGTGCGCGGCAGCAGGTAGGGCGCGTCGGTCTCCACCATCAGCCGCACGGCGGGGATGTGCCGGACCAGTTCGCGCAGGTGCGCGCCGCGGCGCTCGTCGCACAGCCAGCCGGTGATGCCGATGTGCCAGCCGCGGTCCAGGCAGTCGAACAGTTCCTCGCGGCTGCCGGTGAAGCAGTGCACCACCGCCGCGCCGAGGCGGCCGTCGAACTGCTTCATCATCGCCAGGAAGTCGGCGTGGGCGTCGCGCTGGTGCAGGAACAGCGGCTTGGTCCCGCCGGCGGCGTGCAGGTCGGCGGCGATCTGCAGCTGGCGCTCGAAGGCGTGGCGCTGGGCCGGGCGCGGGGAGAAGTCACGGAAGTAGTCCAGCCCGCATTCGCCCACCGCCACCACTTCCGGGTGCGCGTGCAGGGCGCGCAGCTCGGCGTCGCACTCGTCGGTGTATTCGCCGGCGTGGTGCGGGTGCACGCCGGCGGTGGCCCACAGCACGCCCGGATGCGCCTGTGCGAGCGCCAACGCCTTCGGGTTGTGTTCGCGGCTGGCGCCGGTGACGACCATGCGCACCACGCCGGCGTCGCGCGCGCGCTGCAGCACCGCCTCGCGGTCGTGGTCGAAGGCGTCGTGGCTGAGGTTGGCGCCGATGTCGATGAGGTGCACGGAGTAGGGATCCAGGATTCGTGATCGGGAAATTGTAGGAGCGCACCGCAGGGGCGCGATCAGGGCTTTCGCGCAAAACCAGATCGCGCCCCTGCGGTGCGCTCCTACAATGGCGCGATGCCGCCTTCGTTTCCGATCGACCCGCTGCTGCCGGCCATCCGCGCCAGCCTGGCCGCGCATCCGCGGCTGGTGCTGGAGGCGCCGCCCGGCGCCGGCAAGACCACCCGGGTGCCGCCGGCGCTGCTCGACGCGCCGTGGCTGCAGGGCCGCAAGATCGTGATGCTGGAGCCGCGCCGGGTCGCCGCGCGCAGCGCCGCGGCGTTCATGGCCGGGCAGCTCGGCGAAGCGGTCGGGCAGACCGTGGGCTACCGCATCCGCTTCGAGAACAAGGTCTGCGCGCGCACCCGCATCGAGGTGGTCACCGAGGGCATCCTCACCCGCCTGATCCAGGACGATCCGCTGCTGGAAGGCGTCGGTGCGCTGCTGTTCGACGAGTTCCACGAGCGCCATCTTGCCGCCGACCTCGGCCTGGCGCTGGCGCTGGACGTGCAGGCGAGCCTGCGCGAGGACCTGCGCATCGTGGTGATGTCGGCGACGCTGGAGGGCGAAAGGCTGGAGCGCCTGCTCGATGCGCCGCGGCTGGCGAGCGAAGGCCGCGCGTATCCGGTGCAGATCGCGCATTTCCCGGCGCGCCGCGACGAAGCGCTGGAGCCACAGGTGCGGCGCGCGGTCGAGCATGCGCTGGCCACGCATCCCGGCGACGTGCTGGTGTTCCTGCCCGGCCAGCGCGAGATCGCGCGGGTGCAGGCCGCCTTGAACTCCGCTCCACCCGGGACAGGGGTTGGGGTGAGGGTCGGGGAAGAGTCGCTTTTCGACGTACTGCCGCTGCACGGCGAACTGCCGGTCGAGCAGCAGGCGCGCGTGCTGCAACCCGACCCCGAAGGCCGCCGCCGGGTGGTGCTGGCCACCAACGTCGCCGAATCCAGCGTGACCCTGCCCGGCGTGCGCGTGGTGGTCGACGCCGGGCTGGCGCGCGAGCCGCGCTACGACCCCAACAGCGGCTTCGCCCGGCTCGACGCGGTGGCGATCAGCCAGGCCTCGGCCGACCAGCGCGCCGGCCGCGCCGGCCGCGTCGCCGAGGGCTGGGCCTACCGGCTGTGGCCGGACTCGCAGCGGCTGGAGCCGCAGCGCACCCCGGAGATCGCCCAGGTCGAACTGGCCGGGCTGGCGCTGGAACTGGCCGCCTGGGGCAGTGCCGACCTGCGCTTTCCCGATCCGCCGCCTCCCGGCGCGCTGGCCGCCGCGCGCGAGTTGCTGCAGCGCCTCGGCGCGCTGGAAGACGCCGGCGCGATCACTGCCCTGGGCAAGCGCATGCTCGCCCTCGGCACCCATCCACGCCTGGCGGCGATGCTGCTGGCCGCGAACACGCCGCGCGAACAGGCCCTGGCCACCGACCTGGCCGCGCTGCTGGAAGCGCGCGATCCGCTGCGCTCGCGCTCCGACGCGCTGGCCGAACGCTGGCGCGCGCTGGCCGCGTTCCGCGCTGGCCGCGTGCCGGCCGACGCCAGCCGCGC
>JASGEB010000010.1:0-4527 GCA_047606785.1 Pseudoxanthomonas sp.
CGGCCTTGATCTCGACCTTCTGCTCCTTGTTGGTCTTCTTGTCCTTGGCCGACACGTGCAGGATGCCGTTGGCGTCGATGTCGAAGGACACCTCGACCTGCGGCAGGCCGCGCGGCGCCGGCTCGATGCCGCTCAGGTCGAACTTGGCCAGCGACTTGTTGAAGCGGGCCTGTTCGCGCTCGCCCTGCAGCACGTGCACGGTCACCGCGCTCTGGTTGTCCTCGGCGGTGGAGAACACCTGCGAGGCCTTGGTCGGGATGGTGGTGTTCTTCTCGATGATCTTGGTGAATACCCCGCCCAGAGTCTCGATGCCCAGGCTCAGCGGGGTCACGTCCAGCAGCAGCACGTCCTTGACGTCGCCGGCCAGCACGCCGCCCTGCACCGCCGCGCCCAGCGCCACGGCCTCGTCCGGGTTGACGTCCTTGCGCGGCTCCTTGCCGAAGAATTCGGCCACCGCCTGCTGCACCTTGGGCATGCGGGTCTGGCCGCCGACCAGGATCACCTCGCCGATGTCGCTGGCGCG
This sequence comes from Pseudoxanthomonas sp., assembly GCA_047606785.1. Lineage (GTDB taxonomy): Bacteria > Pseudomonadota > Gammaproteobacteria > Xanthomonadales > Xanthomonadaceae > Pseudoxanthomonas_A. Next base: position 524 of record JASGEB010000010.1, read on the forward strand.
CAGGCCGGCGTCGTTGAGCGCGATGCGGCAGGGCTCGATCGACTTCTTGATCAGGTCCTCGACCAGGGCTTCCAGCTTGGCGCGGGTCAGCTTGATGTTCAGGTGCTTGGGGCCGGAGGCGTCGGCGGTGACGTAGGGCAGGTTGACCTCGGTCTGCTGCGCCGAGGACAGCTCGATCTTGGCGCGCTCGGCCGCGTCCTTTAGGCGCTGCAGCGCCAGCGGGTCCTTGCGCAGGTCCAGCCCCGAGTCCTTCTGGAACTCCTCGACCAGGTACTGAATCACCCGGTTGTCGAAGTCCTCGCCGCCCAGGAAGGTGTCGCCGTTGGTGGCCAGCACCTCGAACTGCTTCTCGCCGTCGACCTCGGCGATCTCGATGATCGACACGTCGAAGGTGCCGCCGCCCAGGTCGTAGACGACGATCTTGCGGTCGCCGCCGGCCTTGTCCAGGCCGTAGGCCAGGGCCGCCGCGGTCGGCTCGTTGATGATGCGCTTGACGTCCAGCCCGGCGATCCGGCCGGCGTCCTTGGTGGCCTGGCGCTGGCTGTCGTTGAAGTAGGCCGGCACGGTGATCACCGCCTCGCTGACCTTCTCGCCGAGGAAGTCCTCGGCGGTCTTCTTCATCTTCTCCAGCACCTTGGCCGAGATCTCCTGCGGCGCCAGCTTCTTGCCGTCGGCGGTCTGCACCCAGGCATCGCCGTTGTCGTGCGCCAGGATGGCGTACGGCACGTGGGCGATGTCCTTCTGCACCTCGGCGTCGGTGAACTTGCGGCCGATCAGGCGCTTGACCGCGTAGAAGGTGTTCTTGGGATTGGTGACCGCCTGGCGCTTGGCCGAGGCTCCCACCAGCACTTCGCCGTCCTTGGTGTAGGCGACGATCGAGGGGGTGGTGCGGTCGCCCTCGCTGTTCTCGATGACGCGGGCCTTGCCGCCTTCCATGATGGCCACGCACGAATTGGTCGTGCCCAGGTCGATGCCGATGATCTTGCCCATGCTGTTGCTCCCGTGAGCGATGAATTGAAAGGGTTGCAGTGCGGCCCCGGAGGGCCGCGCCCGGCGCGCGCCGGGACCATGTTCAGGAACGTGGGGCTGGCGCTGCGGCCTTCAAGAGCGGCGCCGGCCTTTTTCTTTTTTCCGCTCAGCCGTTGGCGACCACCACCAGCGCCGGCCGCAGCAGGCGCCCGCCCAGCAGATAGCCCTTCTGGAACACCTGCGCCACCGTGCCGGCCGGCAGCGCCGGGTTCGGCGCGACCTGGCTGACCGCCTGGTGCTGCTCGGGATCGAACGGCTGGCCGGTCGGGTCGAGCACCGCCAGGCCGTTGTCGTCGGCCACTTTCAGCAGCTGCTTCTGGGTCAGTTCCAGGCCCTCGCGCAGCGGGCTGGGTTCGGCGCCGGCCGCGGCCAGGCCGGCGTCCAGGCTGTCGAACACCGGCAGCAGGCCCTGCAGCAGGCGCTCGTTGGCGAACCTGCGCGCCTGCTCGGCCTCGCGCGCCAGGCGCTTGCGCTGGTTCTCCAGGTCGGCACGGTCCAGCAGCACGCTGGCGCGCAGTTGTTCCAGCTCGCCGCGCAGGGATTCGACCTCGGCCTGCAGCAGCGCCTCGGTATCGCGCTGGGGCTGGTCCGGGTCGGCCGCCACGGCGGCCGGTTCGAGGTGTTCGTTGGAAGTCATGCCGGTGCGCTTCGTCCATTGCGGCGGCCACTGCCGCCCTCGGGAACCGGCAATGGGGGCGGCAGGCAGCGTTTCAAGCACCGGCCCACGCTCCGCACTCAGGGCGCTTCGTGGCCGGGCCCGTCCATCGCCGCGCCGAGCACATCGGCGGCGGCCTGCACCAGCGGGATCACCTGCTGGTAGGCCATGCGGGTGGGGCCGATCACCCCCAGCACGCCCAGCACCTGGTCGCCGGCGCGGTACGGCGCGGCCACCATCGACACCTGCTCCAGCGGCGCCAGCCCGGTCTCTTCGCCGATGAAGATGCGCACCCCGGGCGCACTGAGGGTGCGCTCGAGCAGCTGCAGGATCTCGCGCTTGCGGGCGAAAGCCTCGAACAGCTCGCGCAGGCGGTCCAGGTCGGACAGGTCCTGCACGCCCATCAGCCGGGTCTGCCCGGCCAGCACCACGTCCTCGCCCTCGCTGGCCAGGGCGTGCTCGGCCAGCTCGACCGTATGCGCCAGCAGGCCCTCCATCTCGCTGCGCGCCGCGCGCATCTCGCGCACCAGGGTGGCGCGGATCTCGGCGATCGGGCGGCCGGCGAAGTGGCTGTTGAGATAGTTGGCCACCCGCTCCAGCTCGGCCGGCTCGTAGGTCCGGCGCGGCTCGATCACCCGGTTCTGCACGTCGTTGTCGGCGAACACCAGGATCGCCAGCACCCGCCACCCGTCCAGCGGCACGAAGTCGATGTGGCGGAAAGCGAAGGCCTCGCGCCGCGGCGCGCCGACCACGCCCACGAAGTGGCTCATCGCCGACAGCAGCTCGGAGGTGCTGCCCAGCAGCGCCTGGGTGCCGCCGCCGCTGGGCAGGCCCGCGCGCAGCCGGGCGATCTCGCGCTCGCCCGGCGGCTGCAGCTGCACCAGGCTGTCGACGAACATGCGGTAGCCCTGTGCGGTCGGCACCCGCCCGGCCGAGGTGTGCGGCGAGGACAGCAGGCCGGCGTCCTCCAGGTCGGCGAGGATGTTGCGGATGGTGGCCGGGCTGACTTCCAGCCCCGACAGCCGCGACAGCGTGCGCGAGCCGACCGGCTCGCCGTCCTGGATGTAGCGGCTGATCAGGGTGCGCAGGACCTGGCGGGAACGGGCGTCCAGATCGGGATGGCGGGCGGGCATGGCGGCAAGATGGCCGGCGGCCGGCGGCTTTGCAAGCGGTCTCGGCCGGTGAGCCTGGCGCCCCTACAATGCGGGCCCATGCTGACCCACCTGTCGATCAAGGATTTCGCCGTGGTGCGCGCCACCGAGCTGGAATTCGGCCCCGGCATGACCGTGATCTCCGGCGAGACCGGCGCCGGCAAGTCGCTGCTGGTGGATGCGCTGGCGTTCCTGTCCGGTGCGCGCGCCGACGCCGGCGTGGTCCGCCACGGCAGCCAGCGCGCCGAGCTGGCGGCCGAATTCACCCTGCCCGCCGGCGCGCCGGCGCTGGCCTGGCTGGCCGCCAGCGAACTGGACGACGATGGCCAGTGCCAGCTGCGTCGTGTGCTGCGTGCCGACGGCGGCTCGCGCGCCTTCGTCAACGGCCGGCCGGTGACCCTGGCGCAACTGGCCGAACTGGCCGGCCTGCTGGTCGAGATCCATGGCCAGCACGAACACCAGGCCCTGCTCTCGCGCGCCAGCCAATTGGCCCTGCTGGACGGCTTCGGCGGCAACGGCGAGGCGCTGCAGGCGGTACGCGCCGCCGCGGCGCAGTGGAGCGCACTGCTGGCCGAGCGCGAACGCCTGAACGCACTCGGCGACGTCGCCGATCGCCTCGACTACCTGCAGCACCAGGCCGGCGAACTGGCCGCCGAGGAGCTGGCGCCGCAGGCGATCGCCCAGTTGGAAGCCCTGCACCGCCGCCAGGCCCACGGCAGCGCCCTGCTGCAGGCCTGCGAGGACGGCCTGGCGCGGCTGACCGGCGAGGACGACCCCTCCGCCCTGCGCCTGCTGCTGGACAGCCGTCATGCGCTGGCGCGCCTGCAGGCGCACGAGCCGCGCCTGGCCGAGGTCGACGGCCTGCTCGACGGCGCCCGCATCCAGCTGGAGGAGGCCGGCGCCCTGCTCGCCCAGCTGCGCGACGAGCTGGACCTCGATCCGGCCGCGCTCGCGCGCGCCGAACGCCGGCTCGGCCGCCTGCACGACCTGGCCCGCAAGCACCGGGTCGCGCCGGGGCAACTGCACGAAGTCGCCGCCCGCATCGAGGCCGAACTGGACACCCTGCGCGGCGCCGGCGAACGCCTGGCCGGCCTCGACGAGCGCATCGCCCGCGCCGCCCTGGCCTGGCGCGAGGCCGCCGCCGCGCTGACCCGCGCCCGCGCCCGCGC
>JASGEB010000011.1:0-32566 GCA_047606785.1 Pseudoxanthomonas sp.
GGTACGGACCGGTGGCCGGCGCGTAGACCGGCGCGGCCGCCTGCGCCGCGCTCACGCCGGCCGGAGCCGCCACGGCCGCAGCCATCGCGGCTCCGGCCGGCGTGAGCGCGGCGCAGGCGGCCGCGCCGGTCTACGCGCCGGCCACCGGTCCGTACCCGAGCCTGGCCGCGCCCGATCCGCAGACCATCCCGGTGGTGGACATCGCGCCGGCGGTGGGCTGGTCGGCGGATGGCCGGCCCACGCCGGCGCCCGGTTTCACCGTCACCGCCTTCGCCCGCGGCCTGGACCACCCGCGCACGGTCACCGTGCTGCCCAACGGCGACGTGCTGGTGGCTGAATCGAACAAGCCCGAAGGCAGGACCAGCGCCAATCCCAGGGCGCTGATCGAGTCGGTCCTGCAGAAGCGCGCCGGCGCCGGCGTGGCCAGCGCCGATCGCCTGACCCTGCTGCGCGACGCCGACGGCGACGGCGTGGCCGAGACCCGGCGGGTGTTCGTCGACGGCCTGGTCTCGCCGTTCGGGGTGGCGCTGGTCGGCGACACCCTGTACGTGGCCAACGCCGATGCGCTGGTGAAGCTGCCCTACACGCCCGGCGCCACCGCGATCGCCGCCGCGCCGGTGAAGCTGGCCGACCTGCCGGCCGGCCGCAACCACCACTGGACCAAGTCGCTGGCCGCCAGCCCGGACGGCAAACACCTGTACGTGGGCGTGGGCTCGAACAGCAACATCGGCGAGAACGGCATGGACGAGGAGCGCGGGCGCGCGGCGGTGCTGGAGGTCGATCCGGCCAGCGGCGCGCTGCGGGTGTTCGCCTCCGGCCTGCGCAACCCGACCGCGCTGGCGTTCGACCCGGACGACGGCCGCCTGTGGGCTGTGGTCAACGAGCGCGACCAGCTCGGCAACGACCTGGTGCCCGACTACCTGACATCGGTGAAGCAAGGCGCGTTCTACGGCTGGCCGTGGAGCTACTGGGGCCGGCACGTGGACCCGCGCGTGCAGCCGCAGGACGCGGCCAAGGTGGCCGCCGCGATCGCCCCGGACTACGCGCTGGGCGCGCACGTGGCGCCGCTGGGCCTGGCCTTCTACGACGGCCGGGCGCTGCCGGCACGCTACGCCGGCGGCGCCTTCATCGGCCTGCACGGCTCGTGGAACCGCAAGCCGCGCGCGGGCTACCGGGTGGTGTTCGTGCCGTTCGCCGGCGGCCGCCCGGCCGGGCCGATCGAGACCGTGCTGGACGGCTTCGTCGATGCCGACGGCAAGGCCCACGGCCGGCCGGTGGGGGTGGCGGTGGACGCGCGCGGCGGCGTGCTGGTGGCCGACGACGTCGGCAACGCGGTGTGGCGGATCGCGCCGGCCGCCGGCGCAGCGCGCTGATCGTGCGGGAAAACCGGGGGCAGAGAGTCACCTTTTCCATGCGGGCGTGACCACGCACGCAGGGAAGGACGGCCAGCGCGCCGGGCGGCGGCACCGACCGGTCCGGCGCCCGGAGCAGAGGCGGCGGCCTGTGCCGCCGTCGACCCGGCCGCCGCAGCGGCAGGCCGCGCTGCGCCGCGTCTTCATTGGCAGGTGCGCGTGGGCCTGCTAGAACGTTGCGCATCCGCCCTTCCCGCACCGCGCATGGCCTGGCCGCAATCCGCACGCCTGCAGCCCCTGCTCGAGCGCCTCCGGCGCAGCCTGCCGGTGGCGCTGGCGCAGCGCTTCGCCGCCAGCGACCTGATGACCCAGGCCGCGGCGCTGGCGTTCTACGCGCTGCTGTCGCTGGCGCCGCTGCTGGTGATCCTGCTGTGGATCACCGCCTCGCTGATGCCCAGCGCGCAGGCCGCGCTGCTGGGCCAGGTCGGCCAGCTGGCCGGGCCGCAGGCGCAGCAGGTCGCCGACACGGTGGTTGCCAACGCCAGCCGCCGGCCCGACGTCGGCTCGCTGACCGGGCTGTGGAGCACCCTGCTGCTGTTCGTCGGCGCCACCGCGGTGTTCGCCCAGCTGCAGCGCGCGCTCAACCTGATCTTCGAGGTCGACCGCAGCGGCCGCAGGCCGGGCCTGCTGGACTGGTTGAAGAAGCGGGTGTTCTCCTTCGGCGCGGTGCTGGGGCTGGGCTTCCTGCTGGTGGTGTCGATGACCGCCGCCACGATCCTGCAGGTGGCCTTCGCCGGGCTGCCCTCGGTGCTGCCGGTACTGGGCAACGGCCTGACCCTGGCGGTGTACGTGGTGGTGTTCGCCTTCCTCTACCACTACCTGCCCGACCGCCCGGTGGCCTGGCGGCAGTCCGTCCTGGGCGCGGTGATCACCTCCGGACTGTTCATCGCCGGCCGCCACGCCATCGGCCTGTACCTGGCCCGGGCCGACCCGGGCAGCGCCTACGGCCCGATGGGCGCGCTGGTGCTGCTGGTGGTGTGGATCTACTACGCGGCGGTGGTGTTCTTCGCCGGCGCGCTGCTGACCGCGGTGATCGACGAGCGCATGGACGCCGCGCGCACGGCGGCGGCGGATGACGAGCGACAGGCACACGACGCAGCCTGCGACGAAGGCTGAGCACTGCACTTTCCCTCTCTCGATGGGGAAGGAAAGAGGTTCTTCTCCCGATTGCGGGAAATGGCAGTTCCAGATCGTTGCGGCACACCGGCTTCGGAAACATGCGCAGCCCCCGGTGGGGATGCTCCTCGGCTCGGTCGGGCATCCATGCCCGACTCGCCGCCGCAGGCCATCCATGGCCTGCTTTCCGCATCCCCACCGGGAGCTGCGCCTTGGCGCGTCATTGCCGCTGCTTGCGGCCGAAGCGGCAAAACCATCAACCCGCGATAGCCGTGCCCTGCCGCTGGGGGTCGCGTCAAGCGCGCCAGGGATGGTGCGCGCCCGAGTCAGGGCAGGATGCCCTGCCGAGGGAAAGCAGCCCCCAGCGGCAGGGCACGGCGTCCCGCCGAAGCCAGCGCCGCAGAGGCGTTCCTTCGGTTGGGAAAAGAACCAGGAAAAAGCATCGGCCATGGCATCCTAGCGGCCTGCATGGCCCGCATCCCCGACGCCTTCATCGACGACCTGCTCGCCCGGACGGACATCGTCGAGGTGGTCGGCGCACGCGTGCCGCTCAAGCGCCAGGGCAAGGAATACGCGGCGCGCTGCCCGTTCCACGACGAGCGCTCGGCCAGCTTCACCGTCTCCCCGACCAAGCAGTTCTACCACTGCTTCGGCTGCGGCGCGCACGGCACCGCGATCAGCTTCCTGATGAACTACGACCGCCTGGAGTTCCTCGACGCGGTCGAGGAACTGGCCAGGCGCGCCGGCATGGAGGTGCCGCGCGAGACCCGCCAGCGCGAGCAGTCCGACGACGGCCGCGAGCTGTACGCCGCGCTGGAAGCCTGCACGGCCTGGTTCGAGCAGCAGCTCGCCGGCAGCACCAAGGCGCAGACCTACCTGGACGGCCGCGGGGTGGACGCCGAGACCCGCGCGCGCTTCCGCATCGGCTACGCGCCGGAGGGCTATTCGGCGCTCAAGGACGCGCTCGGCGGCGAGGCGCGGCGGATGCAGCTGCTCGAACGCGGCGGCATGTTCTCGAAGAACGACCGCGGCCACGTCTACGACAAGTTCCGCGAGCGGGTGATGTTCCCGATCTTCGACCGGCGCGGGCGGGTGATCGCCTTCGGCGGCCGCGTGCTGGGCAAGGACGACGGGCCCAAGTACCTCAACTCGCCGGAGACCCCGCTGTTCCACAAGGGCCGCGAGCTGTACGGCCTGTGGCAGGTGCGCCAGGCCAACCAGCGGATCGAGCGGCTGGTGGTGGTGGAGGGCTACATGGACGTGGTCTCGCTGTTCCAGTTCGGCGTGCCGCAAGCGGTGGCCACGCTGGGCACGGCCACCACCCCCGACCACGCCGAACTGCTGTTCCGCAACGCGCCGGACGTGTACTTCTGCTTCGACGGCGACGCCGCCGGGCGCAAGGCCGGCTGGCGCGCGCTGGAGTCGGTGCTGCCGCGGATGAAGGACGGCCGCCAGGCGTTCTTCCTGTTCCTGCCCGAGGGCGAGGACCCGGACACGATCGTGCGCAAGGAGGGCGCCGAGGGCTTCCACGCGCGGCTGGCCCAGGCCACACCGCTGTCGCAGTTCTTCTTCGACGAGCTGGCGCGCGAGGTCAACCTGGGCACCCTCGACGGCCGGGCGCGCCTGGCCGAGCGCGCCCGGCCGATGCTGGCGCAGATCCCCGACGGCGCCTTCGGCGACCTGATGCGCGCGCGCCTGGCCGAGCTGACCGGGGTGGGCGCGAACGCGCCGGCGGCGGCGCCCGCAACCGCGCGGCCGCCTCGCCGTCCTGGCGGCGAGGCACAACGGCCCAGCCTGGTGCGCAGCCTGATCCTGCACCTGCTGCACGCGCCGCGGCTGGCGCAGGACGTGCCGGTGCCCTACCCCTTCGCCAGCCTGCGCCTGCCCGGCATGCCGCTGCTGGTGGAACTGCTGGACCTGCTGCAGGTGCGCCCGGAGATCAGCGTCGGCGCGCTGCTGGAGCATTTCCAGGACCGCGACGAACAGGCCGCGCTGCACAAGCTGGCGGTGCAGGACATCCCCGGCGACGAGGCGACCTGGCAGGCGGTGGTGCACGACGCGGTGCTGCAACTGGAGCGCCAGGCCCTGCAGCAGCGGCTGGAGGAACTGCAGGCCAAGCTGCACGCGCAGGGCCTGGACGCCACCGACAAGTACGAACTGCGCCAGCTGCTGGCGGCGCTGGCGCGGCCCGCGGCCGGCGCATGAACCCCTCTCCCCCCATGACCGAGAACCCGCGTCCGTGATCTCCCGCCTGCTGCAGCGCCTGCGTATCGACCCCTTCACCCTGGCGCTGCTGAGCACCGTCCTGCTGGCCTCGCTGCTGCCGGTGCAGGGCGCGGCGGCCAGGGTGATGGATGGGGTCACCGACGTGGCCATCGCCGCGCTGTTCTTCCTGCACGGCGTGCGGCTGTCGCGCGAGTCGGTGCTGGCCGGCCTGCTGCACTGGCGCCTGCACCTGACCATCCTGGCCTGCACCTTCGTGCTGTTCCCGTTGCTCGGGCTGGTGCTGCGGCCGCTGGCCGCGCAGGTGCTCTCGCCCGGGCTGGTGCTGGGGCTGGTGTTCCTGTGCGCGCTGCCCTCGACCGTGCAGTCCTCGATCGCCTTCACCTCGATGGCCGGCGGCAACGTGCCGGCGGCGGTGGTGTCGGCCTCGGCCTCCAGCCTGCTGGGGGTGTTCCTGACCCCGGCCATCGTCGCCCTCACCGCCGGCGGCCAGGGCGGCATGGCCGACCCGCTGCAGGCCATGGCCAAGATCCTGCTGCAGCTGCTGGCGCCGTTCCTCGCCGGCCACCTGCTGCGGCCGTGGATCGGCGCCTGGGTCGCGCGCCGGCGGCCGCTGCTCAAGTACACCGACCAGGGCACCATCCTGCTGGTGGTCTACACCGCGTTCTCCGCCGCGGTCATCGAGGGGCTGTGGCACAAGACCCCGCCATTGTCGCTGCTGGCGCTGGCCGGCTTCGCCGCGGCCCTGCTGGCGGCGGCGATGACGCTGATCGCGCTGCTGGCGCGGCGGCTGGGGTTCCATCGCGCCGACGAGATCGCCATCGTGTTCTGCGGCTCGAAGAAGAGCCTGGCCACCGGCGTGCCGATGGCCAAGGTGATGTTCAGCGGCGGCGCGCTCGGCGCGATCGTGCTGCCGGTGATGCTGTACCACCAGATCCAGCTGATCGTGTGCGCGGTGAGCGCGCGGCGGTATACGCGCGGCGGCGATTGAGCGCGCGGCACCGGCCGCCGCCGGGCGACGGCGCAGAGGGCATGTCCGGCCCGGCTGCGGTTTGCCACAACGTCGACCGCCTCCAGCCTACCCGTCGCGCGGCAAGCTGGTGCCGGACCGGCCGGGGGAGCACGACCTGCCGTAGCGCAGCAGAATCTGCCACTCCAGCGCGGAAATACAGTTCAAGACTCCGCGGCCGAGTTGCTCTTCCCTCCGGATGTCACGAGACCCATCGCTAGTGTGTGCTTCACCCTAGCCACCGAAGGATCCGTCGTGAGAGCTGTCCTGGAGGAACTGGACCCGCTGGTCGAAATGGACCGGGCCCACCTGATCCATCCCGTCACGTCGTGGGCCCTGCACGAGCAGCGCGGGGCCACGATCATCGATTCGGCCGACGGCATCTGGTTCCGGGACATTCGCGGCAACCTCCTGCTGGACGCGTTTGCCGGGCTGTGGTGCGTCAACGTCGGCTACGGGCGCAAGAGCATGATCGAGGCGGCCGTCCGCCAGATGGAGCGCCTTCCCTACGCCACCGGCTACTTCCACTACACCAGCGAAGCGGCGATCCGCCTGGCCACCCGCCTGTGCGATCTGGCACCAGGGAATCTGGACCACGTGTTCTTCACTCTGGGCGGTTCTGACGCGGTGGATACCAGCATCCGCCTGATCCACTACTACTACAACGTGCTGGGCCGGCCGCAAAAGAAGCACATGATCGCGCTGGACAAGGGCTACCACGGCTCCAGCACGGTGTCCTCGGGGCTGTCGGGCCTGCAGGTCTTCCACACCAACTTCGACGTGCCCACGCCCCTGCAGCACCACATCCCCGCGCCGTACGCCTACCGCAGCGAGGCGGCCGACGACGCCGCGCTGATCGCCGCCTCGGTGCAGCAGCTGCGCGACAAGGTGGCCGAGCTGGGCGCGGACAACGTCGCCGCGTTCTACTGCGAGCCGATCCAGGGCTCGGGTGGGGTGATCACCCCACCGCGCGGCTGGCTCGGGGCCATGCGCGCACTGTGTGCGGAACTGGGCATCCTGTTCGTGGCCGACGAGGTCATCACCGGCTTCGGCCGCACCGGCACGCTGTTCGCCTGTGAACAGGAAGGCGTGGTGCCCGACCTGATGACCCTGGCCAAGGGACTGACCGCCGGCTACAGCCCGATGGGTGCGGTGCTGCTGTCCGCGCCCTTCTACCGCACCATCGCCGACAACACACCGGCCGGCGCCTCGATCGGCCATGGCCTGACCTACTCCGGCCACCCGGTCAGCGCCGCCGTCGGCCTGGAAGCCCTGCGCATCTACACTGAAGAAGGGCTGGTCGAGCACGGCGCCCGCGTGGGCGAGTATTTCCAGGCCCGGCTGGCCACCCTGGCCAGCCATCCGCTGGTAGGCGACGTGCGTGGCCGCGGCCTGCTGGCCGGCGTGGAACTGGTCACCGACAAGGCGCGCAAGCTCAAGCCGGCGCCCGAGCTGGGCTTCTCCGAACGGCTGACGCGTGCCGGCTATCACAATGGCCTGGTGTTCCGCGCCTTCGCCGACGGCGTGGCCGGCTTCGCACCGCCGCTGATCTGCACCGAAAGCGACGTCGACACGATCGTCCAGCGATTCGCCAAGACGCTGGACGATGTCCTCAACACCAGGGAGATCCGCAATGCCGTTGACTGACTTCAAGGTCCTCACCTTCGACTGCTACGGCACCCTGATCGACTGGGAATCGGGGATGATCGAAGCGCTGGCCGAGCTGACAGCCAAGGCCGCCAAGGCCGGCCACGCGCTGACCCGCGACCGGATCCTGCAGGCGCACGCCCGCCACGAGTCCACCCTGCAGTGCTACACCCCCGGCAAGCGCTACTGCGACCTGCTGTCGGTGGTGTACAAGCGCCTGGCCGAACAGTGGGGCATTGCGGTCTCGGTGGACGAATGCGAAAACTACGGCAGGTCGGTGCGCAACTGGCCTGCCTTCCCGGATTCGCCCGGGGCGCTCCAGTACCTCAAGAAGTACTACAAGCTGGTGATCCTCTCCAACGTCGACAATCGCACCTTCAGCTTCTCCAACGAGCGGCTGCAGGTGGATTTCGACGCGGTCTACACCGCCGAGGACATCGGCTCATACAAGCCCTCGCCGCGCAATTTCGAGTACATGCTCGAGGCGCTGGGCGACCTCGGGATGACCGCCAAGGACGTGCTGCACACCGCCGAAAGTCTGTTCCACGACCACAGGCCGGCCAACGATTTCGGCCTGGCCAACTGCTGGATCTACCGCCGCCACGCCCAGGAAGGCTTCGGAGCGACGATGGACCCGGGGTCGCGGCCGACCACCGATTTCTGCTTCGACTCCATGGCCGACCTGGTGAAGGCCCACCAGGAAACGCTGCGGGGCGGCGGCACCTGACCTGCCCGGCACGATGGACAGACTGCCCAAGCTCGACCGCATCGACATCAACATCCTGGCCGAGCTGCAGCGCAACGGCCGGATCACCAATTCCGACCTGGCCGATCGCGTGGGGCTGTCCGCCAGCCCGTGCCTGGCCCGGGTCAAGCGGCTCGAGCGCGCGGGCTACATCGCCGGCTACGGCGCACGCATCAACCTGGCCAAGCTGTTCCGCGTACAGGTGGTCTATACGTCGGTGACCCTGGCCAATCACCGGCGCGAGGACTTCGACAAGTTCGAATTCGGCCTGCGCACCATCGAGGAATTGTCCGAATGCCACCTGGTCAGCGGCGGCTTCGACTACCTGCTCAAGTTCGTGGTGCGCGACGTGGCGCACTACCAGGCGCTGATCGAGCTGCTGCTCGACCGCAACATCGGCATCAGCAAATACTTCTCCTACATCGTCATCAAGTCGCCCATCGTCAAGGTGGACGTGTCGATGAAGTCGCTGGTGTAGGCCCGGACGGACGGCCGCGGCCGATCGGCCTTCAATCCGGCAGCAAATTCCGTCGTGGCGCATCCATTCGGCATCCGCTTCCGCCGGCCCGTGGCTAGGATGAAAGCGACCCACTCCCCACGAGCAGGCAATGCGATGAACGGTGAAGACCGCGATCTTGGTATGGGCCGCGCGATCACGCGGCGGGATTTCATCCAGGGTGCGGCCGTCGTCGCGGCCGCGGGCAGCACGGTCATCAGCTCCGGTAGCGCGCTGGCCCAGTCCGCTTCCGCCAGGGCCGCCGGCCATATGCGTCCGGCCAACGCGGGTAGCTATCCGCCGCTGCGCAGCGGCATGCGCGGGGCGCATCCGGGCTCGTTCGAATCGGCCCACGCCCTGCGCGACGGCGAGCAGTTCGGCGAGGGCGAGGACACCGGCGAAACCTACGACCTGGTGGTGGTGGGCGGCGGCCTGAGCGGCCTGGCCGCGGCCTGGTACTACCGCCGGCGCGCCGGCCAGGACGCACGCATCCTGGTCATCGACAACCACGACGACTTCGGTGGCCACGCCAAGCGCAACGAGTTCGAATACGGCGGCCAACAGCTGATCGCCAACGGCGGCTCGGCCTATCTGGTCGCGCCCAGCACCTGGCCGCGCGAGGTGCAGGCACTGATCGAGGCGATCGGCGTGCGCAAGGGCGATCCTTCCGACCGCGTCGATGCATCCATCTACGCTTCGCGCGGCCTGGTCGATGCCACCTTCTTTCGCAAGGAGGTCTACGGCGTCGATAGGCTGGTGGTCGGCGGCACGCCGCAGGACCCGACCCCAGCGTTCCTGGCCGGCGCGCCCATCCCACCGGCCCTGAAGAACGAGATCCTGCGCCTGGTCAAGGGCGAGGACGACTACCTGACCGGCATGGACGAAGCCGAGAAGATCGCCAAGCTTGGTTCGATCAGCTACCGCCAGTACCTGCTGGAGGTGGCCAAGTTCCCGCCGGAGATCCTGCCCTATGCGCGCGGGGTGTGGTGCCTGGGCAGCGACATGGCCAGCGCCTGGTTCGCTTTCTTCCGCTATGCCCCCGGCTTCGAGGGGCTGGGGTTGAGGCGTCCGGAAGGCTCGCCGGAAAGCGAGGAGCACCGCCGAGACGACTTTCACTTGCCGGCCGGCAACTCCGACATGGCCCGGCTGATCGTGCGCAGCCTGATTCCCGACGCGCTCCCAGCCGGTTCGGCCTGCGACGTGGAGACTGCGCGCGTGGACTACGCCACCCTGGACCGTCCCGGCCAGGCCACCCGCATCCGCCTGAGCAGCATCGTCACCCGCGCCAAGCACGTGGGCACCGGCCGCCATGCGCGCTTCGACCCGGACCACAGCGAGGTGCAAGTGAGCTACATCACCGGCGGCAAGCTGCGCCACGTGCGCGGCAAGGGCGTGGTGATGGCGTGCATGAACAACATCGTTCCCTATCTGTGCCCGGAGATCCCGGACGCGCAGAAGGCGGCGATGCATCAGGCGGTACGCGCGGTGAATCAGGCCACCAACGTGCTGTTCCGCAACTGGGAGGCCTTCGACCGGCTGAAGCTGCGCAGCGTCGCCCTGCCGCGCGCCTTCTACGGCGGCTTCAGCCTGCCCAGCCCGCGCTATTTCGGCACGATGAAACCCTCCCCCGATCCCTCGCAGCCGATCGTGGTGTCGTTCAACACCGGGGTCAACTCCGGCATCTGCAGCAACGAGACCATGGTGTCCGAACTGCTCGGCGGCGCCTCGCTGCCGCCGGGCATGCCGGCCGACGATCAGTTCCGCGCGGTCCGCGCCGGTCTGCTGGCCACGCCCTTCGAGACCTTCGAACGCAATGTGCGCCGGCTGGCCGCCGGCGCATTGTCCGGCGGCGGCTTCGACCCGGCCCGCGATATCCTGGCGATCACCGTCAACCGCTGGCCGCATGGCTTCGCCACCGGCCGCAACGTGCTGTTCGACGACGTCGGCCCGGATTCGGTGTCGCCGACCGAACTGGCCAGGCGCCGCTTCGGCCGGATAGCCATCGCCAATACCGACGCGGCCGGCGCCAGCCTGGCGCAGGCAGCCTTCGACGAGGCCTTCCGCGCGGTGCGCGATCTGGACCCGCGGATCTACGGCTTCTACGAAACCGTCTGACCGCGCCCTGACCGGGCTTGCAGCGGTCAGGGCCTGTCGCCGGTGTCCATATCGTCTTTCTTCCTCCAGAACGCTTCGAAAGTGAGCTTGAACGGCCCACCGTTGTCGCTGACCTGCTGGGTTTCGTGGATGCTGCCGTCAGCCATCAGGGTCAGGCCCATGCGTCGCACCTCGGTGCCACGGCCATGGGGATTGGGGTATTCGACGAACAGACCCAGGTCGCCGGCCTTGCCTTGCGAACGCAGTGCTGCGGTCTCGCTGCCTTTGTTGCCCGCATACAGGAACATCAGGCTCTTGCGCAGGCGCGAATAGGTAAAGAAGCCGGCACCATGCTGCGCACCTTCCTCGAGCGGCTGCCAGGTGAAGGTCACCACGCAGCCATCCAGGGCCGGGGCCAGGTGCGCGTCGGCGTGTTTCTTGCCGTCGGGCCTGAAGACTTCCCAGTCGCCGATCAGGAAATCGAGCTGGCGGTAGTCGGCGTCTTCGGCACAGGCCAGCGCCGGTGCGGCAGCCTGGGCAGCGGCAGGCCGGACAGACAAGGTCGATACGACGGCAGCCAGGAAGGCGGCCGATGCGCCACGGCGCAAGCAGGCAAGCGGGGACATAGGTGTCTCGGATTCGGGAAGCGCATACCACTGTGGCCGCACACCGCGCGCGTTTGGCATGCTCCTGGCGGCACCAGGCCGGATCGTCCACCGTTTCTACCGATCCGCCCGGCAGATCCTGCCGAACGACATCGCACCGCCGTGCGACCTGTTGCCGGCGTGGATTATGAGATTGCCCAGCCTGCACCCGATGTTCCGAACGTGCTGCAAAGCTGCGATTCGCCCAGTGAGCAAGCGCGAATACGGCAGAACCGGGGAGATCCGCGGCCTGTAGCGGCAGGAATCACTGGCTCGCTGCCGATAGCCTAAGCATTCGGGTCGGATGCAAGCTGCACCTCCGCCATCCGGTGCAGCGCCGACTTCTGCCGCCTTCCGGAACGCATCATGTCCACACAGACAATCGCATTGAAAGATCCTTCGCTATGGATCGCCGCCGTCCGCATCGGCTCCGACTGGCGCGGCACCGCACACGGCGCAGCCACTTTCAGCGTCCACGATCCAGGCAGCGGTGCACTGCTGGGCACGCTGCCCCGGTGCGAAGCCGAGGACGTGCGCGAGGCCGTCGAGGCCGCCGCTGCCGCCTTCGCCGCCTGGCGCAGGACCACCGCCGAGCACCGCGCAGGCATCCTGGAACGCTGGCACGACCTGATCCTCGACAACCTCGACGACCTGGCGTGCATCCTCAGCGGCGAGCAGGGCAAGCCATTGGCCGAAGCCGCCGACGAAATCCGCTACGCGGCCTCGTTCGTGAAGTGGTTCGGCGAGCAGGGCAAGCGCGTGAACGGCTATAGCGTGCCCGCGCCGACCGCCGACCGCCGGATCTTCGTGGCCAAGGAGCCGGTCGGCGTGTGCGCGCTGATCACGCCGTGGAATTTCCCCGCCGCGATGGTCACCCGCAAAGCCGCACCGGCGCTGGCCGCCGGCTGTAGCGTGGTGATCAAGCCCTCCGAACTCACCCCGTACACCGCGCTGGCGCTGGCCGCGCTGGCCAGCCGTGCAGGCCTGCCCGACGGCTGCATGAACGTGATCGCCGGCGACGCGCCGGCGATCGGCGCCGCACTGACCTCGCATGCCCAGGTGCGCAAGCTGTCCTTCACCGGTTCCACCCGCGTGGGCGCCCTGCTGATGCGCCAGTGCGCCGATACGATCAAGAAGGTCAGCCTGGAACTGGGCGGCAATGCGCCCTTCATCGTATTCGACGATGCCGACCTGGACCTGGCCGTGGCCGGGGTGATCGCCAGCAAGTACCGCAACGCCGGCCAGACCTGTGTGTGCGCCAATCGCATCCTGGTTCAGGACGGCATCCACGACGCTTTCGTCGCGCGCCTTGCGGAGGTCGTCAACGGCTTCAGGATCGGCCACGGCGCCCAGCAGGGCGTGACCATCGGCCCACTGATCAATGCCGAGGCCTGCGCCAAGGTCGAGCGCCATCTGCACGACGCCCTGGACAAGGGCGCCACCCTGGTCGCGCGCACGCCGATGCCGGGAGGACTGGATCCGCAGCGCTACAGCGCGCCCGCGCTGCTGACCGGCGCCGACGCCTCGATGCAGCTGGCCGGCGAGGAAACCTTCGGACCGTTGGCGCCGATCTTCCGCTTCACCGACGAATCCGAGGCCATCGCCCTCGCCAACGGCACAGCCTATGGATTGGCCGGCTACTTCTACAGCGACAACCTGCATAGGGCCTGGCGCGTGGCCGAAGCGCTGGAGACCGGCATGGTCGGGATCAACACCGGCTCGCTGGCGGTGGAGATGGCACCGTTCGGCGGCATCAAGCTGTCCGGCCTGGGCCGCGAAGGCGGCCAAGCCGGCATCGAGGAATACCTGGAATCCAAGGCCATCCATTTCGCAGGATTGAAGGCATGAGCAGTGCAGCCGCGCGCACCCATCGCATCGCCGTCATCCCCGGCGACGGCATCGGCAAGGAAGTCATGCCCGAAGCCATCAAGGTGCTGGAAGCCGCGGCCGCGCGCTTCGGCTTCAACCTCGAGCAGGAATGGCACGACTTCGCCTGCTGCGACTACTACCTCGAGCACGGCAAGATGATGCCCGACGACTGGAAGGCACGCATCGGCAAGCCCGGCGCGATCCTGTTCGGCGCGGTCGGCTGGCCGGACGCGGTGCCGGACCACATCTCGCTATGGGGCTCGCTGATCCAGTTCCGCCGCGAATACGATCTGTACATAAATCTGCGCCCGGTGCGGCTGATGCCCGGCGTGCCGTGCCCGCTGGCCGGCCGCAAGCCGGGCGACATCGACATGATGGTGGTCCGCGAGAACACCGAGGGCGAATACTCGACCATCGGCGGAGTGGCCTTCGAAGGCAGCGAGCGCGAGGTGGTGATCCAGGAGACGGTGATGACCCGCACCGGCGTGGACCGCATCCTCAAATATGCCTTCGAAATGGCCCGCAGTCGGCCGAAGAAGCATCTGACCTCGGCCACCAAGTCCAATGGCATCGCCATCACCATGCCCTATTGGGACCGGCGCGTGGAAGGCATGGCTAGGGACTACGGCGACGTGCGCGTGGACCGATATCACATCGACATCCTGGCCGCGCAGTTCGTGATGAATCCGGACCGCTTCGACACGGTGGTGGCTTCCAACCTGTTCGGCGACATCCTGTCCGACCTCGGCCCGGCCTGCACCGGCACGATCGGCATCGCACCCTGCGGCAACATCAACCCGGACCTCAGCGTGCCCTCGGTGTTCGAGCCGGTGCACGGCTCGGCGCCGGACATCGCCGGCCAGGGCATCGCCAATCCGATCGGCCAGATCTGGTGTGCGGCGATGATGCTCGAGCATCTGGGCGAGATCGCGGCCGCACGCGCGGTAGTCGCCGCCATCGAGCGCGTCCTGCCCAACCCGAACCTGCGCACCCGCGACCTGGGCGGCAGCGCCAGCACCGTCGCCTGCGGCAGCGCTGTCGCCGCCGCGCTCGGCTGAACGCTTTCGCGCTCGCGATCATCGTACCGCCGCCGCGCCGCCCGCCAGACGGCGGCACCAGAAAGCAGCACCCCAAGCACCGCATTGGGGCATCCGGCAGGATGGCAGAAAAGGCAGAACTTCCTACCGCGGCACCCTGAAAATCAGCACAGCCTCAGGAAAAGCACGCCGCAAAAAAGCACAACAGTTTGCGCAAGCTTGGATAAGGTTTGCTTGCGTTGCAGAGGAATGACACGCGGGGTGACCGCCGCCATGGATGACGGAACCGGTCGGAAGACCCCGCCGACAGGCTCTCGGGCAACGTGGAAGGCGGTGGGGTGGGCCATCGGCGATGGCCCCGGGAGACCCGTCGACCGGAAGGCGGCCGTGCCTTGGAGCGCACGCCGGCACTAGGGCTTGAAGGACAGATTCTTCGGATGTCGACGCACGTCATGTGGCGTCACCGGCAGCGTTTTGCCCGAAGCGTCCCGAACGCCTTGCCCGCCATGGTCGGGTAACGCCACGCAGCTGCAAACGTTCATCTCCATCCCAACTCACGCGGAATCCGGCCGGACCGTCGCCAAGCCACTCGTTGCCTTACCGCGAAGGCCCATGCCTTTGCCCAACCAGTTAAGGGGAAGTGCCAGGTGAAGAAGAATCTTCTCTCCAAATCGGTCTGTCTGTGTCTCATCTCGATGCCGGCTACGTTGCTGGCGCAGGAGACGACTTCGACCGAAACCGCCGATGCGGCGACCAACGACGGCAAGGTCAAGCAACTGGACTCGGTCTCGGTCAACGGCTTGCGCGGTCTAGCCAAGACCGTCACCGAATCGGCCGTCCCGGTCGACGTGATCAGCTCCGAGGAGATCCAGTCGGTCGGCTCCAACGACACCTTGGACGTGCTCAAGACGCTGGTGCCCTCGTTCTCGGTCTCCCGTGCCACCAATTCGACCACCGGAACCTTCATCCGCTCGGTCAGCCTGCGCGGTCTGAGCGGAGACAAGACCCTGCTGCTGGTGAACGGCAAGCGCCGGCACAAATCCGCCAGCGTGTCGATGTCCGGCGCGGGCTCGCAGGCAGCGGACGCGGCGGTGATCCCGTCGATCGCGATTAAGTCGGTGGAAGTGCTGCGCGACGGCGCCGCCGCGCAGTACGGCTCGGACGCCATTGCCGGCGTGATCAATTTCCAGCTCAAGGACGCCGACCACGGCGGCTCCTTCGAGAGCCAGATCGGCCAGTACTACGCGGGCGACGGCGACGACTACAAGGTCGCCGGCAACATGGGCTTTCCGCTGACCGACCATGGTTTCATCAACATCTCGGGCGAACTGAGCAAGAACGATCGTGCGGTCCGTTCCACGCAATACAGCAATCCCGGCGTATTCGATCCCTACGAAGAGGCGGCGACCAATCCGGCCTACGCCGCCAATGTCGACCTGAGCGAGCCCCTGTACCGCGCCGGCAAGCCCAAGAGCCGGGCCTACCGTTTCTTCGTCAATTCCGGCATCGACATAGGCGACTACGGCCAGGTCTACGCCTTCGGCAACTACTCCTGGTCGCAGGGCTGGACCGACGCCAACTACCGCTATCCCGGCCACGACCAGGCAGTCAACGACACCCCCGTACGCTTGCAGGATGGCTCGGTATGGGAGTTCGGCGACATCTTTCCGGCGGGTTTCACTCCGCAGTTCTCCGGCCGGGTCAAGGATTACAGCGCCACTTTCGGATACCGCGACTCGCTGGTCCAGGACGACAAGGAATTCAATTACGACATCAGCGGCCGCTACGGCAGCGACCAGATCGATTACTACATGACCAATACGGTCAACCCGTCGCTGGGCCCGGACTCCCCACGCAAGTTCCACCCCTACGGCTTCAGGAACGAGGAGATCTCGCTCAATGCCGATACCTCCTACGTGCTGCCGGTGAGCTGGATGGCCGACCGGTTGACCATCAACGCCGGCGCGGAATTCCGCCGGGAGATATTCACGATCATTCCCGGCGACCCTGCTTCCTACGCACAGGGCATTTATGCAACGGCCGACCCGTACGACTTCTGCAACGATGACGGCACCCCCACCGCCAATGCCCCAACCGGCACCACGCTCGACTGCTCCGACCCGGACGACCCCGTCTACAACGTATTGTCGGTCGGATCCAACGGCTTTCCCGGCTTCTCGCCCGACGACGCCGGGAGTTGGGGCACCAACAGCCACGCCGCATACCTGGAAGCCTCGGGCAATATCACCGAGAGGTGGTTCCTGGATCTGGCCGGGCGCTACGAGAACTACGAGAACTTCGGCGGCAATTCCAGCTACAAAGTAGCCACCCGCTTCGCCTTCACCGACTGGCTGGCTGTGCGTGGCTCGGTAGGCACGGGCTTCCGCGCCCCCACCACCGGCCTGGTCAACATGAAGAGCGTGTCCATTCTCACAGTGGATGGCGTGATGACCGAAACCGGCCTTTTCCCGGCCAGCAATCCAGTCGCCTTGTTCCTGGGCGCCAAGCCCCTGAAGCCCGAGAAATCGTTCAACGTCTCGTTCGGCGCGGTATTCACGCCAGCCGACGACATCAACGTCACGCTGGACGGCTATCGCATGGACATCGACGACATGATCTATGCCACCTCGACGATCAGCGTGACCGATGCCATCCGCGAGCAGATGCAGGCGGCCGGTGTGGTGGGCGCCGATACCATCAGCAGCGTCTACTTCTTCCAGAACGCGTTCGATGCCAAGGTCACCGGCGCGGACCTGGTCGGGAACTGGCGCAAGACCTGGGGAAACCACCAGGTCACCGACTTCAGCGCCAGCCTCAATTACAACAAATACAGGATCGACAAGGTCAACATCGTCGGCCTGTTCAATGCGAGATCGATCTACAACTTCGAGAACCAACCGCCCAAGATCAAAGGCAACATTACCGTGCGGCACGACTTCGGCCCGATACAGGCGATGCTGCGCGCAAACATCTACGGCCCCTACAAATACATGCGCACCACTTCGCCCTATCCCGTGCAGAGCTATCACAGCGAGGTGCAGTTCGACACCGAGGTGTCCTGGAAGATGACCGGCAAGGTCAAGCTGACGATCGGCGCCAGCAACCTGTTCGACAACTACCCGCAGAAGGACACGATCAGCTCGCTCACCTATGGCCAAGTTTACCGGGACGGCGTGGTCGACTGGCTGGGCGGATACTACTATGCTCGCGTCAACGTGGACTTCTGATGCCGGCGCATATGCAAACCGGAGTTTCGCAATGAAGATCCAGAGCCTGTGGGCCATGATGGTGCTGGCGACGGCTGCCGCGATAGCACGGGACGCCTCGGCCAGGACCTGTGCGCTGGAGATTTTCAGCAACGACGCCATGCGTTTCGACCAGGTCGAACTGAAGGTCGATGCCAGCTGCGGCGAGGTCAGCGTGACGCTCCACCACACCGGCAGGCTCGCCGCCAACATCATGGGCCACAACTGGGTACTGGCGAAGACAGCGGATGTCGCCGCCATCACCCGCGATGGCATCCAGGCTGGCGCGGCCAACGACTATCTCGCGCCCGGGGACATCCGCGTGCTGGCGCACACCAAGGTGATCGGCGGTGGCCAGAGCACCACCGTTACCTTCAAAACCAGCGGCCTAACCAGAGCCGGCGATTACAGCTTCTTCTGTTCCTTTCCCGGACATTCCGCCCTGATGCGCGGCAGATTCATCTTCGGCTGAAGCACGGGGACCGGATCCAGCTGATCGTGTGCGCGGTGATCGCGCGGCGGTATGCGCGCGGCGGCGGTTGAGCGCACGGCGGCGCCGGCAGCGCCGCGCAAGGTCGATTGAGGCGGCGACATATGCCCATGCCCAACCGCCATGTCGGGCGCGGCAATGGCGGCTTACAGTGACTGTTTTCCCGTCCCCATCGCCCGATGATCCGCCTTGCCCGTCCCGTGCCGTCCGCCTGTCTGTTCGCCCTGGCGCTGTCCGCCTGCACCCAGGTCGCGCCGCCGCCCGCGGCGCAGCCAGTTACCGCACCGGCCGCGAAGAACGAGGCAAACACCGGCATCGCCTGGCGCGAGGGCGACGTGCAGGACGCCCTCGCCGAGGCGGCCGAGAGCGGCAAGCCGATCCTGCTGTACTGGGGCGCGGTCTGGTGCCCGCCGTGCAACCGGCTCAAGGCCACGCTGTTCAAGGACCCGGACTTCATCGCGCGGACCCGCCAGTTCGTCGCTGTGCACCTGGACGGCGATTCCGAGGGTGCACAGGCCTGGGGCGAGCGCTTCGGGGTCAAGGGCTACCCCACCATCATCGTGCTGCGTCCCGACCGCAGCGAGATCACCCGCCTGGCCGGCGACAGCGACATCGAGCGCCTGAGTGAAGTGCTGCGCGTGGCCGCCCGCCGCACCACCACCTCTGAGCAACTGCTGCAGCAGGCGCTGCACGACCCGGCCGCGCTCACTGACGACGACTGGACGCTGCTGGGCGAATACGGCTGGAACGTGGACGCCAACCACCTGATCAAGGACGGCCAAGAGCCTGCAGTGCTGGAGCTGTTGGCGCGTTCGGCGCCGCAGCCGGTGCTGCAGCGGCGCTTCGCCCTGCTCGCGCTGACTGCACGCCAGCGCAAGCCGGGCGAGGTCCAGGCTGCCCCGCCCGCAGACCAGGCCGCCCATCTGGCGCTGCTGCAGGCCGTGCTCGCCGATCCGGCCGAGGTGCGCCGCAATCACGCCACGCTCAGCTACTCCGCCGCCGCGCTGGTGCGCGCAGCGGCGGCCAATGCGCAGCAGCGCGAACAGTTGTCCGCCGCGCTGATCCAGGCGCTGGCTGCGGTCTACGCCGATGCGGGCCTGCCGGTCAGCGACCGCCTGGACACCACCTACGCCGACATCCAGCTGGCCCGACTGGCGCAGGGCAAGGATCCCGACAAGGACACGCCGCTGCCGCCGGCCGTGGTCGCGAAGGTGCATCAGCGCGTGGCCTGGGCCGACCAGGCCGCCAGCACCGACTACGAGCGCCAATCCACCGTCAGCAGCGCCGCCGAGCTGCTCGACGAAGCCGGCGACAAGGCCGGCGCCGAACAACTGCTACTGGCCGAGATCAAGCGCAGCAAGACCCCGTACTACTACATGCCGGACCTGGCCGGCTATGCCGAGGCCCGCAGCGACAAGGCCGGCGCGCTGGCCTGGCTGCGCCAGGGTTATCAGAGTTCCGAGGGCCCGGCCACGCGCGTGCAGTGGGGCGTGCTCTACGTCGATGGTCTGCTGCGGCTCAGCCCGGACGACAAGGCCGGCATCGAGCAGGCGGCCGAACAGGTCATCGGCGAGTTGACCAGGCAGCCGGAGGGCTATCACCAGCGCACACGCCAACGCTTCGACACCCTGGGCAAGTCGCTGCAGGCCTGGAGCCGCAGCCATCGCGGCGGCGACGTACTCGCCCGCCTGCGCCAGAAGATGCAGCAGGACTGCGGCAGCGCCTGTGCCGGCTGGCTCGGCTAGGACAGATCTGGCTTCATCGGGGCAAGCTTCGTCGCGCACCTTGCGGTGCGTTCCTACAACGGCAGCACGTCCACCATCTGCTTGGCCTCCTGCTTGCCGGTGGTGCGCAGCACGCCGGTCATCGGCGCGACGTCGCCGTAGTCGCGGCCGTGGCCGAGGGTGATGTGGTCGTCGCCGGCCGGGATGCCGTTGGTGGGGTCGAACTCCTGCCAGCCCATCTGCCGGCCGCACCACACCCGCACCCAGGCGTGGCTGGCGTCGGCGCCTTCCAGCCGCGGCTTGCCCGGCGGGGGAATGGTGCGCAGCAGGCCGCTGACGTAGCCGGCCGGGATGCCCAGCCCGCGCAGGCCGGCGATCATGATGTGGCTGAAGTCCTGGCACACGCCGCGGCGCATGTCGAAGGCCTGCGCCACCGGCGTGTCCACTTCGGTGGCGTCGGGGTCATAGGCGAAGTCGCCGCGCAGGCGCGCGTTGAGGTGGCGTACCGCCGCCACTACGGTGGCGGTCGCACGCAGGCTGGACGCGGCGTAGGCGGCGATGCGCGGCAGCGCCGGCACCCGCGCGCTGGCCGGCAGGCAGTGCCAGGGCGAGTCCGGCGCCAGCGTGCGCTGCTCGGCCAGTTCCGCGCGCAGGCCGGCCAGATCGGGCGAGAGGTCCAGTTCGGCCGGGCCGCGCTCGACCTTCACCTGCGCCTGCATGTCGATGTCCAGCGCGCGGTGCGGCGCGCGCACGAACAGCGCGGTCACCCGGTTGCCGAAGAAGTCCTCGAAGCCGCGCACCTCGTCCGGCTGCGGGTCCAGCAGCACCTGCGCCTGCTCGACTTCCTGCACGCCGTCGAGCCGGCGCGGCAGCACCCGCAGCAGGTGGCGGCCGTCGGCCACCGGCTCGGCGTAGTCGTACTGCAGGCGCAGGCGGATCCGGTAGTGCATCAGTCGAAGTAATCCTGCGCCAGCTGCGAATACAGCCCGGCGACGCGGGCGGACACCTGCACCAGGTCCTGCGGCAGCAGCGAGCCGGCGTCGCGGGTGGACAGCGCGGTATGCAGGCGCAGCACCTCGCGCGCGAATTCCGGCATGCCCGCCTCGCCGCCGCGCGCCGGCAGCTGGGCGAACTGTTCGCGCAGCGCGTCCAGCTGGAACATCACCGAGCGCGGGTTGGCCGGGTCCAGCGCCAGCAGGTCGAGCACGCTGTGCACGCGCGCCTGCACGCCGTAGCGGTTGCGGTGGGTCATCACGCTGTCTCCGATCTCCAGCAGCGCCTGCTCCAGGCCGGCCGCCGCGTCCGGCTGCCCGAGCAGGGCCAGCAGCGAGGCGGTCTGCAGCGCGCGCTCCAGGCGCCGGCCGATCTCCAGGAAGCGCCAGCCCAGCGAGCGGTACATGTTCTCGTGCAGCAGGCCGGAGAAACCGGCCAGCTTGCGCAGCAGCACGGTCACCGCGCGGCTGGCGTCGTCGCCGGCCTCGACCCGCTCGGCGAAGCGGTGGGCGCTGCGGGTGAGATCGTTGAGCGCCGCCCAGCCGTCCGGCGAGAAGCGGTCGCGGATGCGCGCGGCGCTGGTGGCGGCGGCGTCGAGGTCGCGCAGCAGGCCGGCCGGGATCGGCTGGCCGACGTCCACCTCGCTGCCTTCCAGGAATCCGCACAGCGTTTCCAGCACCGGCGGCGGGTGGCGCAGGTTCTCGGCCAGACGCACATGGAAGGCGCGCAGGATGCGCGCCACGCTTTCGGCGCGCTCGCTGTAGCGGCCCAGCCACAGCAGGTTCTCCGCCGCGCGGCTGGGCAGCGCGCCGGCGTGGCTGCGCCGGTGCATGTGCGCACCGGCGGCCGCCAGCAGGGTGTCCTGCTGCACCGGCGCCTCGGCTACGATCCACACGTCCGCGGCCTGGCCGCCGCGCTGCATGGCGATGGCACGGGTGTCGGCCTGGGCGCCGATGCGGGCGAAGCCGCCGGGCATCACCTCCCAACCCTGCGCGGTGCGCGCGGCGAAGCAGCGCAGCACGAACGGCCGCGCCTCGAGCTGCCCGTCCACCCAGGTCGGCGTGGTCGACAGGGTCACCGTCTCCTGCGCCACCCACGCGGCGCCGTCCTCGCGCAACAGCTGCAGCAGGCGCACGCGGTCGTCCGGGTCGAGGGCGTCGCCGTGCACGGTGGTGTCCGGATCGCCGTAGGGCAGACGCGTGGACAGCGCCGGACCCAACATCATCCGCGGCAGCTGGGCGACGGCCTCGTCGCGCGCGCCGGCCTGCCCGCACCACCAGGTGGCGATCCCGGGCAGCTTCAGCTCCTGCCCGGTCAGGGCGCGGCAGATGCCGGGCAGGAAGGCCTGCAGCGCGCGCGATTCCAGCAACCCGCTGCCGAGCGCGTTGAGCGCCAGCGCGCCGCCCTCGCGCAGCACGCCGACGAAGCCGGGCGTGCCGATCCATGAGTCCGGGCGCAGTTCCAGCGGATCCATGAAGGCCGCGTCCAGGCGCCGCCACAGCACCTCGATCGGCTGCAGGCCGGCCACCGTGCGCACCATCGCCCGGCCGTTGCGCACGGTCAGGTCCTCGCCCTCCAGCAGCAGCACGCCCAGGTAGCGCGCGATCCAGGCGTGCTCGTAGTAGGTCTCGTTGTGCTGGCCGGGGGTGAGGATGGCGATGGCGTCGTCCTGGCCGCCGGCCAGCGCCACCAGCGCGCTGCGGAAACGGCGGAAGAAACCGGCCAGGCGGTGCACGTGCATGCCCTCGGGCAGGTCCGGGAAGGCGCGCATGGTCGCCACCCGGTTCTCCAGCGCGAAGCCGGCGCCGGACGGGGCCTGGGTGCGGTCGCCCAGCACCCACCAGCGCCCGTCCGGGCCGCGCCCCAGTTCGAACGCGCAGAAGTGCAGGTAGTGGCCGCCGCGCGGGGTCACGCCCACCAGCGGACGCAGGAACTCGGGGCTGGCAGCGATCAGCTCCGGCGGGACCAGGCCGTCGCGCACCAGCGCGTGGCCGCCGTAGAGGTCGGCGCAGACCCGTTCGAGCAGTTCGGCGCGCTGCACCAGGCCCTCGCCGATGGCGCGCCAGTCCGACTCGGGCAGCAGCACCGGCAGCGGCGCCAGCGGCCACTCGCGCTCGGCGGTGCCCTCGCGCCCGTGCACGCGGTAGTACACGCCGGCGTCGCGCATGTACTGGTGGGCGCGCGCCAGGCGCTGGTCCAGCGCCTCGGCTTCCATTCCGTCCAGCATCCGCGCCAGCCGCGCCCATGCCGGCCGCACGCCGCCATCGGCGGCCAGCAACTCGTCGGCCGCACCGGCCAGGGTGCGATAGCGCGCAAGCAGGGATTCGGCGACGAGCCGTGGGGAGGGACTGGCGGACATCGGATCGATTATGCCTGTGCGTCACACCGCACAGGGACACCGTCCTGACGACAGCATCGTCCGGCCCGTGCAGCGGCCACGCAACGACGTTGCCTGCGCGTCGCACGGGAAAGCGCCGCGCGCACGCGCATCCACCGTGCCGGGCGATCGGACCCGATCGCCCGGCGATGGCTCAGCCGGCCGACATCCGCAACCGCATCCCGCTGTCGTTCGCCACCGCGGCAGGATCGGCCTGGCCGCCCTTGAACGAGAACCGCGTATTGCCGAACAGGACGGGAATCGCCTCACGGAACGCGCGATAGCGCTCCTCGTTGCTCGGTGCCGCCGGCACCTGGCCGCGCGGGCAATGCTGGATGGAAAGATGGACGAGGGTGGTCATGGTGCATTTCTCCTTGGTTCGCCTGATCCGGCGCGCCGGGCCAGGACGCGAGCAGGTACACGGGGGGAACACCATGCGTGCCCACGGATCACAGGCGGTCGGCACGCACGACCAACCTTACCGGCGCCGCGTCGACGTCCCGTGTAATTGCCTGAACATGCCTGCAATCGCCCAGGAGAACACGCGTGGGCGCTCGCGCCGAAGCGGCTGCTCAGGCCCCGCGCGGCCGACGCAGATCCAGCGTATGCGGGAACTCCGGCGAGATCCTTTCCGGCGCCAGCGGATACGCGCCCGGGCTGTGGCCGTCGGCCTGGAAGCGGGCCAGGCGGCGCGCTTCGGCCTCGTAGCCGTTGACCGGGAAGGTCTGGTAGTTGCGCCCGCCCGGATGGGCCACGTGGTAGGTGCAGCCGCCAATCGCGCGGCCGCTCCAGGTGTCGTAGAGGTCGAAGGTCAGCGGCGCGTGCGGGGCGATGTCCGGATGCAGGCCGCTGGCCGGCTGCCAGGCCTTGTAGCGCACCCCGGCCACCGCCTGGCCGTCGACGCCGGTCGCGCGCAGCGGCACCTGGCGGCCGTTGCAGGCCAGCGCATGGCGCTGCGGGTTCCAGCCCTCCAGCTTGACCTGCAGGCGCTCGACCGAGGAATCGACGTAGCGCACGGTGCCGCCGATCGCGCCCTGCTCGCCGAGCACGTGCCAGGGTTCCAGCGCCTGGCGCAGTTCCAGGTGCACATCGCCGTACTGCACCTGCCCGCAGAACGGGAAGCGGAATTCCAGCTGCGCGGCGAACCATTCCGGGCGCATCGGGAAACCGTGCGCGGAAAGATCGTCCAGCACGTCGAGGAAGTCGGCCCACACGTAGTGCGGCAGCATGAAGCGGTCGTGCAGGGCGGTACCCCAGCGCACGCAGCCGCCGTCCAGCGGCCGCTGCCAGTAGCGCGCGATCAGCGCGCGCACCAGCAGCTGCTGGGCCAGCGACATGCGCGCATTGGGCGGCATCTCGAAGCCGCGGAATTCGACCAGGCCCAGGCGCCCGGTCGGGCCGTCCGGCGAGAACAGCTTGTCGATGCAGATCTCGCTGCGGTGGGTGTTGCCGGTGACGTCGACCAGCAAGTTGCGCAGCAGGCGGTCGACCCGCCACGGCAGCGGCGCTTCGCCTTCGCCGTGCGAGCAGATCTGCGCCAGCGCGATCTCCAGTTCGTACAGCGAATCGTGGCGCGCCTCGTCCACGCGCGGGGCCTGCGAGGTCGGGCCGATGAACAGGCCGGAGAACAGGTAGGACATCGACGGATGCCGCTGCCAGTGCAGCAGGATCGACTTGAGCAGGTCGGGCCGGCGCAGGAACGGCGAATCCTTGGGCGTGGCGCCGCCGACCACCACGTGGTTGCCGCCGCCGGTGCCGGTATGGCGGCCGTCGATCATGAACTTGTCGGTGCCCAGCCGGGTCTGCCGGGCTTCCTCGTAGATCGCCTCGGTGGTGGCCACGCACTGGCGCCAGTCGGCAGCCGGGTGGATGTTGACCTCGATCACGCCGGGATCGGGCGCGACCCGGATCACGTTCAGGCGCGGGTCGTGCGGCGGCGGGTAGCCCTCGATCTGCACCGGCAGGCGCAGCCGGCGCGCGGCGTCCTCGGCGACGGCGACCAGTTGCAGGTAGTCCTCCAGCGATTCGGTCGGCGGCAGGAACACGTACAGGCGGCCGTCGCGCGGCTCGACGCTGATGGCGGTGCGCACCGCGCCGTCGATGTCGCCGAGTTGCTGCTCCACCCGCGCCTGCTGCTCGCCGGCGGCGGCGGCGAACGCGGCCACCGCCTGCGGCGGGTTCTGCGCCGGCACGATCGGCGCCGGTTCGTCCTCCGGCACCGCGATGCGGGGATGCAGGCGGGCCGCCGGCGGCAGCGGCCCGCGCTCGACGCTGGGATCCACCGGCACCACGTAGGGATAGTCGGCCGCGCCGACGTGCGGCAGCGCGCCCAGCGGCAGGCGGTAGCCGACCGGCGAATCGCCCGGCACCAGGAACAGCCTGCCGCGCCGGGTCTTCCACTTCTCGCTGCGCCAGCGCGCGGCCGGCCGCGCCTGGCTGTTCCAGCGCTGCACCGGCAGCACGTAGCCGGACGGCGCGGTCAGGCCGCGCTCGAACACCTTGGCCATGCGCGCGCGCGCCTCGGGGTCTTCCAGCTCGGAATTGGCCGGGTCGACGTTGGCCGGCAGCCTGGCCTCTTTCAGCAACCACTCGGCCGGGTCCTCGTAGGCCGGGGCGACGTAGTCGGCACCGATGCCCAGGTCCTCGGCGATCTCGCCCAGCAGCCCGGCGGCATCGGCGTCGGCGACGGCCCGGCGCTCGTCCTCGCGCGCGATCAGCGCCGGGTCGGTCCAGACCGGCTGGCCGTCCTGGCGCCAGTACAGCGAGAAGGTCCAGCGCGGCAGCGATTCGCCCGGGTACCACTTGCCCTGGCCGTGGTGCAGCAGGCCGCCCGGCGCGAAGCGCTCGCGCAGGCGCCGGATCAGCGCATCGGCCTTGGCGCGCTTGCTCGGGCCGACCGCGTCGGTGTTCCACTCGGCCGCTTCAAAATCGTCGATGCTGATGAAGGTCGGCTCGCCGCCCATGGTCAGGCGCACGTCACCGGCCCGCAGCGCGGCGTCCACCGCCTCGCCCAGCGCGTCCAGCGCCTGCCAGCTTTCCTCGCTGAAAGGCTTGGTGATGCGCGGGTGCTCGGCCACCCGCGTCACCTGCATGTCGAAGTCGAAAGTGGTATGCACCGGCCCGTCGGCGGCGAAGCCGCCGCTGATCGGCGCGGCGTTGCGGTAGTGCGGGGTGGCCGCCAGCGGGATGTGGCTCTCGCCGGTGAGCAGGCCGGAGGTGGGGTCCAGACCGACCCAGCCGGCGCCGGGCAGGTAGACCTCGGCCCAGGCGTGCAGGTCGGTGAAGTCGTGGTCGGTGCCGGGCGGTCCGTCCAGCGACACCACGTCCGGCTTGAGCTGGATCAGGTAGCCGGACACGAAGCGCGCGGCCAGGCCCAGGTGGCGCAGCGCGTTGACCAGCAGCCACGACGAATCGCGGCACGAGCCGGAGCCCAGCCGCAGGGTTTCCTCCGGCGACTGCACGCCGGCTTCCAGCCGGATCAGGTAGCGGGTGTGCTGCTGGATGCTGGCGTTGAGCGCGACCACGAAATCGACGGTGTTGCGCGGCGTTTTGTCGATGCCATCGAGGAAGGCCTGCAGCAGCGGCCCGGCCGGTTCGGCGCGGCGGTAGATCTCCAGGTCCTCGCGCAGTTCGTCGGGATAGGCGAACGGCCACTGCTCGGCTTGCTCTTCGACGAAGAAGTCGAAGGGATTGTAGACCGTCATGTCGGCGACCAGGTCGACCTCGATCTTCAGCTCGGTCACCGGCTCGGGGAACACGAACCGGGCCAGGAAGTTGCCGTACGGGTCCTGCTGCAGGTTGACGAAGTGCTTGGCCGGGGAAACCTTGAGCGAATGGCTCAGCACCGGCGTGCGCGAATGCGGCGCCGGGCGCAGGCGGATGACCTGCGGGCTC
Organism: Pseudoxanthomonas sp.; assembly: GCA_047606785.1. Lineage (GTDB taxonomy): Bacteria > Pseudomonadota > Gammaproteobacteria > Xanthomonadales > Xanthomonadaceae > Pseudoxanthomonas_A. The sequence goes on from JASGEB010000011.1 coordinate 27,016, forward strand.
AGCCGCACCGGTTTGTCGTAGAGGTAGTGCGTCCGGTGGTAGATCGCTGCGTGGATCGCCATGCTCGCCCCGCCCGGCGCGTGGGGGTGGCCGGACCTGCCGGCAGGTTAGCGGTTGCCGAGCGAGGTTTTCAATGCGGTCGGTCCGGATGGCTGGTGCAGGCGCTCGCCACCTTCATACCGCTCACCCCCCCTTCGTGCTGCGCACGAACCGGCGCTGATGGTGAAGTCGGTCGGGTCGATCACCCAGGTGCCGGCCGTGCCGCTGGCGGCGAGGGTGGTGACGATGGCGCCATCGGCCACCTTGACGTAGCGGCTGGTCTTGATCGAGCCGCCGTCTCCGCCGTCCGGGGTGCTGGCGTCGGGCGTGCCGGCTGGCGGTCGCCGCCATCGCCTACACCGTGCCGCCGTTCACCCGTTTGCCGCCGCTGTGGAAGCTGGGCATGGACAGCTGGCGCGCGCCGGAGACGCAGTGACGGGCCGCGGCCGCGATGATGCGCCGCCCCCTCCCTAATTCCAGGGATGGACAACCGAGAATTACAGGCGTCCAATGTCGAGGCGGGGAGGGGCGACTAGCCTGCATTACTCCAGGGGTAAAGGCCGTGATCATCCGGCAATTCAACTACGCGTACCGCAAGGTGCGCTCTTGGCACGTCGGCCCGCTGCGCTCAGGCTGGCTGGCGCTGCGCTATGCGCTGTGGGGCAGCACCGGCAAATTCAGCTCGCACGGCGGCTGGCGGATGTCGCGGCTGAGCCGCTTCCGGCACGACAGCGACTGAGCGCCGACGCACGGCCGCGGGCACGGCGCCGGTTCAGCGCGCCCAGGCCGTCTCGCGCTGGGTCAGGTGGGCGGCGATCGCGCGCCGGAACGGTCCAACCGCTTGCGCCACCCGCAGGGCGCCATCGCGCAGCAGCCGCGCCGGCGGTCGGTCGTCGGTGTACAGCGTGGCGATCGCGTTGGTGGCCTCGTACAGCGGCCGGGTCGCGCGCCGGTGGGCGCGTTCGTAGCCGGCCAGCAGCGCCGGCGCGCCGATGTCGCGCCCGCCCGCGGCGTCGCCGATCAGCGCGCTGAAGCAGTCGGCATGGCCTTTCCGGGGATCCGACCGAACCCTTATCGCGGCCATGGTGTGCTACGGCATCCCCTGTATGTAGGAGCGCACCGCAGGGGCGCGATTGGCTTTTGATCCGCAGGGAAAGCTTGATCGCGCCCCTGCGGTGCGCTCCTACAACCAGTGGTCGACCAGCAGGAACGCGAACAGCGCCATCAGATAGATGATCGACCAGCGGAAGGTGCGCATGGCGAAGAACTCGTCCGGCGGGTCGAGCAGGCGCCAGGCGTACCACAGGAACACCGCGCCCAGCACCAGCGCGCCGCCCAGGTAGAACAACCCGCTCAGGCCGAACACCACCGGCAGCAGCGAGACCTCCACCAGCAGCACGGTGTAGAACAGGATCTGCCAGCGCGTATAGACCACGCCGTGGGTGACCGGCAGCATCGGGATCAGCGCCTTGGCGTAGTCCTCGCGGCGGAAGATCGCCAGCGCCCAGAAGTGCGGCGGCGTCCACACGAAGATGATCAGCACCAGCAGCAGCGCGTGGCCCCAGTCCCACGGCCCGGTCATGCCGGTCACCGCCGCCCAGCCCAGCAGCGGCGGCGCCGCCCCGGCCAGGCCGCCGATGACGATGTTCTGCGGCGTGGCGCGCTTGAGGAACACCGTGTAGACCACCGCGTAGCCGATCAGCGAGGCGAAGGTCAGCACCGCGGTGATCGCGTTCACCCACAGCACCAGCACCGCCATCGACAGCGCGGTCAGCACCGCGGCGAAGGCCAGCACCTGCATCGGCGCGACCTTGCCCACCACCAGCGGCCGCCACGAGGTGCGCGCCATCTGCGCGTCGATGCGCGCGTCGAGCAGCTGGTTGATCGCCGCCGCCGCCGAGGCCGCCAGCCAGATGCCCAGGAAACCCAGCACGCCGGCACGCACCTGCGCCCAGTTCGGCAGGCCGGGGATGGCCAGGCACATGCCCACCAGCGCGGTGAACACGATCAGCGCCACCACCTTCGGCTTGGTCAGGTCCAGGTAGTCGCGCCAGCTCGCCTTCGCGGTCATGGTCTTCACTCCGGCGCGCGCAGCCGCGCCAGCAGCGAGACCAGCACGAACAGCAGCGCGGTGGCGCCGACGTTGTGCAGCACCGCCACCTGCAGCGGCAGGGCCAGCTTGACGTTGAGCACGCCCAGGCACAGCTGCGCCAGCAGCGCCGCCGCCAGCCCGGCCGCCCAGCCGCGCAGGCCCGGCCGCCGCCACAGCGCCAGCACCAGCCAGGCCAGGTACGCCGTCACCGCCAGCGCGCCGATCCGGTGCGCCATCTGGATGGCGATGCGCGCGCCGCCGTCGAGCACGCCGCCCTCGTAGTCCACGCCGATCCCGCGCCACAGGGTGAAGCCCCCGGCGAAGTCGTGCGGCGGCCACCAGCGGCCCACGCACTGGGGGAAGTTGGACAGCGAGGCGTCGCCGCCGCCGCAGGCCAGCGCCGCGTAGTTGGAACTGACCCAGCCGCCCAGGGCGATCTGCAGCGCCAGCAGCGCCAGCCCGATCCGCAGCTGCCGGCGCAGGGCCGCGAAGTCGGCCACGTGCACGGGGATGTCGGTGGCGCGCCAGGCCATCCACGCCAGGCAGGCGAAGATCGCCAGCCCGCCCAGCAGGTGGCCCATCACCACGATCGGCTTGAGCAGCCAGGTCACCGTCCACATGCCCAGCAGGGCCTGCAACACCACCAGCGCCAGGATCAGCACCGCCACCCGCGCCAGATCCGTGTTCGACCAGCGCCAGGCGGCGATCAGCAGGACCGCCTCGCCGGCCAGCGCCACCGCGCTGGCGGCGGCCTTTTCGCCCTGCATGTACAGCGGGATCGAGGCGGCCACCAGCACCGACGCGGCGACGATCTGCAGGGCGCCGAAGCGGCGCCGGCGCGCGGCCAGCAACGCCAGCGACAGCGCCTCCACACCCAGCAGCCCGGCCAGGAAGCGGTGCACCTGCTCGCGCCAGGCCTTGTGGGTCTGCAGCGGGCGGATCCTGGCGGCGGCGTGGTCGGCCACTTCGGCCGGCGCGCTCGGCCAGGTGGCGCGGCCGTAGCAGGTCGGCCAGTCCGGGCAGCTCAGGCCGGCGTCGGACAGGCGCACGAAGGCGCCGAAGCCGATGGTGAAGGCGGTCAGGATCGTCGCCAGCCAAGCGATGCGGTGGAAGTGCCGGAAGGGCAGGCGCAGGGTGGGCATGCGGGAAGCGTCAGATCAGTTGCAGCAGGCGCGCCAGGTCGGCGCGCAGGTCGGCCGGATCGGACCCCGGCGCATAGCGCAGGATCACGAAACCGTTGGGGTCGACCACGTACACCGGCGTGCCGGCCGGATCGTCGGCGCGCGGCAGGCGCGCGCGCAGGGCCGGATCGGGCGCCAGCACGCGCAGGGTGTCCGGGTGCAGCGCGCCGGCCGGCGGTTCGCCCAGCCACAGTACGTGCACGTCGCCGGCGCGGTGGCCGAAGCTGCGCCAGACCCGGTCCAGGTCCGCGGCCAGCGCCAGGCAGGCCTGCGCGCAGCCGGGCGCCGGCACCACCAGCACTCGCCACGGCCGGGTCGGCTGCACCCAGTCGTAGCGCCCGCCGCCGGCCAGCGGCGGTGGCAGCGCGCGCACGTCCACCGCCGGCTGCAGCAGCTCGCCGCGGTTCTTCAGCCCCGGCGGCTGCCAGCCGGAAAAGCGCAACGCGCCGGCACCGACCACGCTGCCGAAGAACAGCGCGAACAGCGCGATCAGGATCAGCCGCCCGCGCAGGCGCCGGCGTTGCAGGGAAACCGGATCGGTCATGCGCACATGATCGCATGCCGCCCTTTTCAGCTCGCCCGCGTTCGCCTGCGCACAGTCAGCGCCGTCGCCGCCGCCAGCACCGCCGCCGCCAGCGCGAACCACTGCACCGCATAGCCCAGGTGGCGCTCGGGCGGCAGGGTGTTGGGCAGTACGTCGAGGTCGCGCGGGTAGCCCAGCGGCAGGGCCGGGTCCAGCCGCAGCACCCGCGCCGCCAGGCCCGGCTGGTGCAGCAGCCCGGCCAGGTCGGCGGGCACCACGCCCAGCGCCAGCCACTGGCCGTCCTTGGCCTGCGGCGTGCTGCGCCCGAGCAGGCCCGGCGCAGGCGGCGGCGCGAGCAGGCCGGACAGGACCTGGCGCCCGGCCGGCACGGGCACGGCCGGCAGCCGGCGCTCGACCGGCAGCGGCAACCAGCCCAGGTCGACCAGCAGCGGCGGCCCCGGTTCGGGCAGGAACACCCGGTAGGCGTGCACGCCCAGGCGCTCGTCGCGCACCTGGTTGTCCAGCAGCAGCGCCGGGCCGGGAGCGAAGCGGCCGGCGGCGCGCGTCCAGTCGTAGCCGCGCGCGCGCGCCGGATCGGCGGCCGCGGCGATCGCCACCGGCCGGCGCTGGGCGATGACCTGCGCCACCTGCGCCAGCATCTGCCGCTTCTGCCCGGCGCGGTCCAGCTGCCAGCGGCCGAGCGCGACGAAACCGCAGGCCACCGCCAGCGCCAGCAGCCAGCCGGCCCAGCCGGGGATGCGCCTCACCTCCCCCTCCGCCGGCGCTGCGATAATCCGCGCGCGCACCGGCGCGCACCGCCAGGATCCCGCCCCATGATGCAAGGCCCGCTCAAGACGCTGGTGATCGTCGCCTTCCTCATCCTGATCCTCTGGAACCTCGGCGCCGGCCTGTACTACCTGCTGGTCGACAAGGGCCGCACCCAGCGCACCGTGCGCGCCCTGACCTGGCGCATCGGCCTGTCGGTGGCGCTGATCGTGCTGGTGATCCTGGGCATCTGGAGCGGGTGGATCAAGCCGCACGGGATCGGCGGATGAAGACCGGGGACCGCCCCCTCAAAGCACGTATACGAACAGGAACAGCCCCAGCCACACCACGTCGACGAAGTGCCAGTACCACGCGGCGGCCTCGAAGGCGAAGTGGTTCTCGGCGCTGAAGTGGCCGCGCGCCACCCGCAGCCACATCACCAGCAGCATGATCGTGCCCAGCAGCACGTGCGCGCCGTGGAAGCCGGTGAGCATGAAGAAGGTCGAACCGTAGATGCCCGAGCCCAGGGTCAGGTTGAACTCGCGGTAGGCCTCCATGTACTCGTGCGCCTGGAAGCTCAGGAAGGTGGCGCCGAGCAGCACGGTCAGGCCCAGGAACGCCAGCGTGCGCCCGCGCGCGCCAGCCTTGAGCGCATGGTGGGCGATGGTCAAGGTCACCCCCGAGGACAGCAGGATCAGGGTGTTGACCAGCGGCAGGCCCCAGGCCGGGATGGTCTGGAAGTGGCCGCCGATCTGGCCCGGGCCGTTGGTCGGCCAGGCCACGCTGTAGCCGTCCCACAACAGGGCGTTGGTCATCACCCCGTCGCCTTCGCCGCCCAGCCACGGCAGGCCGAAGGTGCGGGTGTAGAACAGCGCGCCGAAGAACGCGCCGAAGAACATCACCTCGGAGAAGATGAACCACACCATCCCCATCCGGAACGAGGTGTCCACC
>JASGEB010000012.1:0-16056 GCA_047606785.1 Pseudoxanthomonas sp.
CAGGCGCTGCTGGCCGGCGCCGCGGTCGACCGCGGCCTGCGCGCGCGGCTGGAACGGCCGACGCCGCGGGTCGAGGCCGGGCGCGCGCTGCTCGGCCTGGCGCATGCCTGCATCGACGTCTCCGACGGCCTGCTCGCCGACCTCGGCCACGTCTGCGCGCGCAGCGGGGTCGGCGCGCGCATCGAGCGCGAGGCGCTGCCGCTGTCGGCGGCGTTGGCGCGCTTCGATCCGGAACTGCGTTGGCCCTGGCAGCTGGCCGGCGGCGACGACTACGAGCTGTGCTTCACCGCACCGGCGTCGGCGCACGACGCCATCGCCCGGGCGATGGATCTGATCGGCCAGCAGGCCACGCCGATCGGCCGCATCGTCGAAGGCAGCGGCGTGGCCGTGCTCGATGCCGCCGGCCGGCCCTGGCAACCGCCGCGCGCCGGCTACGCGCACTTCTGAGAACGCGATCGCGGCCGCCCCGGCGTGCGCCGCGCCACGTGGCAGTCGTCAACGCGTAGATACCGTCTTGTCGATCAATGGGCAATAGCCCGATTGGGGTCGAATGCCTGGCCGGACTTGAGCACGGCATAGGCGATGTGCAGGAGCTTGCGCATGGCTGCGCAGATGATTTGTTTGCCGCGTTTGCCCCGTTCGGCCAGGCGCTGTTTGAGCGCCCGCACGAGCGGGTTGTGGGTCATGGCGACCAGGGCGGGCATATAGAGTCCGGCGCGCAGGCGGGGCGAGCCGGTGCGGGAGATGCAGACCTGGCCCTGGCGTTTGCCGGACGGCTGCAGGCGGGGATTGAGGCCGGCGAAGGCGGTCAGGGCCGCGGCATTGGCAAAGCGCTCGATGCGGCCCAGTTCGGCCAGCATCATCGCCGCGCTGGTCTGGGCGATACCGTTGATGCTCACCAGCAGCTGGCGCTGTTGGCGCAGGGTTGGGTCCTGGTCGATGTGGTCCTGGATCAGCCGTTCGATCTGGACGATGCGCTGGCGCAGTTCCTGGCTATGCGCCTGTAGCGATTCCCGGACCGGGGCCTGAGCCCCGTCCAGGCGATTGAGTTCCATCTGCAGCATCTGCTGCAGGTCCTCGCGGCGCCGGACCAGGGCCTTGAGCTGCTTGAGGGCGGGCGGATCGGGCTGCCAGAGACGCAATTGGTCGCGGTGGCGCAGGCCATAGGCGGCGATCAGCTTGGCATCGCTGCGGTCGGTCTTGACCCGGGTCAGCTGGCTGCGGGCATACAGGGCCACCTGGGCCGGGTTGAGTACGCTCACCCGGTAGCCCAGGGCATGCACGTACTCGGCCAGGGCCTCGTGATAGTGTCCGGTGGCTTCCATCACCACCCAGCTGTCGGGCCGGGCGTGGGCCTGCAGCCAGGCCTGCAAGACCTGGAAGCCTTGGGGCGTGTTGGCCACCTTGGCCTTGGTGCGGTACTTGCCGTGAGGCAGTTCGAGGGCCAGATCGAAGCTGTGCTTGGCCACATCGATCCCGATGACGTCAGACATGTGATTGCTCTCATGTGGGGGGGCATGATCGACGCTGTGCCCGGTCCTGCCTTGTGGATGCGAGTTCACGCCCGGGGCGGACTCTGGATACCGTTCGGACCTGAAGGGCCAGCTGGGAGGCCGCCGCCGATCTACAGCACGAGCTCATGGCTCAAGGAGCGCATCGGCGTGTTGACCTCCTCCCGATGATCGCTCGGGAGACATAACGCCATCACGACGCCATGTCCAGATACAAGGAGCGCACCGCAGGGGCGCGATGAGGCTTTCGCGCGGAACCCCCATCGCGCCCCTGCGGTGCGCTCCTACGCGCGGAAAGCGTCGCGCTGCCAGTCCAGCGCCGGCGCGGCCGGATCGCCGCTGGCGGCGACCACGTCGAAGCGGCAGGGCAGGGCCGCGTAGTGCGGGTGCGCGGCCAGGAAGGCCTGCGCCGCCCGTACCAGTCTGCGTTGCTTGAAGGCGTCCACCGAGGCGGCGCCGCCGCCGAAGTGCGGGGAGCCGCGGTAGCGCACTTCCACGAACACCAGCTCCGGCCCGCCGCGCGCGTCGCGGTCGAGCATCACCAGGTCCAGCTCGCCGCCGCGGAAGTTGGCGTTGGCGGCCACCGCCGCCAGGCCGGCGCGTTCGAGCAGGGCGCGGGCGGCGGCTTCGGCCGCGCGCCCACGCGCCTGCCGCTCAGCCACCGGAGAACGCCGCCGGTCGGCCGCCGCTGAAAGTGCCCCAGGCCGGCGCGCGCAGCACGTTGCCGAAGGCGTCCAGGGTCAGCACGCCGGTGGCGCCCTGCAGCCGGCCGTTGGGGTCCTGGGCCAGCTTCGGCAGGTACGCCGCCAGCAGCCAGGCGTCGTAGCCGAAGGCGAACAGCCGCGCCGCGCCGCCGCGCGCAGTGGGCAGGCTGGCGGCGACCTGGCTGGCCGGCGGCAGGGCGGGCATGCCGCCGGCGGTCCAGCTCTCGGTCGGGTAGATGATCCCGTCCAGCACGGCGTCCTCCTCCGGCTTGCCGGTGCCCTGCAGCAGCTGCGAGGTGCCGACCCGGGTCTTGCCGGCCAGTCCGGCCAGCGCCAGCTGCGGCACCAGCGCGCGCGCGGTCGAGCCGCGCACCGCCAGGAACACCGCGTCCACACCCTTGGCGGCGGCGGCGATCAGCGGCGCGGACAGGTCGGCCGGGGCGTCGCCGACGGTCAGGGTGTCGACCACCGTGCCGCCGTGCTCGCCCAGGCGCTTGCGCAGGGCGCCGGCGGCGCGGCCGCCGGCGTCGTCGCTGCCGGCGATCACCAGCACCTTGTCGTGTTCCAGCTTGAGCAGGTAGTCGGCGACGCTGACGCCTTCGGCCTCCGGGGCCAGCGAGAAGGTCGCGGTGGCCGGCGGCGGCACCGCTTCGCCGCGGTTGAGCGCCACCACCGGCACCGCCAGCTTGGCCTGGCGGAACACCGCGTCGACCTCGTCGCGGCCCAGCGGGCCGACCACCAGCTCGGCGCCGGCAGCCACCGCCTGGCCGTAGGCGGCCAGCGCGCCGGCCGGGGTGCCGGCGGTGTCGTAGAAGTCGATCTTCGGCCGCCGGCGGGACTCGCCGTAGTAGCCGGCCAGCAGGCCGTCGCGCACCGGCGCGGCGGCCACCGCCAGCGCTCCGGACAGTGGCAGCAGCACCGCCAGCTTCTGCGGCGGCCGGTAGCCGTCGCGGTCGGCCGGCGGCCGGCCGTTGGCGTCGAACTGCCAGCCGCTGTCGCGTGCGAACGGCCGCGGCAGTGCCAGGCCGCGTTCCTGCAGCGCGCTGCCGGCCAGCGGATACAGCGGGTCGCCTTCGGGCAGCGCGGCGGTGTCGCGGGCGAGGGTGGCGTTGTCGATCCCGGCCAGCAGCTGCTGGATCCGGCGGGTGTTGTCCGCCAGCGCCGCACCGGACAGCGACGCGCGCTGCTCGGCCAATTGGCGGGCCTGGGCGAAGGCGGCGTTCTGCTCGCTCCGGCTCGCCGGCTGCGCCACCTCGGTGGTGGCGCAGCCGGCCATCAGCAGGGCGGTCAGCAGCAGCGTCGGCAGGCGCAGGGATCGCAGGATCATGGGCAGACAACGGGGACGGCGGAAGCGGGCTAGGATTCTACCCTTTGCGCTGCAGGCCCCCATCGATGCCCACCGGCACCTCCGCGACACTGTTCGTGGTCGCCACCCCGATCGGCAACCTCGCCGATCTGTCGCCGCGCGCGCAGCAGGTGCTGCGCCAGGTCGACGCGGTATGCGCCGAGGACACCCGCCACAGCCGCCAGCTGCTGGCCCACTTCGGCATCGAGCGGCCGCTGGTCGCGCTGCACGAGCACAACGAGGAGGCGATGGCGCAGAAGATGGTCGCCCGCCTGCTGGCCGGCGAGGCCCTGGCGCTGGTGTCCGACGCCGGCACGCCGCTGGTGAGCGATCCCGGCTTCCGGCTGGTGCGCGCCGCGCGCGCGGCCGGGGTCAAGGTCAGCCCGGTGCCGGGACCGAGCGCGCTGGTCGCCGCGCTCAGTGTGGCCGGGCTGCCCAGCGACCGCTTCGCCTTCGAGGGTTTTTTGCCGGCCAAGGCCGGCGCGCGCCGCGAGCGCCTGCGCGCGCTGGCCGGCGAGCCGCGCACCCTGGTGTTCTACGCATCGGCGCACCGCATCGCCGAAGCGCTGGCCGACCTGGGCGAGGCGTTCGGCGGCGATCGCCCGGCGGTGCTGGCGCGCGAGCTGACCAAGCTGTTCGAGACCGTGCTCGACGGCACCCTGGCCGACCTGCAGGCGCGCGTGGACGCCGACGAGAACCAGCGCAAGGGCGAGTTCGTGCTGGTGGTGCAGGGCAGTGCCGACGACGAGACGGCGAAGATCGCCGAAGGCCGGCGCGTGCATGCGTTGTTGAAGCAACACTTGCCGCCTTCCACCGCTGCGAAACTGGCCGCGGAAATTTCCGGTGCGCCGCGCAAGGCGCTGTATGCTGGATGATGCGCGTGCCGGCGCACATGCTTTGCACAAGGAGCCAGAAGCCATGAATCTTCCCCGCGAGCTTCTCAATGCCGCCGCCATTGCGGAAATGCAGGGGCATACGAGATCCCATCTGCTGAATCCCGAGGCAATCCGCACGTCCAAGTCCCTGAGCGGCGCGACCGGCCTGAAGGACCTGGGCTTCCATATCTACAGCGTGATGCCGGGCAGGGAGTATTCCGAATATCATCGGCATTTGTACGAGGAGCAGTGCTTCTACATTCTTTCCGGTCGCGGCGAAGTCACCATCGACGAGAAGAAATATCCGGTGGAGGCCGGGGACTTTCTTGGGTTTCCGAAAGATGGCGTGGCGCATACCATCTTCAATAATGGCGACGAAGCCTTGGTGTTCATTTGTGCGCGAGTGAATCTGGAACTGGATGTCTGCGACTATCCGAGAAAGAAGAAGCGCCTTTACATGAACGGCGCGGAAGAGGCGGTGATCGATTTTCAGGATATTCGGGTCGAACAGTCGTGAGTGCCTGCTGTGCCGCAGAGGGCACGTGGGCCAGCCTTGTGAGACAATCCGCAACGGCGGAGCCGGCCAGACAGTCGCGTCATCCCTTGCGGATGCCGAGGAAAGTCCGGGCTCCACAGGGCACGGTGCCAGGTAACGCCTGGGCGGCGCGAGCCGACGGAAAGTGCAACAGAAAGATACCGCCGATGGCCCTGCCGCTGCGGAACACTCGCCGGGCGGATGTCCGGCCAAGTGCTTCCGCACCGCCGAAGGCGGAGGCAGGGATCAGGCAAGGGTGAAATGGTGCGGTAAGAGCGCACCGCGAGCCTGGCAACAGGCCGGCACGGCAAACCCCACCGGGAGCAAGGCCAAATAGGGTGACGATGACGCGGCCCGCGGAGTCACCGGGTAGGCTGCTTGAGCGCACCGGCGACGGTGCGCCCAGAGGAATGACTGTCCACGACAGAACCCGGCTTACCGGCCGGCTCCGCCACCCGGCTTTCCATGCAGCAAGGCATGGAAAGCCCCCAAGAATTCGCGCCGCTGTCAGCGGCTCGAATTCTTGGGCCCGGGCCATTCGCTTCCACGCCCCGTGCCTGTCGGCGCGCGCCCTGACTCAGGGGGCTGTTCTCCAGATGGTTCCATGGGGCGTGATGTTGCCGAGGCGATAGCGCTGCACTTCCATGGCTTAAATTTCCAGCCGGGTTTCGCTGAGGGAGAGGCCATTCGCGCCGAACCTCCGCTCGGCGATCCAGCCGCGGCCGTCGTGGCCGACCGCGATCAAGGTGCTGGCGCGGGTGCCGTAGTCGGGACCGCGGATGAAGGCCGACGACAGCCGCCGTTCCAGCGCCAGGCCCACGCCGGTATCGGGCAGGTCGGTATCGGCCGCGGCGGTGGGGTCGGCCAGCGCGGCCCATAGCGGCGCCGGGTCCTCGCCGCCGCCGTCGACCCAGGCCTGCAGGGCCGCCATCAGCCGCGCGGTCTTGGGCCAGGCCGGCCGCAGCGGGCCGTTGGATACGCCATGCACGCCGGCCGCCAGCACCTGCGCGTCGGCCGGATGGTTGGACAGGAAGCGGCACTGGTGCGCATCGGCCAGCACCAGGTTGAACGGAGGGTACTGGGCGGCGGTGGCCTCCAGGGTACTGGCCCAGCCGGCCGCGTCGGCGCCGCCGGCCAGATAGTCGGCCACCAGCTGGCCGCGCGAGGGCCCCGAGGCGCTGGCCATCGGGTCGCGCACATTGGTCACCACCGCCACCCGGCCGTCGTCGGCCAGCCCGGCCCAGGTGCCGCCCGAGCGCAGGTCGCGCCCGGCCAGCACCCGCCGCCCCGGCAACTGCCAGGCCGCCAGCGCGGCGGTCGGGCGGGCATGGAACTCGTCGCGGTTGCCGGCCAGCAGCAAGCGCCAGCGCGGGTGGCAGTTCCAGGCGAGGGCGACCAGGCACATGGACCGATTGTGCCGCCGCTTGCGCAGTCCTCGCCGGCGGTGGTATCCGCCGCGGATGCGTGTCCGCGTTCACATCACAACCCGTACACAGTGCTGAATCAGGCTGGAATCTCAAATTTTCAGACGAAACAGGAACTTGTGGATAAGGTTTGAACAAGTCTCTGAAGTTGATTGCAAACCCTTGATCCGGCTGGCGATTTTTCCTTCGTTGAGTTGTTGACAACCCTGTGGCCGATGCTAAGGTGGGTAATAGAGGGAAATCCGGGGGATCCGTGGTTTTCCGTGGTTCAATTCCTGCAGCCGGCAGGGCATCCGAGAAGGGTCGAGGGACGTGTTCCAGGGCGAGACCGCCATCACCGTTGACGACAAGGGCCGGCTGGCGGTGCCCACCGCCTACCGCGACCAGGTCGCGGCCGTGGGCAACCGCCTGGTCCTGACCTACAACCCGTGGGAGGCCGGCAGCCTGTACCTGTACGTCGAGGCCGAGTGGCAGCGCGTGCGCGACGAGCTGATGGCCCGGCCCAACACCCAGAGGATCGTGCGCGCCCTGCAGATGAAGCTGGTCGGTGCGGCCATGCCGCTGGACCTGGACGCGGCCGGGCGCATCAGCCTGCCGGCGAGCCACCGCGGCAACGCCGGCATCGAGAAGAAGGCCGTGCTGCTGGGCATGGGCGAGAAGTTCGAACTTTGGAGCGAGCAGGCGCACCGCGCGCAGATCCAGCAGACGTTGTCTGATCAGGATCTGAGCGAGGGCCTGCTCGGGTTGCGGCTGTGACGGCGGGGGCCCGGACGCGCTCCGCGGCGCCTCCCGGCCACCTCTCGGTGATGTTCGAGCAGGTGATGGACGCGCTGCAGGTCAAGCCCGAGGGCATCTATCTGGACGGCACCTTCGGCCGTGGCGGGCATGCGCGCGGGCTGCTGGCGCGGCTGGGCGCGGCCGGGCGGCTGCTGGTGATGGACAAGGATCCGGAGGCGATCGCCGAGGCCGATGCGCTGGCCGCCAGCGATGCGCGCGTGCGCGTGCGCCGGGCCAGCTTCGCGGCCATGGCGGCCTGGGACGAGACCGCCGCCGGCCTGGACGGGGTGCTGCTGGACCTGGGCGTGTCCTCGCCGCAGCTGGACGTGGCCGAGCGCGGCTTCTCCTTCGGCAAGGACGGCCCGCTGGACATGCGCATGGACCCGGACGCCGGCGAGAGCGCCGCGCAGTGGCTGGCACGTGCCTCCGAAGCGGAGATCGCCGAGGTGCTGTGGACCTTCGGCGAGGAGCGCCACAGCCGGCGCATCGCCCGCGCCATCGTCGCCCGTCGCGCGCAGGCGCCGATCGCCCGCACCGCCGAGCTGGCCGAGCTGATCCGCCAGGCGGTGCCGCGCAGCGGCGAGAAGATTCACCCCGCGACGCGCTCCTTCCAGGCCATCCGCATCCACGTCAACCGCGAGCTGGCCGACCTGGAGCAGGGCCTGGACGGCGCGCTGGCGCGGCTGGCGCCGGGCGGGCGGCTGGCGGTGATCAGCTTCCATTCGCTGGAAGACCGCATCGTCAAGCGCTTCATCGCAGGCCATGCCAAGGCCCCGGCCGGCAACCGCCGGCTGCCGCAAGCGCAGGCCTTCGTGCCGGCGCTGCTCGCGGTGGGCGGCGCGCAACGCGCGAGCGATGCCGAGGTGGACGCCAACCCGCGCGCGCGCAGCGCGGTGCTGCGGGTGGCTGAAAAGCCGGGACCCGGGACTCGGGACTCGGGACTCGGGAACGGCAACAGCAGCAGCGACGACAAGGCTGTCGGGGAAGGGAATGCGCCGGCCGGCATGTTTTCTCCTGCCGTGCCCGTTTTCCCCCGGGTCCCGAGTCCCGAGTCCCGAGTCCCGGCTTTTGCGCACGGAGGCGCCCCGTGATCCGCACCCTCAACACCATCCTGGTCGTGGCCTGCGTGGCCACCGCCATCGCGGTGGTGTACGCGCGCCATCGCCATCGCCTGCTGTTCGTCGAGCTCAGCGGGCTGGAGCGGGCGCGCGACGAACTGAACATCGAGTTCGGCCGCCTGCAGCTTGAGCAGGCCACCGTCGGCGAATCCAACCGCGTGGACCAGATCGCGCGCGAGAAGCTGGGCATGAAGTTCCCGGAGGCCGGCGACGTAGTGGTGGTGCGTCCATGAAGCTGCCGCCGCTGCGCCTGCCGTTCCTCAAGGGCCGCGACGGCCAGCGCCGCCCGGCGCCGCCGCGCAACCGCAACCGCGCGCGCTACAGCCTGCGCCACCGGCTGATGCTGGTCGGCGGCACCCTGGTGCTGTGCTCGGTGAGCCTGGTCGGCCGCGCCGCCTACGTGCAACTGGTCAACAGCGGCTTCTACCAGAAGGAAGGCGACGCGCGCTTCACCCGCGAGATCGAGATCCCGGTCTCGCGCGGCATGATCACCGACCGCAACGGCGAGCCGCTGGCGGTGTCCTCGCCGGTGGAGTCGGTGTGGTGCGATCCGCAGGAGCTGCTGAAGGCGCCCGACCGCCTGCCGGAACTGGCCGCGGCGTTGGACATGCCCGTCGACCAGTTGACCAGCCGGATCGGCCAGCGCTCCGACCGCGAGTTCATGTACCTCAAGCGGCGGATCAACCCCGACCAGGCGCGTGTGATCCTCGCCCACGCCATCCCCGGCGTGTACTCCAAGCGCGAGTACCGGCGCTTCTACCCGCAGGGCGAGGCGCTGGCGCACGTGCTGGGCTTCACCAACATCGACGACCGCGGCCAGGAAGGGCTGGAACTGGCCTTCGACGACTGGCTCCGCGGCAAGCCGGGCCTGAAGAAGGTGATCCGCGACCAGCGCGGGCGCATCGTCGAGAACATCGACCTGGTGCGCCCGGCCACGCCCGGCCGCGACCTGGCGCTGAGCATCGACCGCCGCATCCAGTACCTGACCTACCGCGAGCTCAAGCAGCGCATCTGGGAAACCGGCGCGGAGAGCGGCTCGGCGGTGGTGATGGACGTGGCCACCGGCGAGATCCTGGCGATGGCCAACCTGCCCACCTTCAACCCCAACGCGGCCGACCTGGGCCGGCCCGACGCGCACCGCAACCGTGCGGTGACCGACGTGGTCGAGCCGGGCTCGACCATGAAGCCGATCACCGTGGCCGCCGCGCTGACCGCCGGCGTGGTCACCCCGCAGACCCTGATCGAGACCGCCCCGGGCTGGATGCCCAACGGCAAGTACCGCATCACCGATACCCACAACTACGGCACCCTGACGGTCACCGGGGTGATCACCAAGAGCTCCAACATCGGCGCGGCCAAGATCGCCTCCAGGCTGCCGGACCAGTACTTCTACGACTTCGTGCGCCGCTTCGGCTACGGCGAGCGGCCGGGCAGCGGCTTCCCCGGCGAAGGCACCGGCACGGTGATGCCGCCGCCGCGCTGGTACGGCACCACCAAGGCCACCATGTCCTACGGCTACGGCCTGAACGCCACGCCACTGCAGATCGCCACCGCCTACGCGGCGCTGGCCAACGGCGGCCACCTGATCGCGCCGACCTTCGTCAAGGGCCAGCGCAACGAGCCGCGCGAGGCGCTCGATCCGCACATCGACGCCGAGCTGAAGAAGATGATGCAGACGGTGACCGAGCCGGGCGGTACCGCCACCGCCGCGGCGATCCTGGGCTACCACGTGGCCGGCAAGACCGGCACCGCGCGCATGGCCGAGGGCGGCGGCTATTCGATGTCCAAGTACATCTCGGTGTTCGCCGGCTTCGTGCCGGTGGACAACCCGCGCTTCTCGATGGCGGTGGTCATCAACGCGCCGGACCGCAGCAAGGCCCACAGCTACTACGGCGGCCTGGTGTCCGGGCCGGTGTTCCACAACGTGATGGACGGCGCCCTGCGGCTGATGGACGTGCCGCCGGACGACATCGACACCTGGCTGGCCGCGCAGGCCAAGGCCGAGGCCAGGCACGGCGCGCTCGCGCCGCCCGCGCCGGCGGCCGATGACCAGGACGACGAGCAGAGTCCGGAAGCCGCGCTCGGCCTGGCCGGCGAGGCGCCGCCGCCGGTGGCGGCGGCCGTTCCCGTTCCCGCCGCCGCCATGGCGGCGCAAGTGGCGCGCGCGCCGGTGGCCACGGCACCGCGGCCGGCGACCCAGACCCCGCCGCCGCAGGCGCTGCCCAGGAGCCTGGAATGAGCGCTGGCATGCTCCTGTCCGAACTGCTGCCCGACGTCGCCCAGGTGCCGCCGGGCCTGCGCATCGGCGGCCTGGTCCAGGACAGCCGGGCGGTGCGGCCGGGCGATGCCTTCGTGGCGATCGGCCCGGTCGACAACAGCCCGTCGGTGCACCACGGCCTGGGCTACGTCGAGCAGGCGCGCGCACGCGGCGCGGCGGCGATCCTGTTCGAACCGCCGGCGCCGGAGTCGCTGCCGGCGCCGACCGACGCCATCGCCGTGCCCGGCCTGCGCACGCGCCTGGGCGCGCTGGCCGACCGTTTCCACGGCCAGCCCTCGCGGCACATGACGATGGTCGGCGTCACCGGCACCAACGGCAAGACCTCGACCGTGCAGCTGCTGGTGCAGGCCTGGCAGCTGCGCGGCGTGCGCGCCGGCAGCATCGGCACGCTCGGTGCCGGCCTGTACGGGCAGGTGCGGCCGACCGGCTTCACCACCCCGCTGGTGCTGCAGCTGCACGCCCTGCTGGCCGAGCTGCGCGCGCAGGGCGCGCAGGCGGTGGCGATGGAAGTCAGCTCGCACGCGCTGGCGCAGACCCGGGTGGACGGGGTGCATTTCGAGGTGGCGGTGTTCACCAACCTCACCCGCGACCACCTCGACTACCACGGCACGATGGAAGCGTATGGCGAGGCCAAGGCACGCCTGTTGCAATGGCCGGAGCTGAAGGCGGCGGTGGTGAACCTGGACGATGCCTTCGGCGCGACCCTGCCGTCGCGGCTGGCGGCCGGGGTGGAGGCGATCGGCACCAGTTCGCGCGGCCATGCCGATGCGCGCGTGCGTGCATCGAACGCCGTGCTCGACGCCGCCGGTATTGCCTTCGATCTGGAGATCGACGGCGAAGTCCATGCCCTGCATTCACCGCTGCTCGGCCGGGTCAACATCGACAACCTGCTGGCGGTGGCCGGGGTGCTGCGCGCGCTGGGCGATGCGCCGGCGACGATCGCCGCCGTGCTGGCGCAGCTGCAGCCGATCCCGGGGCGGATGAACCGCCTCGGCGGCGATGCCGGCCGGCCGCTGGTGGTGGTCGACTACGCGCACACCCCCGACGCGCTGGACAAGGCGCTGCAGAGCCTGCGCGAGCACACCGCCGGACGGCTGCTGTGCGTGTTCGGCTGCGGCGGCGAGCGCGACCGCGGCAAGCGCCCGCAGATGGCGGCGATCGCCGAGCGCCTGGCCGACACGGTGGTGGTCACCGACGACAACCCGCGCGGCGAGGACGGCGACGCCATCGTCGCCGACATCCTGGCCGGCTTCGCCGATCCCGCGGCGGTGACGGTGCAGCGCGAGCGTGCACGCGCCATCGCCGCGGCGGTGGCGCAGGCCGGCGCCGGCGACACCGTGCTGATCGCCGGCAAGGGCCACGAGCCCTACCAGGAGATCGCCGGCGTGCGCCACGCCTTCGACGACAGCGTGCAGGCGCGCGCGGCACTGGAGGCGCGCCGATGAACAGTGGGATCAGGAAAGCGGGGAGCTTGGGGAAGCCGGGACCCGGGACCCGGGACCCGGGTCCCGGGGGGACTCGGAAGCCGTCGCCACGTTGCGAGCAGCGGCGCGCGCGTGCCTTGGTTCCTGCCATTGCTCTTGCTCCTACCGGGTCCCGGGTCCCGGGTCCCGGGTCCCGCCCCCCCCGGGGTCCCCGGTCCCGAACCGCTTCTTCATGGAGGCGGCGATGAGACGCACCCCTCTCTCGCTGCTCGCCCACTGGGCCGGCGCCGAGCTGCATGGCGAGGATGCGGCGGTGGACGCGGTGTCCAACGACAGTCGCACGCTGATGCCCGGCAGTCTGTACGTGGCGCTGCGCGGCGAGCGCTTCGACGGCCACGACTTCGCCGCCGAGGCGGTCCGCAGCGGCGCGATCGCGCTGCTGGTCGACCACCCGCTCGACCTGCCGGTGCCGCAGCTGGTGGCGGCCGACACCCTGGCGGCGCTGGCCAGGCTGGCCCATGGCGTGCAGCAGGGGCGCGCGGCCACGGTGGTGGCGCTGACCGGCAGCAACGGCAAGACCACGGTCAAGTCGCTGCTGTTGGAGATCCTGCGCCGGCACGGCCGCACTTACGCCAACCCGGGCAACCGTAACAACGAGGTCGGCCTGCCGTTGGCGGTGATCGAGGCCGACGAGGACGCCCAGTTCGCGATCTACGAGATGGGCGCCGGCAAGCCCGGCGACATCGAGTACCTCACCGACATCGTGCGCCCGGACGTGGCGCTGGTGAACAACGTCGCCGCCGCCCACCTGGAGCGCCTGGGCACGCTGCTGGGCGTGGCGCAGACCAAGGGCGCGGTCTACCGCGCGCTGCCGGCGCACGGGGTGGCGGTGGTCAACGCCGACGACGCCTTCGCCGAGTTCTTCATCGCCCAGGTCCCGGGCCGCAGCGTGATCCGCTTCGGCCTGGACGCCGACGTCGACGTCGGCGCGCGCGCCATCGCCGCCGGCGCCCAGGGCAGCCGCTTCATCCTGGCCACGCTGCAGGGCGAGGTCGAAGTCGAGCTGGCGCTGCCCGGCCGCCACAACCTGCGCAACGCGCTGGCGGCCGCCGCGCTGGCGATGGGCTGCGGGGTGCCGCTGGCGACGATCGCCGCCGGCCTGGCCGCCGCGCGCCCGGTCGCCGGCCGCCAGACCACGCACGCGCTGGCCGGCGGTGCGGCCCTGGTGGACGACAGCTACAACGCCAATCCCGGTTCGCTGGCCGCGGCGATCGACACCCTGGGCGCCGGCAAGGGCGAAGCCTGGCTGGTGCTGGGCGACATGCGCGAACTGGGCGCCGACGCGCCGGCCCTGCACGCCGCCGCCGGCCGCCATGCCCGCCAGGCCGGCATCGCCCGCCTGTACGCGCTGGGCGAACTGGCCGCGCAGGCGGCGGCCGCGTTCGGCGAGGGCGGAAGGGTGTTCGGCACGCACGCGGAGCTGGCGGAGGCGTTGCGCGGGGATCTTGTCGGTGTCGGGATCCGGGGCCCGGGGCCCGGGGCCCGGGAGAAGCGGGATCAAGAGCAGGGCGGGGTGGATCGCAACTCGGCTGCAGTGGCTGTTGACTTGGCTTCTTCCCGGGTCCCGGGTCCCGGGTCCCGGGTCCCGACCATCCTGATCAAAGGCTCCCGCGGCAGCGCCATGGACCGCGTCGTGCGCGCGCTGCTGGACGGGCAGGACAAAGCGCAGGAGGACACCGCGCATGCTGCTTGAACTGTTCCGCTGGCTGCACCAGTTCGAGCGCCTGTTCGGCCTGTTCGGCTACCTCACCTTCCGCGGCATCCTGGCCGCGCTCACGGCGCTGTTCCTGTCGCTGTGGCTGGGGCCGACGGCGATCCGTCGGCTGGCGCAGTTCAAGGGCGGCCAGCCGATCCGCAGCGACGGCCCGCAGAGCCACTTCTCCAAGGCCGGCACGCCGACCATGGGCGGCGGCCTGATCCTGACCACGGTGACCCTGTCGGTGCTGCTGTGGGGCGACCTGCGCAACCGCTACGTGTGGCTGGTGCTGGTGGTGATGCTGGCGTTCGGCACGATCGGCTGGTACGACGACTGGATCAAGATCGTCAAGCGCGATCCCAACGGTCTGAAGTCGCGCTGGAAGTACCTGCTGCAGTCGGTGTTCGGCCTGGCCGCCGGCCTGTTCCTGTGGCACACCGCCGACGTGGTCGCGGCCACCACCTTCTACATCCCGCTGTTCAAGTCGGTGGCGCTGCCGTTGGCCGGGGTGGGCTTCGTTGCCATCGCCTACTTCTGGATCGTCGGCTTCTCCAACGCGGTCAACCTCACCGACGGCCTGGACGGGCTGGCGATCATGCCCACGGTGCTGGTGGCCTGCGCGCTGGGCGTGTTCGCCTACGCCTCGGGCAACGCGGTGTTCTCCAGCTACCTGCAGATCCCGTCGGTGCCGGGCGCCGGCGAGCTGATCATCATTTGCGCGGCCATCGCCGGCGCCGGCCTGGGCTTTCTGTGGTTCAACACCTACCCGGCGACGGTGTTCATGGGCGACGTCGGCGCGCTAGCGCTTGGTGCGGTGCTGGGCGCGATCGCGGTGATCGTGCGCCAGGAGCTGATCCTGGTGGTGATGGGCGGCGTGTTCGTGATCGAGACGCTGTCGGTGATGATCCAGGTCGCCAGCTTCAAGCTCACCGGCAAGCGCGTGTTCCGGATGGCGCCGATCCACCATCACTTCGAACTCAAAGGCTGGCCGGAGCCGCGGGTGATCGTGCGCTTCTGGATCATCTCGGTGATCCTGGTCCTGGTCGGCCTTGCAACCTTGAAGGTGCGCTGATGAACGACTTCAAGCGCCAGGCCACCCCGCTGGAAGCCATCGGCGGACGCTTCGACTTCTGGCTGATCGCCGCGGCGGTGACCCTGGCGGCGCTCGGGGTGGTGATGGTGGCGTCCAGTTCGATCGCCATGGCCAGCACGCCGTTCTACTACCTGCAGCGCCACGTGATGTACCTGGCGCTCGGGCTGGCGCTGGCCGGCATGGTCATGCGCACCGAGCTGAAGCTGGTGGAGAAGCACAACCAGCTGTTGCTGCTGGCCTGCTTCGGCCTGCTGGCGCTGGTGCTGCTGCCCGGCATCGGCGTGAGCGTCAAGGGCGCGCGGCGCTGGCTGAATTTCTATTTCACCCGCTTCCAGGTGGTCGAGGCGGTGAAGGTGCTGTACATCGTCTGGCTGTCCAGCTACCTGGTGCGCTTCCGCGACGAGGTCAACGCCACCTGGGGCGCGCTGGTCAAGGCCATCGGCGTGGCGCTGGGGCTGATCGCGCTGCTGCTGCTGCAGCCGGACTTCGGTTCGTCCACGCTGCTGCTGGGCATCACCGCCGGCATGCTGATCCTGGGCGGGGCCAACCTGCCGCGCATGACCATGCCGGTGCTGCTGCTGCTGCCGGCGCTGGTGGCGCTGGTGGTGTTCGAGCCCTACCGCATGCGCCGGGTGACCTCGTTCATGGACCCGTGGGCCGACCAGCTCGGCTCCGGCTACCAGCTGTCCAACGCGCTGATGGCGCTGGGCCGCGGCGAGTGGCTGGGCGTGGGCCTGGGCGGCTCGGTGCAGAAGCTCAACTACCTGCCGGAGGCGCACACCGACTTCATCTTCTCGGTGATCGGCGAGGAGCTGGGCTTCGCCGGCGTGTGCGCGGTGATCGCGCTGTACGCGCTGCTGGTCGGGCGCGCGTTCTGGATCGGCTACCGCTGCGTGGAGATGCGCCGCCACTTCGCCGGCTACATCGCCTTCGGCATCGGCTTGTGGATCGGCATGCAGGCGTTCGTGTCGATCGGCGTCAACCTGGGCCTGCTGCCGACCAAGGGCCTGACCCTGCCGCTGATTTCCTCCGGCGGCTCGTCGGTGATGATGACCTGCGTGGCGGTGGGCTTGCTGCTGCGGGTGTCCTACGAGCTTTCGCGCGCCGAGCGCCAGGTCGCGCTGGTGCGCGGAATCGAGCCGCGCGATCAGCGCGGCGAGGGCGCTTCCGCAGCGGCCGCCGAGGCACCGAAGCCGGCCGGCGCCGCGGCCAGCAG
>JASGEB010000013.1:0-6580 GCA_047606785.1 Pseudoxanthomonas sp.
CGGCTGCATTGCACCATCTTAGTGCAATGCAGCCGCCGGGGTCGTTGCGTCGGAGCTACGGTGCGATCAGGCCTCGTAGGCCGCTTCGCCGTGGGTGGTGATGTCCAGGCCCTGGCGCTCGGCGTCCTCGCTCACGCGCAGGCCGAACACCAGCTTGGCGATGGTGAAGCCGATGATCGAGACCACGCCGATCAGGACCACGGTGAAGCCGACGCTCAGGAACTGGATGCCGACCTGGTGGGCCAGGTTGAACGTCGCCGGGGACGGACCGCCGGTGCCGCCCAGGCTCGGCGCCGCGAACACGCCGGTCAGGATCGCGCCGAGCGCACCGCCAATGCCGTGCACGCCGAACACGTCGAGCGAGTCGTCGGCGCCGAGCAGCTTCTTCAGGCCGGTGACGCCCCACAGGCAGACGAAGCCGGCCGCCGCACCGATGACGATCGCGCCGAGCGGGCCGACGAAACCGCAGGCCGGGGTGATCGCGACCAGGCCGGCGACCGCGCCGGAGGCGATGCCCAGGACCGAAGCATGGCCCTTGAACAGTTTCTCGGCCAGCGACCACGCCAGCAGCGCGGCGGCGGTGGCGACCATGGTGTTGATGAAGGCCAGCGAAGCCAGGCCATCGGCCGCCAGTTCCGAGCCGGCGTTGAAGCCGAACCAGCCGACCCACAGCAGCATCGCGCCGACGTAGGTGAAGGTGACGCTGTGCGGCTTGATCGCTTCCTTGCCGTAGCCCACGCGCTTGCCGAGGAAGTAGGCGCCGATCAGGCCGGCGACACCGGCGTTGAGGTGGACCACGGTGCCGCCGGCGAAGTCGAGCGCGCCGAGGCCGCCCAGATAGCCGCCGCCCCAGACGATGTGCGCCAGCGGCACGTAGCCGAGGGTGAACCAGATCGCCGCGAACAGCAGCACCGCGCCGAACTTGGCACGTTCGGCGAAGGAACCCACGAACAGCGTGCCGGTGATGCCGGCGAAGGTCATCTGGAACACCACGAACAGCAGTTCAGGCAGATGGTGGGAGTCGACCGTGTCGGGGGCGATGCCCTTGAGGAACAGCTTGGAGGCGCTGCCGATCCAGGCGCCGTCACCGGTGAAGGCGAAGCTGTAGCCATAGGCCACCCACAGCACCGCGAGCAGCGAATACACGCCGGTCACCTGCGCCAGCACCGAGAGCACGTTCTTGGAGCGCACCAGGCCGCCGTAGAACAGCGCCACGCCCGGCACGGTCATCAGCAGCACCAGCAGGGTCGAGACCAGCATCCACGCGACGTCGCCGTGGTCGGGCTTGACCTCGGCATCCGCCGCCGGGGCGGCGGTGTCCGCGGCGGCAGCGGCGGCCGGAGGCGGCGGCGCGTCGGCCGGAGGCGGCGGCGGCGCATCGGCTGGCAGCGCCGCAGAGTCAGCAGGTGGCGGAGGCGGTTCCTGCGCGGCGGCGGCGAAACTGGCACCGGCGGCGAGCGCGACCAGCGCAGCCAGGCCCAGTACTTGCACACGGGTCTTCAACCCGGAGAAAAGACTTATCTTCATGGGGGTGGTCTCCGAGTAGTGGGGTCAGAGCGCGTCCGCGCCGACTTCGCCGGTGCGGATGCGGATGACCTGGTCGATGGTCGTCACGAAGATCTTGCCGTCGCCGATCTTGCCGGTGCCGGCGGCCTGCTGGATGGCCTCGACCACCGCATCCAGGCGCTCGTCGGTCACCACGGTTTCGATCTTGATCTTGGGCAGGAAGTCGACGACGTACTCGGCGCCGCGGTACAGCTCGGTGTGGCCCTTCTGCCGCCCGAAGCCCTTGACCTCGGTCACGGTGATGCCGGAGACGCCGGCTTGCGACAGCGCCTCCCTAACCTCGTCGAGCTTGAACGGGCGGATGATCGCGGTAATCAGTTTCATGTCATTCCCCGAAGGTGGATGAAGCGGTCGCGCGAGGGCGACCGGACGGGACTGCTGCGGGCGTCGTCACGACGGGCCGTGGAACCGGCGGGAACGGGCGGCAGCGCGCCCGCGTCCCGTGGGATGCTGCCCCACGCCGCCGACAGCGGCGCGGGGCGGGTCGGCACGCAGACGCGCGCCGGGAAGAAAAGGCGACGATGACGACAGCCGGGAGGGAGGGAACCGTCGCCATCGCCGCGGTGGAACTCAGTGGACGCCGTAGGCCGCGCATCCGCGCGGACCCCCGGTTCGAGCGGGCCCGCCACGCTGCGGCGGGCCGGACCTCCGCCCTTTCCGTCACAGCTGCGCTGGTCTGCACGCAGGAGCACATCAGTTCGCGTAGTACAGCGCGTATTCGAGCGGATGGGTCGCCGCGCGGAACTTGGTGACCTCCTGCATCTTCAGGTCGATGTAGCCGTCGATGAAGTCGTCGGAGAACACCCCGCCGGCGGTGAGGAACTCGCGGTCGCCGTCCAGCGCGGCCAGCGCCTGGTCCAGCGAGGAGCACACCTGCGGGATCTTCTTCTCCTCCTCCGGCGGCAGGTCGTACAGGTCCTTGTCCGAGGCCTCGCCCGGGTCGATCTGGTTCTTGATGCCGTCCAGGCCGGCCATCATCAGCGCGCTGAAGGTCAGGTAGCCGGACTGCAGCGGATCGGGGAAGCGCACCTCGATGCGGCGCGCCTTCGGGTTGGACACCCACGGGATGCGGCACGAAGCCGAGCGGTTGCGCGCCGAGTAGGCCAGCATCACCGGCGCCTCGAAGCCCGGCACCAGGCGCTTGTAGCTGTTGGTGCCGGAGTTGGAGAAGGCGTTGATCGCCTTGGCGTGCTTGAAGATGCCGCCGATGTACCACAGCGCCAGCTGTGACAGGCCACCGTAGCCGTCGCCGGTGAACAGGTTGCTGCCGCCCTTGGCCAGCGACTGGTGCACGTGCATGCCGCTGCCGTTGTCGCCGACGATCGGCTTGGGCATGAAGGTGGCGGTCTTGCCGTTGCGGAAGGCCACGTTCTTGACGATGTACTTGAGCATCAGCAGCTCGTCGGCCTTCTTCACCAGCGAACTGAACTTGGTGCCGATCTCGCACTGGCCGGCGGTGGCCACCTCGTGGTGGTGGACCTCGACCTCGATGCCGACCTGGCCCAGGGTCTTGACCATCTCGGCGCGGATGTCCTGCAGGGTGTCGGTCGGCGGCACCGGGAAGTAGCCGCCCTTGATGCCCGGGCGGAAGCCGCTGTTGCCGCCTTCGTACTCCTTGCCCGAGTTCCAGGCGGCCTCTTCGGAATCGATCGCGAAGAAGGTGTTGCCCATGTCGTTGGCCCAGCGCACCGAGTCGAAGATGAAGAATTCCGGCTCGGGGCCGAAGAAGGCGGTGTCGGCGATGCCGGAGGACTGCAGGTAGGCCTCGGCGCGCTTGGCCACGCCGCGCGGGCAGCGCGAATACGGCGTCATGGTCGCCGGCTCGAGCACGTCGCAGGCGATGTTGATGGTCGGATCGGCGTAGAACGGATCCAGGTAGGCGGTGGAGGCGTCCGGAAGCAGAACCATGTCCGACTCGTTGATGCCCTTCCAGCCGGCGATCGAGCTGCCGTCGAACATCTTGCCTTCCTCGAACAGGCTCGGCTCGACGATGCTCGCCGGGAAGGTCACATGCTGCTGCACGCCGCGCATGTCAACGAATCGCAGGTCGACGAACTCGGCCTTGGAATCCTTGAGCAGCTTTTCGACTTGTTCGGCGGACATTGGTTCTCCTTGGAAAGGTTGGAGGTTGGGAAAGGGGGTGCGGCATGAAAAGCAAGCCGCGTGCCAACGGGCCGTGTCGGCTAAGTCGCTGTTTTCTTTACTCGCCCTTCACAGAGCCTGAGATCATTAGCATCTTTTAAGTGCAGCTCGTCGACGGTACGCACTGATATGGTGCGTAAGCGGCCTGCCGTATGCTGTGCCGTCTCCCACCGCCCGTCCTGCCCATGCCCGACCTGCTTTCCGCCCTCCTGATGGGCATCCTCGAAGGCCTGACCGAATTTCTGCCGGTTTCCTCCACCGGCCACCTGCTGATCGCCGAGCACTGGCTGGGCCGGCGCAGCGAGCTGTTCATCATCGGCATCCAGGCCGGCGCGATCCTGGCGGTGGTGCTGATCTACCGGCAGCGGCTGTGGCAGCTGCTGACCGGCCTGGGCAGGCGCGAGAACCGCGACTACGCGCTCAAGCTGGCGGCGAGCTTCGCCATCACCGCCGTGCTCGGCCTGGTGGTGAAGAAGCTCGGCTTCGAGCTGCCGGAAAAAATCACGCCGGTGGCCTGGGCGCTGGTGCTCGGCGGGATATGGATGGTGCTGGCCGAACAGCTGGCCGCGCGGCGCGTGCGTACGCTGGGCGAGCGCGGCCGGATCACCTGGCCGGTGGCGATCCTGGTCGGCGTCGCCCAGGTGGTGGCCGGCGTGTTCCCCGGCACCTCGCGCTCGGCCGCGACCATCTTCGTTGCCCTGCTGGCCGGCACCACCCTGCGCGCGGCGGCCACCGAGTTCTCGTTCCTGGTCGGCATCCCGACCATGTTCGCCGCCACCGGCTACAAGCTGCTGGAGGTGCTGCACGACGGCAGCGCCGGTGGCGAGGACTGGAGCGCGTTCGCGGTGGCCTTCGTCGCCAGCGCGGTGACCGCCTTCGTCGCGGTCAAGTGGCTGCTGCACTACATCCAGAGCCACCGCTTCACCGCCTTCGCGGTCTACCGCGTGGTGCTGGGCGTGACCCTGCTGGCGTGGCTGCCGGCGGCGGCCTGAGGGCGCGCCTGCGAAGGGCGCGATCGCGCCCCTGGGCCGCTACTGCGACATGCAAGCATCCGCATGTAGGAGCACACGCCGCAGGCGGGCGCGATGGGCCGGCCCCGCGATTCCCGAACGCAATCGCGCCCCTGCGGTGCGCTCTTACGCGCGCAAGCGCGGGTTGAGGGTGTAGGTGGCGTGCACGGCGGCCTCGGCTAGGACGTGGCCCTGGATGGCGCGCAGCACGTCGGCGGCGGTGAAGCGCGCTGGCAGGTCCAGCGCGGCCACGTCCAGGGCGAACAGGCGGAAGAAGTAGCGGTGCACGCGAGCGTCGTTGAACGGTGGGTAGGGGCCGTCGTAGCCGAACCAGTCGCCGCCCATGGCGGCGTCGCCGGCGAACCAGCCGGTGTAGCCGTTCAGGCCCTGGCGCGCGCCGGCCGGGCCGGGCGGCTGGCGCTTGCCGTGGGCGGTCACGCCGTCGCTGCAGCTGCCGGCGGCGAGGCTGCGCAGGTCGGCCGGCAGGTCGGCCATCGCCCAATGCACGAAGTCGCCGCGCGGCTGGTCGAGCGGGATCTCCAGGTCGTGGCGGCCGACCGTCTCGGCCACCGTCGGCGCGTCCGGGTCGATGCACAGCAGGGCGAAGGACTGCGCCCCCGCCGGCACCTCGTCCCAGGCCAGCTGCGGGTTGCGATTGCCGCCGAAACCCTCCGCCGCGCCCAGCGCGAAGGCGGCGGGAAGCGGCGCGCCGTTGTCGAAGTCCTGGCTGTGGATACGCATGTGATGGTCCTCTCTGGATGGAAGATGGCGGCAGCAGAAACAGGCGGCGCGCGGGCCGCGGCCGCGCGGCCGGCGGCGGAGTGACCGGCGCGGACCCGGCTCAGTCCACCGCGGCGGCCAGGCGCGCGCTCATCCAGCGCTCGCCGAAGCCGTCGCAGCGGGCGTTCTCGATGAAGCCGCAGTGCCCGCCCCAGCGGGCGATCTCCAGCCGCGCGTGCGCCGGCAGCTGCCAGTCGTGGAAGCCCTCGACCGGGATCACCGGGTCGTCCTCGGCCATCAGGATGTCGGCCGGCACCGCCAGCGCGCGCAGGCGCTGGCCGCCGATGTGGTAGCCGTCCAGGTAGTTCTCCAGCGAGCCGATGTCGGTCAGGTGCTCGACCGTCCAGCGGGTCAGCTCGCGCACGCCCAGCGACAGCACCTTGTCGTCGAAGGCGTAGCGCTGCGGGAACAGCGCCTGCTTGCGCTCCAGCGAGCCGCGCCACTTGCGCTGGAAGTACCAATGGTAGATCGGCAGGCCGGTCTCCATGCACGCCAGCGCCGCGGTCGGGTCGAGCACCGGGCACACCGCCGCCACCCGCGCCAGTTCCAGCCCGGCCGCCGGCGCGCGCAGGGCCAGGCGTAGGGCGAAGTTGCCGCCCAGCGAGTAGCCGCCGGCCACCAGCGCGCGGTGCGGGAAGCGCCGCGCCACATCAACCGCGGCGTTGACCACCTCGCCGATGCGCAGCGAGTGGAACAGGTCCTCGTTGAGGTGGTGGGTGTCGCCGTGGTCGCGGAAGTTCAGCCGCACCACCTCGAAGCCGCGTTCGAGCAGGCTGGCGGTGGTGGTGCGCATGTAGCTGGATTCGGCGCTGCCCTCCCAGCCGTGCAGCAGGATCGCCAGCCCGCGCGGGTCCAGCCCGGGCAGGGTGGTGTGGAAGCCCTGCAGGCGCACGCCGTCGCCGCCGTCGAACAGGTGTTCGCGGGTGACCGCGCCCAGCGCCTGCATGCGCTGCAGGCCGCGGCGGCGGCGCAGGCCGCTGGAGGACAGCAGCGACTGCAGGTGCGGATTGCGCGCCCAGCGCGGCGGCACGTAGTCGGCGGCGCGCGGCGGCGCCTGCGGCGGGCCCAGCGCCGGCGCCAGC
>JASGEB010000014.1:0-11545 GCA_047606785.1 Pseudoxanthomonas sp.
AGGTGCGGATGTTCTCGAAATCGATGCTGCCGTCGCGGGTGTTGCCGTGGGTTTCGGTGGCGGCGAAGTCCTGCGGCTTGAAGCCGTGCAGCCGGGCGTTGCCGCGCAGCGGCGCATACAGCGCGCGAATGCCCAGCGGCGCGTAGAAGGACTGCTCCACGTAGTCCTCCAGCGGCTGGCCGCTGACCCGCTCAATGATCATGCCCAGCAGCATGAAGCCCAGGTCGCTATAGACATTGCGGGTGTCCGGCGGGAACGCCAGCGGGGTCTGCACGAGCTTCTCGTAGGTGGTCCGGCGATCCTGCGAGAACAGCGCGCCCATCGCCTTGCGGTCGTAGTACAGCGGGTTGGCCAGCGCGCCGGAGGTGTGGTGCAGCAGTTGCGCCACGGTCACGCCGGCCTTGCCCTTGATCGGGTCGTCCGGGCCATCGACGAATTCGGGCAGGTAGCGCTGCACCGGAGCGGCGAGATCGACCTTGCCTTCATAGACCAGCCGCTGCATCGCGAAGGTGGTCGCGTACATCTTGGTGTTCGAGGCCAGGTCGAACAGGGTATCGGTCCGCATCGGCTGCGGGTCGGCCAGCGCCCCGTGCTCGTCGTTGCGCTTGGCGTAGCCGTAGGCGGTGAGCTTGACCAGCTTGCCGTTGCGCACGACGGCCAGCACCGCGCCGGGGAAGCCCTTGTCGACGGCGTCCTGGATCAGTGCGTCGACCTTGGCCAGGCCGGCGCTGGAAAAGCCCTCTTCCTCCGGCGTAGCCCGGGGCAGGCTGGTGGCGCAGGCTTGTCCGATGCCGCCAAGGCCGGTGAACAGCACGGAACACAACAGCAGCCTGGCCGCGGTGGGGACGGTCGATCTGGGGAAGACGGACATGGGCGACATTCTCGAATCTCCGACGGGCCTCAGGCCCAAAGGTTCATGAAACCGGTGATGACCAGGGCATTGGTGAAATCGATCAGAAAGGCGCCGACCAGCGGCACCACGAGGAAGGCGCGCGGCGCGGCGCCGTGGCGCTCGACCACCGTCTTCATCACCGCCATCGCATTGGCGGTGGTGCCCAGCATGAAGCCGGCGAAGCCGCCGGCCATGACCGCGGCATCGTAGTCGCGGCCCATCAGGCGCTGCACCGCCCAGCAGGCGAGCACGACCAGGGCGACCTGGATCAGCAGGATCGCCAGCAGCGGCAGCGCCAGTCCGGCCAGGTCCCACAGTCGCAGGTTCATCAGCGCCACCGCCAGGAACAGCGAAAGGCAGACGTCGCCCACCACGTCGAGGGTCGGCATCGGCAGGCGCAGCCAGCCGCTGGCATCGTCGAGGTTGCGCAGCCCGCAACCGACCAGCATGGCGCCGATGTAGCTGGGCAGGGTCAGGCCGAGCGCGTCGAAGCCGTGGCTGATCCAGGAGCCGAACCACATGGCGACCAGGATCAGACCGACGGCCGTGAGGGCGCGGACGTGCGCATCGGCTTCGCTGGCGGCGGGCACGGTGACCTGCAGGTCGAATGCGGGCGGTGCCACCGATGCCGCCGGCTCGCTGGGCTGGAGGCGGTAATGCTCGATCAGCCGGGTCGCGATCGGCCCGCCGACCAGGCCGCCGCAGACGATCCCGCCCATGGCCGCCGCCACCGCGACGGTGTGCGCACCGCTCACGCCGAGGCGTTCGAACAGCGGCGCGAAGGCCAGGCCGGTGGCCGGGCCGCCGGCCAGGGTGGTGGAACCGGCCAGTACGCCGAACAGCGGATGCAGCCCGAAGGCCTTGGCCGCGGCCACGCCGACCAGGTTCTGCACGATCGCCAGCGCGGTGGCCAGGCCGAGGAAGGCGGCGACCTGGCGGCCGCAGAGCTTGAGCAGCGACAGGCTGGCGTTGAAGCCGATGGTGGTGAAGAAGGCCACCATCAGCGGGGCTTGCAGGCCGGTGTCCAGGCGCAGCAGGGTCATGCCGCGCTGGTGGAAGGCCAGGCTGACCAGCGCCACCAGCAGTCCGCCGATCACCGCCGGCGGGATGTTGTAGCGCGCCAGGGGCCGCAGCCGCCGGCACAGCAGGTAGCCGAGCAGCAGGCTGACGGCGGCCAGCGCCAGGGTCTGGACGGGATCCAGTTCGATCATGCGCCGCCGCTTCCCGGTGCGTGCGGCCGCGTGCCCGCCGTCGGGCGCAGGCGCCGGACGCCTGCGCCCGCATCGCGCTGCGGGGGATGAGCGGAAGGAGTGTGGCCGTCGCGTGGAGGCCGCCGGACGCGATCGGGCATGTGGGTGCTCTTCAGGAGGAGAGAGCCGGCAAGGGAAGCGGGTCCCCCCAGAAGCCGGGTGCCGGCGGTCGAATGATGCCGTCCTCCAGCAGGATACCGCCGGGCTGGTCCTCGCGGAGCCACCACGGGCCATCCAGATCGACGAAATCGGCATGCCGCGCCACGTGCAGGGCCGGGACGATGCTCAGCGAGGTCGATACCATGCAGCCGACCATGACCTGGAAGCCTGCCGCGTGCGCGGCGTCGAGCAGTTCCAGCGCGTGGCTCAGGCCGCCGGTCTTGTCCAGCTTGATGTTGACGGCCTGGTAGCGTTCGCGCAGGGCCGGCAGGTCGGCGACGGTGTGGCAGGACTCGTCGGCGCACACCGGGCAGCCGACGTCCAGGCCGGCCAGTCCCGCATCGGCGCCGGCCGGCAGCGGCTGCTCGACCAGGGCGACCCCGGTTTCGCGAAGCACGGGACCCAACCTGCGCAACAGCTCGACGTCCCAGCTCTCGTTCGGATCCACGATCAGGCGCGCGCCCGGCGCCTCCCGGCGGACCGCGCGCAGGCGCGCGGCCGGATCGTTCGCGTCGAGCTTGACCTTGATCAGCGCGACCGAGGCGACCGCCCTGGCCGCCGCGGCCATGCGCTCGGGCGTGTCGATGCCCAGCGTCACCGCGCTGCCGAGGGACGGCAGCGGCGGCTGCCGCAGCCGCGCGTGGACGGCCTGGCCGGACAGCCGGGATTCCAGGTCCCACAGCGCACAGTCCAGCGCGTTGCGTGCGGCGCCCGCGGGCAGCACCTCGTGCAACGCGGCGCGCGGCAGCCCGGCCTCGATCGCCGCACTCGCCTCGTGCAACTGCTCCAGCACCGAGTCGATGGTCTCCCGGTAACGCGGATACGGTACCGATTCGCCCCGCCCGGCCTGGCCGTGCTGGCGTATCTCGACTTCGACGACCTCGGTGCTTTCGCGCACGCCGCGCGAGATCCGGAACGGGGCCTTCAACGGCCAGCTGCGGTGGCGGAAGCTCAGTTCGCGAAGCATCGCTGCAGCCTGTCCACGATGGAGCCAACGCCGCTGCGGACCGGGTCCTGACAGGGCAGGCCGAGCTGGTCCTCGATCTGCCGGCAGGTCCGCTCGGCCGCTTGCGCGTCGAGCGCGGCGGTATTGACCGCCACGCCGACCGCGACCGCGTTCGGATTGGTCAGGCGCGCGGCATCCAGGTTCTTCTCCAGGCAGGCGGCCAGCGCGGGCACCGGGTAATGCGGCAGTCCACGCATGTGCGAACGTCCGGGCTCGTGGCACAGCACCAGGGCATCGGCCGCCGCGCCGTGCAGCAGGCCCAGGGAGACGCCGGCATAGGAGGGGTGATACAGCGAACCCTGGCCCTCGATCAGGTCCCAGCCGCCGTCCTCGCGGCCGGGCGTGAGCCATTCCACGCCGCCGGAAATGAAGTCGGCGATCACCGCGTCGAGCGGGATGCCGCGGCCGGCGATGAAGATGCCGGTCTGGCCGGTGGCGCGGAAATCGGCGGCTACGCCGCGCGCGCGCAGTTCCTTCTCGATCGCCAGGGTGGTGTACATCTTGCCCACCGAGCAGTCGCTGCCCACGGTCAGCAGGCGCCGGCCGGGACGTGGCCTGCCCTTGCCGACCGGCGTAACCGGTGGTTCGCGGGCGTCGAACAGCACCCGGCCGTACTGCTCGGCCGCGGCGACGATCCGCGGATGCGCGCGCAGCTTCTCGTGCAGGCCGGAGGCGACGTTCAGGCCGGCCTGCAGCGCCTGCACCACGTGCGCGACGGTTTCCTCGCCCATGATGCCGCCGGCATTGGCCACGCCCACGATCATCGTGTTGGCGCCGGCCGCGACCGCCTGCGCGAAATCCAGGTCCGGCAGGCCGATGCTGGTGCGGCAATCGCTGCCGCGGAATTGTCCGACGCACCATGCCGGCCGCCAGTACGCCAGCCCGCGCGCGGTCTTGGCCGCCAGGTCGTCGGGCGCGTTGCCGAGGTAGAGCAGGTACGGAGGTCCCCAGTCCGGAACCTGGGGTGCTGGAGCAGCCGGGGTGCTACGTTCCGTGTAAGGGGAGAGCATGAGGTTTTTCGTCTGGAGGGGGTGGGAGTGCAGGAAGGGGCAATGGGTGGGGGACAGGTCGCGGCATGCCGGCTGCCGGACTGGGTTCGGAATGCGCTGACGCGTGCCCGGCGAAGGCGGCATGGGAGCGGGAGGAAGGCCGCGACGCGCGATGCCCTCCTCCCCTCACCTCCTGGCACGCGGCTTACCAGTCGTACTTGAGGTTCACCCAGTAAACACGCGGTGCGCCGATCGAGAGGACGCCGGAACCGGCCTGCCAGTAGTGCTTGTCGAACAGGTTGTTGATGCCGGCCCGGACGGTCACCTGATGCTGGCCCCAGGGCAGCTGGTAGCCGCCACCGATGTCGAAGACGGTGTAAGCGGGCGCCTTGACGACGATTTGCAGCGAGGTGTTGGTGGCGGCGACGCCTTCGCTGACGTAGCGCGCGTTGGCGTAGAACGACAATCCCGGCACCTGCGACGGCTGGTACTGCAGATTCAGCGTGGAGACCGCCTTGCTGACGCCGGTGGGCGGCTTGCCGATCAGCCAGGTGGTGCTGGTCTTCACGTAGCGCGCGTCCAGCCAGGTGACCGAGCCGCCCAGGCGCAGCGAGGGGGTGATCGAGGCATCGGCGGACACTTCGGCGCCGTCGTAGCGGACGATGCCCTCCTGGACGTAGTAGTTGCTGGCGTTGGCGTAGCTCGCGCCGCGATCGACCCGGAACACCGCGGCGGCGGCATTCCAGCGGCGCCTCTCGGCCTTGTAGCCCAGCTCGTACTGCTTGCTGAGCAGCGGCGGCAGCGTTTCGCCGGCGTTTGCATAGCTGCTGCCGACGAGACTGCCCTGTTCGAGCGATTCGACGTAGCTGGCGTACACGGTCTGGCCGGCGGCCGGCTTGTACATCAGCGCGTAGGTCGGCGTGGTGGCCTTCTTCGCGTAGCGGTTGAAGATGCCGGCGGCGGCGTTGGCCGAGCCGCTGGCGGAGTCGTCGGTATAGTCGTTGAAGCGCCAGCCGGCGATCAGCGACCAGTGGTCGTCGAAGTCGACGGTATCGCTCAGGAACGCGCTCTTCTGGACCGTGGTCTCGGCCCGGTAGGTGGTCAGCGAATCGCCCATCGCATCCCAGCTGATCTTGGTCGGGGAATAGATGTTGCCGTAGGTCCGGTGCACCGCGATCGCCTTGGGCACGTAGTCGCTGTAGTTGGTCAGCGGCACGTCGTAGGCGGATTTCTGGTAGGACACGCCGGTCACCACGTTGTGGCGCAGCGGGCCGGTGCTGAAATTGCCTTGCAGCAGCGCCTGGCCGTAGTCGGAGACGGCGACGTTCATCAGGTCCGAGGTGCTGTCGCGGTAGTAGCCGCTGTCGTCCAGCAGGTAGATGTATTCCTGGCTGAAGCGGAAGCGCGTACGCGCATGGCTCAGGTCGACCAGCAGGTGCCAGTTGTCGGTGAATGCCCAGTCGATGCCGGTGGTCACGTAGGCGAACTTGGTGCGGTTGACATCCTGGTCGGCGCTCCAGTTGCTGCTGCCGG
Organism: Pseudoxanthomonas sp.; assembly: GCA_047606785.1. Lineage (GTDB taxonomy): Bacteria > Pseudomonadota > Gammaproteobacteria > Xanthomonadales > Xanthomonadaceae > Pseudoxanthomonas_A. The sequence continues at coordinate 5,830 of JASGEB010000014.1, forward strand.
AGATCGCCTTGGGCAGTTTGGTCTGGGTGTAGCTGCCGCCGTAGAAGATCGGCTGCGGGTGGTCGATGGTGCCTTCCTGGGCCAGCACGTTGGCCTGCCAGGTCAGGTTGGGGGTGATCTGGGCTTCGAGCGCGAGCGCAGCGGCCTTGCGTTCGATCTGGCTGCCGGTGTAGCTGGTGCCGGACTCGTGCGAGAGATTGAGGCGGTAGCCCAGATTCTCGTTGCCGAACATGCGGCCGCCGACATCCAGGTGCTGGCTGTACAGGTTGGTGGAGCGATAGCCGACGTCGAAGCTGAGCAAGGGGCTCAGGGTGGGCTGCTTGAGCGTGTAGTTGAAGATGCCGCCGGGCGCGGCGAAGCCGTACATGAAGCCGGCCGCGCCCTTGAGCAGCTGGACCTGGTCCATATCTTCCAACGGCAGGTTCACGCCGTATAGGAAGCCAGTGGGCAGGCCGTCGATGCGCAGGCTGTTGTACAGGTCCACCGGCAGGCCGCGGATGGTCAGGCCGCGCATGGCGTAGGGGTTGTAGTCGCTGCCGGTGCGCGCGACGCTGGAATCCGAGGCGAACAATGCGCCGGTCGAGGCGGCCTGGATCCGGTCGATGTCCAGCGAGCTCTTGGTCTTGGTGGAGAAGGGCAGTTCCAGCTCGGTCTTGGTGCCCAGCGCGCCGGTGGCTTTCTTGACGCCCTTGGCAGCGGAAACCGTCACCGAATCCAGGGTGGTGACGTCCTTCTCTTGGGCATGCAGGCCAAATGTAGTCGCGATGGCAACGGCCAAACTGCAATATTGGAGTCTCATCGATCTTGTTCCCTTGCGGAGGGTTGGATTTTCGGGAGAAAGGACATCGGTCCTGCGCGTGGCCGCCCGGGGCGGATATCTCCGGCTTCGGGCATCGCTTTGGCTGCACTGCCGCCCAACTTATTTGAACGAAGCACTCTTCTTCCAATGAATGTATGCGGATAATGCATAACATCGAGTTATGGCCGGATCGCGAGCGGCGTTTGCAGGGCGCTGGTATTCGCGCTGGGCGCGACATGTTTCTTTGAATGAAAAAACGCGGAGATAATGCCGGCCTGCGCCGCGCAAGGCGCTGCGCACGAAGCGCGGCGCGCGGGTCGATACGCGGCGCAACATCGGCCTCGCATGGCGGGGTTTCCCGCCTGGACGCAACTACCGCCGGTGGTCCTGGCCGGCAGCCGGCGGCAGGCCCGCGAGATGGAGCGCGCCCGTCAATGGATCGCCGAGCGGTTCGCTCAGCCTGGCCACGGTCCTGGCGCGGAGCCAGGGCTTGATCCGGCCGGCGAGCCCGCCGACCAGCGCGCAGCGCGGCGCCCCCCTTTCGAAGATCGTCTCGATGAAGCGTTCGACGTGCCGGGCGGCATCCTCGACGATGGCGCGCGCGATGACGTCGTCCGCTTCGGCGTGGTCCATGACCAGCGGGGCGAAACTGGCATAGTCCTTCGGCGTCGCCCGGTCCATCCAGGCGATCGCGAGCGCGGCGTCGTGGCCGAAGCGCTCGATCACCGCGGTGCTGAGCGGAGTGGCGCGGGTTCGTCCGTCCAGTGCGCGCAGCGCGTGGCGCACTGCGCTCAGTCCCAGCGCCGCGCCGCTGCCTTCGTCGGAGATGGGAAAGCCGTAGCCGCCGAGGGTGAAGCTGGTGTCGCCCAGGCGCAGCTGCGCGATGCTGCCGGTGCCGAGGATCAGGATCGCGCCGTCGGCGCCGGCATGGGCCCCCAGGTTGGCGACGTAGGCGTCGGTCTCGTAGGCGACCCGCGCGAAGGGGAAATCGAATGCCTGCAGCGCTTGGCGCACGCCGGGACGGGAGATGCCGGCGATCCCCATGCCGGCATGGATGCGGGAGACCTGCATGGAGTCCAGGCCGGCCGCGGTTATCGCCTGGTCCGTCACATCCTTGAGCGTGGCGTAGAGCCTGTCGAGGCCGATGCGGGCGTTCGCGGTGCCGGCCTGGCCGGTGCCGAGCGTCGCGCCCCGGGCATCGACCAGCCTGCACCTGCAGTGGCTGCCGCCCGCGTCGATGCCGAGATAGAACGTCATGGTGTGTGCTTCCTTGTCATCGTCATGCTGCCGCGGGCTGGATCCGATCCAGGTTACCGGGAGCCGGGAATTTCTTCAGGGAGGTCGCGATCCAGCACCCAGACCACGTCCTTGCCCTCGGGGTCGCGGCTGAAGCGCAGGCGCGCACTCCGCTCCTGGATCGGCAGCGCCGAGTCCTCGCCATCGAGGGGCGTGATGTACAGGCCTCGCGCATCCACGACCCGTCGCGCCTCGGCTTGCGCCAGGTCGCCGATCTCGACGATGCGCCCGTCGCGCCAGGCGAGGGGGTGCTTGAAGTCGACCCGCAGATCGGCACGCACGGGCGTGGTTCCCGGCAGCGCCAGGATGCCGTCGCGGATCAGCAGGTCGGAGATGACCCGGCCGTTCTGCGGGAGTTCGTCGTAGAACGCATGCGAGATGCCGGCATGGCGGCCGGTCGCGATCGCATCCAGGCCGGCGACCAGGGCCAGGAAATTCAGCTTGCGCAGTTGCTGCTTCTCCGGGTCGCCCTCGATGCCGCCGGATTCGATCAGGATCACGCTGGTGCCCCACTGCGTCATCAGGTCGCCGAAGGCGAGTGGATTGAAGCTGTCGTCCCAGCGGCCGATGTGGCCGGCGATGCTCGGCTCCAGGGCCAGCCTGATCACCGCCGCGACCTCGATCGCGCGCGCCCTCACCGCATCGACCGAGCGCGCCGCATCGAACGGAGGCGCCAGCAGGGTGATCGCCGCACCGCGGTCGGTGGCGCCCACGCGGTAGCCCACGCGCTGGTCGTGCAGGTTGAAGCCGAATGCGGGATGGACGCGATCGTGCAGCGCCTTCAGCGCCCGCGCCTCGGGGCTGCTCAGCGCCCGCGCATCGCGGTTCAGGTCGATGCCCTGGGCGTTGTTGCGCTGGAAGCGCGCGGCGCCGTCGGGATTGACGATCGGCATGAAGTGCAGCGTCACCTGCCGGCGCAACCGCGTGACCCGCGGATCGTCGGGATGCTCGCCCAGGAAGCGGAACAGGTCGGCCAGCGCCATCGACGCGGTGCTCTCGTCGCCGTGCATCTGCGACCACAGCAACACGCTGGTTTGTCCTTCGCCCCATCGCACATGCCGCAGTGGACGGCCCTCGGCGCTGCGGCCGATCTCCTCGACGTGGAAGCCGCGTGCCCGGGTCAGCAGCGGCGTGACGACCTGCCACCACAGCTCCGGCTGGAAAGTGCGTTGCTCCAGGCCCGGCGTGCGCAGTTGCAGGTCGTAGTCCCGGGCCAGGCCGTCCAGCCAGGCCGGCGGAGGCGGGATCGCGGTGGAGGCCGAAACGGTAGGCGCGGGACAGGCCGCGTTCGCCGTATCTGCGGCAACCGGACTGACGGCCATCAAGGTCAGGGAGAGAAAGGGGGGAAACGGGTTGTTCATGAGGCCATCTCGGCGGCTGCCTGGCGAAATCGCGACGCGGAAATTCCCGCGTCGCGGCGCTGCCGCGCGGGGCGTCGGCACGGCGCGGCAGGTAGTGGGGGTCGTGCACGGCGATCTGCTCGCCGGAGGCGATGCGCAGCGATGGCGCCGTGCTTGCGTCCATCGAGAACGCGGGCGACACGGCGAGCAGTCCAATGACGCATGAGTCGGGTAGTGAACGAGCGGCCCGGTGGGGCGCAGGCTGCATCTATATGCCCTGTCCAGTCGCCCAGCCAATGAATAAACGCAGGGCTGCCATGAGCCTGGGTTATGGCCCGGCTGGAGCACGAAAATTCATTCGGCTGCCGCGGACGATCGCCGCGTCCTTGGAACGCGGGAACGTGTCATGCGCTTCTGGGCACATCCCCGCACTCTTGCGCCGCCGCCCGCCGGCGTTGCGGGCCTTGCCAAACCTGCCCCGTACTCCGATACGGGGCGGCCGGGCCTGCCGGCGGCCCGCGCCCTGTCTGACAACGGCGCAGACTCGCGGATGACGCACCCAAAGGCATATGACACGCTCTAGACTTGGGTCTCCAACCGCCACTTGGGGACACACGATGAGCACGATTCCGCCGCCGCCGCCGGCCGATCCCGGCTACCTCCCGCCGGCCGCACCGCCGCCGGCCGCGATCCCCAACCACCTGGCCTGGGCGATCATCGCCACCGTGCTCGGCACCTGTTTCTGCTGCCCGCTGGGACTGCTGGGCATCGTCGCCATCGTCTATGCCTCCAAGGTCAACAAGCTGCTGGTCGCGGGCGACTTCGCCGGCGCGCAGCGCGCCTCGGCCAGCGCCAAGACCTGGTGTTGGGTAGCCACGGCGCTGGCGATCATCGGTCTGGCATGGTCCATCTACAGCTTCACGTCCGGCCGCAGCGCGGCCCAGTACCAGCAGATCATGCAGATCATCGAGTCGCGGCAGCACTCGTGATGGGCATCGCCGCCGCCCTCAACATCGGCACGGTCCGCCTGCACAGGCGGGACCTGCCGATGCTGGCCGGCGCCGGCCTGCTCGCCGGCGCCGGCGTGTGGGTGCTGCGCAACATCGATCCCGGCGCAGCGGGCAGCCCGCTGCCCAAGTGCATCTTCCACGAGACCACCGGCTGCTGGTGCATCGGCTGCGGCCTGACCCGGGCACTGCACGCACTGGTGCACGGCGACCTGGTCACCGCCTTCGCCATGAATCCGCTGGCGATGCTGGCCCTGCCGCTGCTGCCGCTGCTGCTGTTGCAGTCGCGCGGCTGGCGGCCGCCGGCGTGGCTGGCGCCGCTGGTGGACTTCATCGCCGCGCCGAAGCTGTGGCTGTGGCTGCTGCCCGCCTACTGGATCGCCCGCAATCTGCCGTGGCCGCCGTTCTCGTGGCTGGCGCCGGGGGGCATGCTGGGGTAGGCGCGCACCGCAGGGGCGCGATGGGCTTTACCGGGAAAGCCTCATCGCGCCCCTGCGGTGCGCTCCTACCCGGGCGTTCGCTGATTTCGAGCCAGGGGCTCGAACGACGCTTCGGTGAAATCGCGCCCCCGTCCATGGCGCGGCGGCGCCCTCTTCGGATACCCCGGCCCGGCCATCCTTAGCCGGGCGTTCGCTGACCCGCGAAGCTGCGCTTCGCAGGCGGGTCAGCTCACCCACCCGCCGATCACGAACAGCGCGACCACGGCCAGCCACAGCAGCAGCACGCGCCAGGCCAGGCTCATGGCGTCGCGCAGTTCGGGCAGTTCCTGCGGCGGCGGCGGCAGGCCGTCGACGGCCCAGTCCCGCGCTTCCTCGGCCAGCTCGGCGCCGACGCTGGCGCGCGCGGCCTGGCCCAGGAAGGCGTGGTCCAGCTGGGCGACCGTGCCGCCATGGCGGCGCCAGGCGGTGTAGACCGCATCGAAGTTGCCCATCAGCGCCATCGCCAGGGTCATCAGCTGCGCCACCGGCCATTCCAGCAGCGCCTGCAGGCGCGCCGCCCCGGCACGCTGCGCTGGCGGCAGAGCCTGGGCCTGGACCAGTTCGCCGGCGCCAAGCGCCAGCAGCCGGTACAGCACCGCGCCGACCGGGCCGAGCAGCAAGAACCACAGCAGCGGCGCGAACCAGCGTCCCAGCGCCGCATCGAACACCGTCGCCACCTGCGCGCTCGGGTCGTCGGCGCCCTTTGCGCCGGGCTGGCGCCGCAGCTGCGCGGCCGCCTGCCGCTGGCCGGCCGCGTCGGGCGCGGCCAGCACCGCCCGCACGTCCAGGTCCAGG
>JASGEB010000015.1:0-32478 GCA_047606785.1 Pseudoxanthomonas sp.
CCGGGGGCTGCGCATGTTTCCGAAGTCGGCACACACCAACGGCCTGGAACTTCCATTTCCCGCAATCAGGAGAAGAACCGAAAAAAAGGGGACCCGGCGCCATCCTGTGTATCAGGCCTTCGCGCAAGCCTTTTACGTTCCTGGATAGAAGAGTGCTTGCATGATTGCAAGCCGGCTCAGCGCGACAGCCCGTCCTGCAGCGCGAGCGGCTTCAGCGTGGTGGTGCCGGCATGCGCGATCTGCAGCGGCGCGTCGAGCGGCATCACCGCCAGCACGGTCGCGGGCGTTCCTGCGGCCACGCTGACCACTTCGCCGACCGGGTCGCCGCCTAGGCTGACGCGCGCGCCGGCCTGCGGCGCGGCGTCGGCGGCGAACAGCGCCAGGCCGCGCTTGGCCTTGCCGAGGAAATGGGTGCGGGCGACGATTTCCTGGCCGGGGTAGCAGCCCTTCTTGATGCTGAAGGCGGGTAGGCGTTCGAGCGAAAGCTGCTGCGGCGTCCACTGTTCGCGCTGCGGTTCCTGCAGGCGTGGCAGGCCGAAGTGCAGGTCGGCCGCCTGCCAGCGCAGCACTTGCGCGCCATCCTCGTTCGGCGCGGCGTCGGCGCGGGGCACGAGCCGCCAGCGGCGCGGCGAGGCCGGACTGCCGAGATCGAATTCGAGTTCGCCCGCGTGGTCGGCAAATCGGTTGCCGCGTGCCTGCGCTGGCGCGGCGAATGCGCCGGCCACCGTTAGGTCCGTGCGCGTGCCGATACGCAGCTTGCGCCGGAATACGAAACGCGTCAGCGCCTGGGCGAAGGCGGCGGCCGACGCATCGGGCAATACGGCCAGCAGATGCTCCGGCGAAATACGCGCCAGCGCGAACACCGCGATCACTCGCCCCTTCGGCGTGAGCCAGCAGTTCCATTGCCAGCTGCCGTCTTCGAGCAGGCTCACGTCGTTGCCGAACTGGGCCTGCGCGAAAGCGATCGCATCGGGCCCTTCCAGCCCGGCCACGGCATGGTCGGGCAGGGCGAAGTAGGGCGGGTCGGCAAGGGGCAGGTTGTCAGCCACGGGCGCGGAGGACTACCATTTGTTGCGTTGCGAGACGCCCATGATAGGCCAGACTCCTCCCGATCCCACCCCCGAATCCGAGCCGCAGCCGCCCGCCAAGGCGCCGCTGCCGAAGGAGATCGGCGGTCGCGACGGCCCCGAGCCGACGCGCTATGGCGACTGGGAGAAGGACGGGCGCTGCATCGATTTCTGATCGACCGCAGCACATGAGCCAACGCGGCCGCAGGGCCGCCCAGCCGAGACGACGAACCAGCGCATGGCCAGCCCCGAACGTCCCCTGTCACCGCACCTGCAGGTCTATCGCTGGCAGGTGCAGATGCTCACTTCCATCGTCCATCGCGCCACCGGCATCGTGCTCGCCGTCGGTGCCCTGGTCATCGCCGCCGCGCTGCTGGCGCTGATGCTCGGTCCGGATTCCTGGGCCTGCGTGACCGGCCTGGCCGGCGCTTGGTACGGCCAGGTCTTCCTGATCGGTTGGACCTGGTGCTTCGGCTTCCACCTGTGCAACGGCATCCGCCACATCGTGCAGGACTTCGGCCACGGCTTCTCCATTCCCGCCTTCGTGCGCAGCAGCTGGCTGTCGATCGTCGGCAGCCTGGTGATCACCGCGCTGGTGTGGGCCTACGTCCTGACCGGAGCCGGCGCATGAACGCTCGTTACCGCACGCCCCTGAAGAACGTACGCGGCCTGGGCGCCGCCAAGGTCGGCACCGAGCACTTCGTGCTGCAGCGGTTGACCGCCACCGCGCTGGTGCCGCTGACGATCTGGTTCCTGATCTTCGTGCTGGGCCTGCTCGGCTCGGACTACCTGACCGCCAGCGACGCGGTGCGCAAGCCGTGGAACGCGGTGCTGCTGGCCGGCTTCATCGTCGCCGCATTCTGGCACGCCCAGCTGGGCGTGCAGGTGGTGCTGGAAGACTACGTGCACAACTCGCTGTTCGCCCTGGCCGCGCAGGTCGCGGTGAAGTTCGTCGCCATCCTCGGCGCTCTGGTCGGCCTGTTCGCCGTCGCTCGCATCGCGCTGGGAAGCTGAAACGCATGACCGCCTACAAGATCACCGAACACAAGTACGACATGGTCGTGGTCGGCGCCGGCGGCGCCGGCCTGCGCGCCACCTTCGGCCTGGCCCAGAAGGGCCTGCAGACGGTGTGCCTGACCAAGGTCTTCCCGACCCGCTCGCACACCGTGGCCGCGCAGGGCGGCATCTCCGCCGCGCTCGGCAACATGGGCGAGGACGACTGGCGCTACCACTTCTACGACACCATCAAGGGCTCGGACTGGTTGGGCGACCAGGACGCCATCGAGTACATGGTGCGCGAGGCGATCCCGGCGATCATCGAGCTGGAGCACTACGGCGTGCCGTTCTCGCGCACCGAGGAAGGCAAGATCTACCAGCGCCCGTTCGGCGGCATGACCACCCGCTTCGGCGAGGGCCCGCCGGCGCAGCGCACCTGCGCGGCCGCCGACCGCACCGGCCACGCCATGCTGCACACCCTGTACCAGCAGTCGCTGGCGCACGATGCGCGCTTCATGGTCGAGTACTTCGCGCTCGACCTGATCTTCGACGAGGAGGGCGTGTGCCGCGGCGTGCTGGCGCTGGACATGGCCGAGGGCAGCCTGCACCTGTTCCGCGCCCACGGCGTGGTACTGGCCACCGGCGGCTACGGCCGCGCCTACTTCAGCGCGACCTCCGCGCACACCTGCACCGGCGACGGCGGCGGCCTGGTGATGCGCGCCGGCCTGCCGATGCAGGACATGGAGTTCGTGCAGTTCCACCCGACCGGCATCTACGGCGCCGGTTGCCTGATCACCGAAGGCGTGCGCGGCGAAGGCGGCATCCTGCGCAACGCCAACGGCGAGCGCTTCATGGAGCGCTACGCGCCGCACTACAAGGACCTGGCCTCGCGCGACGTGGTGTCGCGCTCGATGACCCTGGAGATCCGCGAGGGCCGCGGGGTGGGCGAGCACAAGGACCACATCCTGCTCGACCTGACCCACCTCGGTCCCGAGGTGATCCACGAGAAGCTGCCGGGCATCGCCGAGAGCGCGCGCATCTTCGCCGGCGTGGACGTGACCAAGCAGCCGATCCCGGTGCAGCCGACCGTGCACTACAACATGGGCGGCATCCCGACCAACTACCACGGCGAGGTGGTGCGCAAGCTCGGCAACGACCCGGACGCGGTGGTGCCGGGCCTGTATGCGGTCGGCGAGGCCGCCTGCGTGTCGGTGCACGGCGCCAACCGGCTGGGCTCCAACTCGCTGCTGGACCTGGTGGTGTTCGGCCGCGCGGTGGCCAACCGCTGCGCCGGGACCATCAAGACCAACCAGCCGCACAAGGTGCTGGCCGCCGATGCCTGCGAGCCGGCGCTGGCGCGCCTGGACAAGCTGCGCAACGCCAACGGCGGCACGCCCACCGCGGTGATCCGCGACCGCATGCAGCGCACCATGCAGTCCGACGCGGCGGTGTTCCGCACCAGCAAGAGCCTCAAGGAGGGTTGCGAGAAGATGGCCGATATCTTCGCCAGCTTCGAGGACGTCAAGGTCTCCGACCGCTCGCTGGTGTGGAACTCGGACCTGATCGAGACCTACGAACTGAACAACCTGCTGCTCAACGCGGTGGCGACGATCAACTCGGCCGAGCAGCGCCACGAGAGCCGCGGCGCGCACGCCCATGAGGACTATCCCGAGCGCGACGACGTCAACTGGCAGAAGCACACGCTGGTGAGCGTCGATGACAAGGGCCAGTGCAGCTTCGACTACCGCCCGGTGCACATGTACACGCTCAGCAAGGACGTGGATGTGGTGCCGCCCAAGCCGCGCGTCTATTAAGGCCGTGAATCGGGAATCGGGAATGGAGGAGGGGAAAAGCAGGGCTTTTCCGCCGTTCGCCTCTCACGATTCCCCGCTCCCGATTCTCCATTCCCGGATCTAAGCCATGGCAGAGTTCAGCCTCCCCAAGAATTCCAAGGTCGGCAAGGGCAAGCACTACCCGGCCCCGGGCGCCAAGAACGTGCGCACCTTCAAGGTCTACCGCTGGAGCCCGGACGACGGCGCCAACCCGCGCACCGACACCTACGAGGTGGACCTGGACAAGTGCGGGCCGATGGTCCTGGACGCGCTGCTGAAGATCAAGAACGAGATCGACTCGACCCTGACCTTCCGCCGTTCCTGCCGCGAGGGCATCTGCGGCTCGTGCGCGATGAACATCGACGGCACCAACACCCTGGCCTGTACCAAGGCCATCGACTCCTGCCGCGGCAAGGAAGTGCCGATCTACCCGCTGCCGCACATGGAGGTGGTCAAGGACCTGGTGCCGGACCTGACCCATTTCTACGCGCAGTACGCCTCGATCAAGCCGTGGATCCGCACTCAGACCCCGCCGCCGCCCGATCGCGAGCGCCTGCAGGCGCCGGAGGACCGCAAGAAGCTCGACGGCCTGTACGAGTGCATCCTGTGCGCCTGCTGCTCGACCAGCTGCCCGAGCTACTGGTGGAACGGCGAGCGCTACCTCGGCCCGGCGATCCTGCTGCAGGCCTACCGCTGGATCATCGATTCACGCGACGAGGACACCGGTGCGCGCCTGGACGACCTGGAAGACCCGTTCAAGCTGTACCGCTGCCACACCATCATGAACTGCGCGCGGACCTGCCCGAAGGGCCTGAACCCGGCGCTGGCGATCGCCGAGATCAAGAAACTGATGATGGCGCGCCGCGCCTGAGCCGGGCGCCGCGGCCCAGCGACGGCACCGCGCCCCCGTGGCCGGTGCCGTTGTCGTTTGCGGGCAGCCGAATCCTGCGGAGCACATCCATGCAGACCCCCGAGGACAACGAGCTCAAGCGCCTGCGCTGGCGCTGCCGGCGCGGCATGCGCGAGCTGGACCAGCTGATGGAGCGCTACCTGGCGAAAGGCTGGGCGGGCGATTCCGAGGAACAGCGGGCGGTTTTCCGATCCCTGCTGGACTGCGAGGACGATAGGCTCTGGCGCTGGTTCATGGGCTATGAGGACTGCACGGATGCGCAACTGGCACGGCTCATCGCACGCATCCGCGCCCTGCCGGCTTGAGTGGCGGCCCTCGCGTTGGCTGGCCGGCGCGCTGATGGCGCTGGGGCTGCTGGCCGGCGTGGCCGTGCTGGCCTGCAACCTGCCCGCGCCGCTGGCCTGGCTGCTGGCCCCGGCGCTGGCGATCCACGGCGGCCTGTCCGCGCGGCGCCTGCTGCGCGCGCCGCCGGCCGTGCTGGTGCTGGCCGCCACGCGCGAGGGCGTCTGCACCCTCGACGGCGTGCCGCTGGCCACGCTGCGGGTGCAATGGCGCGGGCCGCTGGCCTTCCTGACCTGCACGACCCGCGACGGCACCCGCACGCGGCTGGCGTTCTGGCCGGACACCTTGCCGGCGCCGGCAAGGCGTGAACTGCGTCTGGCCGCCGGCGGGCCGGCCGCTTCGCCCGGCGCGGCGGGGATGGCACCATAGGTGGGCGGGATTGGAGCTTGCCAGCCAACGGGCCGGCAAAAAAAACAGGGATCGGGGATTCGCGCAGCGAGACCGCCATTCCTTGCCGCCAATCCCCGATCCCCAACCCCGAACCCCGGTCCTTGATGTTCAAGCCCATCCCCGTGGCCATCGGCCTGCGCTACCTGCGGGCCAAGCGGCGCAACGGCTTCATCTCCTTCATCTCGATGGCCTCGATCGTCGGCATCGCCCTGGGCGTCTGCGTGCTGATCACCACCCTGGCGGTGATGACCGGCTTCCAGCGCGAGATCCGCGACCGTCTGCTGCAGGCCACCGCCCACGCCACCGTGGCCGGCGCCGACGGCCCCATGCACGACTGGCCGGCGGCGGTGAAGACGGCGCTGGCCGATCCGCGCGTGGCCGGCGCGGCGCCCTACGTGGACGCCGAGAGCCTGGTCAGCGGCAACCTCGACCCGCAGGGCGCGCTGGTGCGCGGGGTCCTGCCGGCGCAGGAGAAGACGGTCTCGATCGTCTCGCGGAAGATGACCGAGGGCTCGCTGGATTCGCTCGCTCCGGGCAGCTTCAACATCGTCCTCGGCGAGGAACTGGCGCAGTGGCTGGGCGTGCGGGTCGGCGATTCGGTCAGCGTCACCACCACCGACCAGATGGTCACGCCGATGGGCTCGCTGCCGCGCGCCAAGCGCTTCACCGTCAGCGGCCTGTTCGAGGTCGGCTACAACGACGTCGACCGGCGCATGGGCTTCGCCAACATGCGCGACCTGCAGCGCCTGCTGCGGCTGGGCGACGACGTCACCGGGGTGCGCCTGATGCTGCACGACAAGGACCAGGCTGGCCAGGTCGCGCGCAGCCTGGCGCTGAAGCTGCAGGGCCAGGGCCTGTACCGGATCAGCGACTGGCAGAGCGAGAACGCCAACCTCTACCAGTCGCTGAAGATGGAGAAGACGGTGATGGGCATCCTGCTGTCGTTGATCATCCTGATGGGCGCCTTCACCCTGGTCAACTCGCAGGTGATGCTGGTGACCGACAAGCAGGCTGACATCGCTATCCTGCGCACCCTCGGCCTGACCCCGCGCGGGGTGATGCAGGTGTTCATGGTGCAGGGCTCGCTGATCGGCATCATCGGCACGGTCAGCGGGGTGGTCGCTGGCATCCTGCTGACGATCAACCTGGAGCGCATCCTCGACCTGATCGAGAGTGTCTTCCACGTCACCCTGCTGCCGGCGGACGTGTACTACATCACCGGCCTGCCGTACGAACTGAAGACCCGGGACGTGGTCACCATCGCCTGCGTGGCGCTGGCGATGAGCTTCCTGGCCACGCTGTACCCGGCCTGGCGCGCGGCCCGCACCCAGCCGGCGGAGGCGCTGCGCTATGAGTGAGGGAGGCCGGGGATTGGGAGCGGGGAACGGGCAATCGGAAGTGCGCAGGCACCTCCAGTCCGGCGAGGTGGTGCGCGCCGAGGGGCTGGCCAAGACCTATGCCGAAGGCAAGCTGCGCACGCCGGTGTTCGACGGCCTGGACCTGCAGGTGCAGGCCGGCGAAACGGTGGCCATCGTCGGCGCCTCCGGCGCCGGCAAGAGCACCCTGCTGCACCTGCTGGGCGGGCTGGATACGCCGACCGCCGGCGAGGTGTACGTGGCCGGGCAGAAGATGTCGGCGCTGTCCGACGCCGCGCGTGGCCAGTTGCGCAACCGCGCGCTCGGCTTCGTCTACCAGTTCCACCACCTGCTGCCCGAGTTCACCGCGCTGGAGAACGCGATGATGCCGCTGATGCTGGGCGGCCGCGCCACCGCCGAGGCGCGGGCACGGGCGCAGTCGCTGCTGGAGGCGGTCGGCCTGGGCCACCGGCTCGAGCACAAGCCCGGCGAACTGTCGGGCGGCGAGCGCCAGCGCGCCGCGGTGGCGCGCGCGCTGGTCAACCAGCCGGCCTGCGTGCTCGGCGACGAGCCCACCGGCAACCTCGACGACCGTACCGCCGCCACCGTGTTCGAGCTGATGCTCGAGCTCAACCGCGCCCAGCGCACCAGCCTGGTGATGGTCACCCACGATCGCCGCCTGGCCGCGCGCCTGGACCGCGTGCTCGAACTCCACCAGGGCCGCCTGCGCCAGATCCAGGGCGGCTGAGGTTTTTCCATCGCTTCGTTTCCCACCTACAGGACATACCGCAGCATGAGCGAAAAGACATCCAACCTGGCAAGCATCGCCGAAGCCAAGGCTCGCCTGGCCGAAGAACTGCGCAAGCTGGAGGAGCAGGAGGTGCAGCTGCGTCAGCAGCAAGCCAGCCAGGCCTTCGGCGACGTAGTGCGCCTGCTCAACGATTTCGGCTCGCTCTTCTCGGCCAAGCAGCGCGCCGAGATCGCCGCCCTGGCCGGCGCCGAGGACAAGCCGGTGCGCGCGCCGGCGGCCAGGGGCAAGGCCAAGCGCGAGGTCGCGCCGAAGTACTGGTTGCCGCACAGCGGCGAGACCTGGACCGGCCGCGGCCGCACGCCCAAGGCTTTCGCCGCCTGGGAAGGCACCGCCGCCTACAACGAGTGGAAGTCGCGCCACCCGGACGAGAAGTTCCCCAAGTTCCCCGGCTGAACCGGCGGCGCGGGCATCCGCGCAGCGGGCGGGCGCATGGGCTGGCGTCCTTGCGCCCGCCGGCGTGGCGGACGCTTGCCTGCACCGGCGGCGGACTCTAGAATGCCCGTCCCCCTCGGGGCCATAGCTCAGCTGGGAGAGCGCGTCGTTCGCAATGACGAGGTCGGGAGTTCGATCCTCCCTGGCTCCACCAAACACCGGAAGCCCCGCATTAGCGGGGCTTCTTGTTTTCGCGGCTCTGTGTACGGCCGTCGCTAAAGCAGCGGCGCCAGCACCGGCTCCAGTTGTTCGCGCCGCCAGCCGGACAGGGCGGGCGGCCACTGGCCGCTCTCCAGCAGGGCTTCCAGCCAGCGCCGCGAGGCGAGCACGCCGTCGGCCAGGCCGAGCGCGGCGGAGCGTTCGGCCACGGCCTGCTGCAGCTGGCGCAGGCGGGCCTTGTCGGCTTCGCCGTTGTGCGCGAGCGGGGCGTCGTGCTCGTCGTCCAGCGGCGTGCTCAGCGCCTGCCACAGCGACGCGACCAGTTTGCGCGGGGCCTTGGGCTGGGCGTCCAGCCAGCGCTGCAGTTCGTCCTGCGAAGCGGGCGGCCTGCGGGCGAGGGCGACCGCCAGTTCGTTGTCGAGGATCCAGCTGCGCGGGCGGTCGCTGGCGCGCGCCTGCGCTTCGCGCCAGCGCAGCAGGCGCAGCAGCACGCGCTGCTGCGGCGGGTCGAGGAACTGCGCGCTGCGCAGGGCCAGGTGTGGCCAGCGCTCGCCGGCGTCCTGTTCGGCCTGGGCGACCGCGCGCGCGCAGTCGGCGTCCAGCCAGGCGCGCCGGCCCAGCGCCTGCAGGCGTGCGTCCAGGTCCAGGTAGAGGGCGTCGAGGTGGAGCACGTCGTCGGCGGCGTATTCCAACTGCGCGGCGCTCAGCGGCCGGCGCAGCCAGTCCGAGCGGGTCTCGCCCTTGGCCAGGGCCACGCCGGTGATCTGCTGGACCAGCTTCTGGTAGCCCAGGCCGCTGCCGAGGCCGGCCAGGGCAGCGGCGACCTGGGTGTCGAACAGAGGTGCCGGCACCGCATTGCAGGCGCAGCGCAGGGCGATCAGGTCCTCGCTGGCGCTGTGCATCACCTTGGTCACCGCCGGGTCGGTCAGCAGCGGGCGCAGCGCCTCGGCCATGCCGGGGCGCAGGGGGTCGACCAGCAGCACGCGCTCGCCCAGGGCGATCTGCACCAGCGCCAGCTGCGGCCAGTAGGTGCGTTCGCGGATGAATTCGGTGTCCAGCCCGACCTGGGGCGGCGGGGATTGCAGGTGTTCGCGCAGTTGCTGCGGGTCGTCGATCCAGAGGGGCACGGTGGGCGAGGGGCGAATGCGGCGACGGGCGGGGCGGGTGACAATAACCCAATGTGCCCGCCAGCGAGCAAGCGATGAACTCCGGCTGCAGGCGTCTGCCTGGGTTGCTGGCCTGCGCCGCGCTGTGCTGGCTGGCCGCCTGCGGGCGCGAACCGGCCACGCGCGGCCAGTCAGAAGCGCCGTCAGCGGCCGGCGCAGCGTCGGTGCCGGCGCGCACCGGCAGCGTCACTGTCCGTGCCGGCGACCGCGCCGACGCCGAACTGGTGTGGACCGAACCGGCGCTCGAGATCGCCCCGCGCCAGGCCGCGCAGGAGCGCCGTGCGGCGGCCCGCGCCTTGCGCGCGGGCCGGCTGTTCGAAGACGCGCAGTCCGCGATCCCGCTGTACCGCGCACTGTTGCGGCTGGACGGCGACGACGCGACGGCCCGGCGCGGGCTGGCGCGGGCGCTGCAGGCGCTGCGCCGGCAGGGCGACGCGGCGCTGGCGCGCGTCGACGACGATGCCGACGCGCTGGCCCGGGTCCAGCGCATCGCCGCAGTGCTGCGCACGGTCGCAGCGGGCGAGGCCAGTGTGCGGGGCTGGCTGGAACGTGCCGACCGCGCCGAGCAGCTGTCGCGGCTCAACGCCGACGGCGAGAGCCAGCTGCGCCGCGGCCTGCTCGGCGAGCAGGGCGAAGGCGCGCTGACCAGCTTCCGCCAGGCGCTGGCGCTGGCGCCGGGTCAGGTGCGCGCGCAGCAGGGCCTGGCGGCGGTGGAAAGCGCGCTGATCGGCCGCGCCGAGCAAGCCGCAGCGCACGCCGACTTCGATCTGGCCGGGCAGTGGCTGCAGCAGGCCGCCCTAGTGCGCGGCGATGCGCCGACCGTGGCCGACGCGCGCGCGCGCATCGAGGCCGAGCGCAGCCGCCAGGTGGCCGCGCTGCGCGATGCCGGGGTGGCCGACCTGGACAGCATGCCCGGGCTCAAGCATGCGCGCTCGATCCTGGCCGAGGCGCTGCGCATCGCTCGGCCCGGCGACCCCGCCGCGGCCGATCTGCGCGAGCGCATCGAGCTGGCCACCCACTATGGCCACTTCCGCCCGGGACAGGTGTTCACCGACGCCCTGCCCGGCGGCGGGCGCGGGCCGCTGATGGTGGTGGTGCCGCACGGCGGCTTCCGCATGGGCGCGGCCGAGGACGAGCCGGACTCCAGCGACGCCGAACGGCCACTGCACTATGTGCGCTTCGAGCGCGGCTTCGCGCTCTCGCGCAGCCAGGTGACGGTGGCCGAGTTCGGCCGTTTCGTCCAGGCCAGCGGCTACCGGCCGCGTGCCACCCGCCGCGGGCATTCGGTGGTGTACGACGAACGCAGCGGCAACTTCGCCCGCCGCAGCGGTGTGGACTGGCGCTCGGACTACGCCGGCAACCCGGCCGCGCCGGAGCAGCCGGTGATCCACGTCAGCGTGCGCGACGCCGAGGCCTATGCGGCCTGGCTCGGCCGCCAGACCGGCCATCCCTACCGCCTGCCGAGCGAGGCCGAGTACGAATACGCCGTGCGCGCCGGCGGGCAGACGCGCTATCCGTGGGGCGCGGGGGCGCCGCCGCGCGGCACGGGCAACCTGGCCGGAGGCGACGACGCCTCGCCCAGCGGGCGGCGTTGGCAGAACGCCTTCGCCGGCTACGGCGACGGCTGGTGGGGGCCGGCGCCGGCCGGCCGCTTCGCTGCCAACGCCTGGGGGCTGGTGGACATGGGCAGCAACGTCAGCGAGTGGGTCGGCGACTGCTGGCATGCGGCGTTCCGGCGCGCGCCGGCCGACGGCGCGGCCTGGTACAACCCGGGCTGCCGGGCGCGGGTGGTGCGCGGCGGCGGCTGGTCCAGTGCGCCCGCGCAGGCGCGCTCGGCATGGCGTTCGCAGGCCGATTCGGATATGACTAGTGCGCGGGTGGGCTTCCGGGTGGTGCGCGGGCTCTGACGCCCGCGGCGAACGGTGTGCGGCAAAGGCGAAAGGGGAACACATGAACACGGTGTACTCGGGACAGTATCCGCAGCGGCGGCGCGGCTTCGGCCTGCGTTGGCTGATTTTGCTGGCGTTCGCCGCCTACGCGGCCTTCAGCTGGTTCGGCAGCAAGAAGACCGATCCCTACACCGGCCAGGCCGCCCACTACGGCGCCACCCCCGCCGAGGAGTCCGAACTGGGCGCGCAGGCCTACCAGCAGGTGCTGGGCGAAGCCCAGCAGCAGGGCGCCCTGCTGGCCGACAGCGACCCGCGCGCGCAGCAGATCGCCACCATCGCCCAGCGGCTGGTGGCGAAGGTGCCGCAAGTCGCCGCCGATCTGGCCAAGGAGCACGGCCAGGAGACGCCCGACCTGTCCAACTACCGCTGGCAGGTGAGCGTGGTCGATTCCAGCGAGGCCAACGCCTTCTGCCTGCCCGGCGGCAAGATCGTGGTCTACACCGGCCTGATCCCGATCGCGCAGAACGCCGACGCGATGGCGGTGGTGATCGGCCACGAGATCTCGCATGCGCTGATGCGCCACGGCTCGCAGCGCATGGCCCAGCAGAAGCTGGTGCAGCTGGGGCAGATGGCCGGCGGCGCGGCCGGCATCGACCAGCAGACCATGGCGGCGATCGGCGCCGGCGTGCAGTACGGGGTGGTGCTGCCCTACGGGCGCGGCCACGAGACCCAGGCCGACGAGGTCGGGCTGATGCTGGCGGCGGCGGCCTGCTACGACCCGCAGGCGGCGATCCCGCTGTGGCAGCGCATGGCCCAGCTCAACGGCGGCCAGCGTCCGCCGGAATTCGCCTCCACCCACCCGGACCCGGACAACCGCATCGCTCATCTGCAGGCGCTGATGCCGCGCGCCGAACAGTTCAGTCAGCGCTATTGCGCCACCACGCCGTAGGAGCGCACCGCAGGGTCGCGATTGGGCTTCCCCGTAAAACCCAATCGCGACCCTGCGGTGCGCTCCTACGTGTGCTCAGCGCGGGCGGCCGGTTTTTGGCGGTTCCGGCTTGCCGGCGCCAGCGCCGCCGGCGGTGGTGGGTCCGCGTCCCAGGCTGCCGCCGAGGCTGCGCTGGAAGTCCTGCCAGATCTCCAGGTTGCGCTCGGTCAGCTGGTTCATCATCGTCCACGGCGTCTGCCCCAGCAGGTTGCCCATCTGCTGGCGGAACTGCGCCTGTTGTTCCATGAACATCTGCATCGAACGTTCCAGGTAGTTGCCCATGAAGCCCTGCAGCGAGTCACCGTAGAAACGGATGATCTGGCTGAGCAGCTGGGTGGACAGTACCGGTTCGCCGTCCTGCTCCTGCTCACTGATGATCTGCAGCAGCACCAGCCGGGTCAGGTCCTCGCCGGTCTTGGCGTCGCGGACCTCGAATTCCTCGCCGTCGACGATCAGCTGGCGCACGTCCTCGATGGTGATGTAGCTGGAGATCTCGGTGTCGTACAGGCGGCGGTTGGGGTACTTCTTGATGATGCGCGGTGCGGCCGGTGCCATGGAACGTTGCCTCGCTGGAGGTGGGCGCAGCATGGACCAGGCCTTTTTGGGGCGCAACCATGCGCAGGGGGATGGTTTGGCCGGCGCGCGGCGCCGGCCGGGCGGCTTCACCAGCCCATGTGGTGGCCACCGTTGATGTCCAGGTTCGAGCCGGTGATCCAGGCCGCGCGCTCGTCGACCAGGAAGCCCACCGCATAGGCGATTTCCTCCGGCATGCCCAGGCGGCCGGTGGGGATGTCGGCGGCGATCTTGGCCCGCACTTCCTCCGGCACCGCCATCACCATGTCGGTGGCGACGTAGCCCGGCGAGACCGTGTTGACGGTGATGCCGAGCTTGGCGTTCTCCCGCGCCAGCGAGATGGTGAAGCCGTGCATGCCGGCCTTGGCCGCGGCGTAGTTGGCCTGGCCGTACTGGCCCTTGAGGCCGTTGATCGAGCTGATCTGCACGATCCGTCCCCACTTGCGCTCGCGCATGCCGTCGATCACCGGGCGGGTGACGTTGAACACCGAGTTGAGGTTGGTGTTGATGACGTCGTTCCACTGCTGCGCGCCCATCTTGTGGAAGGTGCCGTCGCGGGTGATGCCGGCGTTGTTGATCAGGATGTCGATCGGGCCGAGCTCCTTTTCTATTTCGCGCACCATCGCCTCGGCCTGTTCCGGCGAGGTCACGTCGCCCTTGACCAGGGTGAAGTCGTAGCCCTCGGCCTTGGCCTTGGCCTGCCAGGCCAAGGCCTTTTCCTCGTTGCGGTAATTGGTGGCGACCTTGTGGCCCATGTCGGCCAGTTGCCTGCAGATGGCGGTGCCGATGCCGCCGGTACCGCCGGTGACGAAAGCGACGCGGGAAGTCATGTGGGAGAACCTACGGAAAAAAACGCACGAGCGCGCGTGCGGATTCTAGTCACGCTTACCGGCCGCACCGTTGTGCATCGCAGCGAGCGAGGCTTGCAGCAGCGGCGCGACCCGGGCCGGATCGAACGCCGCCGCCGCGGCCGCCAGCCAGGCGCGCGGATCGTCGCCCGTCGCCAGCGGCGGTTGGCCCAATTGCCGCCAGGCCTGCTGCAGCGCAGCGAGCGGCCGCGCGCGCGTCAGCGCCGCCGCGCCCAGGGACTTGGACAGCTTGCGGCCGTGCGCGTTGAGCACCAGCGGCAAGTGCGCGTAGCCCGGCCGCGGCAGGCCGAGGGCGCGCTGCAGCAGGATCTGGCGCGGGGTGGAATCGAGCAGGTCGGCGCCGCGCACCACTTCGGTGACGCCTTGCCGCGCGTCGTCCACCACCACCGCCAGCTGATAGGCCCAGCCGCCGTCGGCGCGGCGCAGGACGAAGTCGCCGACCTGCGCGTGCACGTCCTGCTCGATGCGCCCGGCGAAGCGGTCGTCGAAGGCGACCACGCTGCCTGGCGGCACGCGCAGGCGCACCGCCGGGTCCGGCCGCCGCGCATCGGCCGCGCAGGCATGATGGACGCCGCCGTGGGCGGCGAGGCTGGCGCGGCTGCAGTGGCAGACGAAGGCCGCGCCGCGGTCGAGCAGTCCTTGCAGGGCGGCGGCGTAGAGGGCGCCGCGCCGGCTCTGGTACACCACGTCGCCGTCCGCGTGCAGGCCCAGCGCGGCCAGCGTGGCCAGCTGGCCGGCGGCGGCGCCGGCCACCGCGCGTGCGCGGTCCACGTCCTCGATCCGCACCCGCCAGCGGCCGCCGGCCCGGCGTGCCAGCAGCCAGCTGCCCAGCGCGGCCAGCAGCGAGCCGGCGTGCAGCGGGCCGGTGGGCGAGGGCGCGAAGCGGCCGCAGTAGGCGGGAGCGGTCATGCGCAAGGGGATGTCTGAATCGGCCGCTCAGTTTCCCGCTTGAATTCGGCCGGCGCCATCCTCAACCATGCACGGCATCGCCCAACATCCTTTCCGGAGATCCGTCCGTGTTCACCCGCATTGCCCTGTTCCTGCTGACCAACCTGGCCGTGCTGCTGCTGGCCGGCATCGTGATGTCGATCTTCGGCGTCGACCCGCAGCAGATGGGCGGCCTGCTGGTGATGGCGGCGCTGTTCGGCTTCGGCGGCTCGCTGGTCTCGCTGCTGATGTCCAAGTGGGTCGCCAAGCGCAGCACCGGCGCGGTGGTGATCGAACAGCCGCGCAGCGAGGTCGAACAGTGGCTGCTGGCCAGCGTGCGACGCCAGGCGCAGGCCGCCGGCATCGGCATGCCGGAGGTCGCGGTCTACGACGCGCCGGAGATCAATGCCTTCGCCACCGGCGCCAACCGCAACCACGCGCTGGTGGCGGTGTCCAGCGGGCTGCTGCGGCAGCTGGACCGCGACCAGGCCGAGGCGGTGCTCGGCCACGAGATCAGCCACGTGGCCAACGGCGACATGGTGACCATGGCCCTGCTGCAGGGCGTGCTCAACACCTTCGTGATCGTGCTGGCGCGGGTGATCGGCGGGGTGGTGGATTCCTACCTGTCGGGCAACCGCAACGACGGCCGCCGCGGCCTGGCCTACTACGCCATCGTGATGGTGCTGGAGATGGTGCTGGGGCTGTTCGCGACCATGATCGCGATGTGGTTCTCGCGCCGGCGCGAGTTCCGTGCCGATGCCGGCGGCGCCCGCCTGGCCGGGCGCGAGAAGATGATCTCCGCGCTGGAACGGCTGGCCGTCAACCATGGCCAGAGCACGCTGCCGGCGCAGGTGGAGGCCTTCGGCATCGCCGGCGGCATTGGCCAGGGTCTGCGCAAGCTGTTCCTCAGCCACCCGCCGCTGGAACAGCGCATCGCCGCGCTGCGCGCTCCTACGGGCGATGATCAGCCGAAGTCGAAATTCATCTCCGCGCCGGGGCCGGCGATGAACCAGCCTTCGACGTAGTCCACGCCGGCGCCGAACAGCAGGCTCATGCTGGCCGCGTCCTGCACGTGCTCGGCGAGGGTGGTCATGCCGCCGGCCTGGGCGCGCTGGGCGATCTCGCGGATCTTGTCCTGGTTCTCCAGCGTGCGCGCCTGGTCCTGGTTGAAGCTGCGGTCGAGCTTGAGGAAGGACGGGGTGACGTGGGCCAGCAGCTGGAACGAATCCAGGCCGGTGCCGAACTGCTCCAGCCCGACCTTGCAGCCCAGCCGGCCGGCGGCCTGCATGAATGCCTGCGCGCCGCGCAGGTGGGTGAACACCTTGGCCTCGGTGGTCTCCAGCCACAGCCGCTCGCCGGGCACGCCGTGGGCGGCCAGTTCCTGTCCGATCAGGGCGACCAGCGCCTCGTCCTCGAACGAGGTCGGGCTGACCTTGACCAGCAGCCGCACCGGCCGGCCGGCGCGTTCGCGCTGGGCGATCGCGGCGATGGCCCGGCGCACCACCCAGCGGTCGATCCGCGCCAGCAGGCCGGCCTCCTCGGCCAGCGGCAGGAATACCACCGGCTTGACCGTCTCGCCGGCGACCTCCATGCGCAGGAATGCTTCGTAGAAGTCACCGGGCTCGCCCAGCAGCGGGATGACCGGCTGGAAGTGCAGAGTGAAGCCCTCGCCTTCCAGCGACGTCCGCACTAGCGCCAGGATGCGCTCGATGCGTTCCTGCTCGGCACGGTCGACCGCGCCGGGGTCGAAGATCGCCACCGCGTTGCCGCCCAGAGCGGTGACGCCGGCCAGCTGCTCGCTGGCGCGGGCCAGCACCTGGCCGACGCTGGCGATCTTCTCGCCGATCTGCACGCCGCCGATGCTGAGAGTGACGGTCACCGAGCGGGTGCCGATCTCGATCACGTTCGCGGCGAAGCCGGCGCGCAGGCGTTCGGCCAGCTCGGCGGTGCGGGTGTGGTCGCCGGGGAACAGCAGGGCGAAGCCGTGTTCGCTGAAGCGCGCGCTGGTCACGTCCTCGTCGATCAGGCCGGACAGGTAGGCGGCCAGCGCGGCGATCAGCGCGTCGGCGTTGTCCAGGCCGATGTCCGGCAGCAGGCGCGCGTAGTGGTCCGGCTCGACCAGCAGCAGGCCGTGCGCGCCCTCGCCCTGGCCGATCCGGCCCACCGCCTCCTCCAGCGCCAGCAGGAACGCCGGGCGATTGAGCAGGCCTGTGACCACGTCGCGCTGGCGCAGTTGCTCCATCTCGCGCGCCAGCTCGGCGTCGGCGGCGCGGCGGCGGAACACCACCTGTACGCATGGCTCGCCTTCGTAGCTGGCGGTGGCGAATTCCATCACCGCCGGGAAGGTCTCGCCGTCGAGGGTACGCGCCTGGGTTTGGTAGTGCGGTGGCGGCGGTTCGCCCTTGGACAGGCGCTTGAGCAGGGCCTTGAATTCCTCCACCTGCGCCGGCGCGACCAGGTCCAGCAGCGACAGGCCTTCGACGTCCTCGAACGACTCGAACCCGAACATCTCCAGGTAGGCGTCGTTGGCGCGGATGTGCATGCCCTCGTGGACGTAGGCGATGGGATCACGCGAGGAGGCGATCAGCGCGTCGCAGCGGCGCTCGGTCTCGCGCAGCTGCGTCTCTAGCCGGCGCTGCGCGCGCCGCGCCGTCAGGTCGTTCCATTCGGCGTCGATGGTCGCCAGCAGGTGCGCCTGTTTGCTGCGCAGCGCCACCGCGCGCGCGCCAGCGACGATGTCCTCGGCGTTGGCGTTCTCCAGGCGGTCGGCCAGCACGATCACCGGGATGTCCTTGCCGCCGGCGCCGGCCAGGGCCAGCACCTCCTGCAGCGGCACGGCGGCGGAGGTGTGCGCGGCCAGCACCAGGTCGACCGGCTGCGCGGCCAGCTGCTGTTCCAGTTCGGCCGTGTCCCGCGGGCGCAGCGCGCGCACCGCTAGACCGCTGTTGCGCAGGGTGTTGACCACGGCCTCGGCGGCCGAGCTGTTGTCGTCGACCATGATCAGACGCAGGGTCGTGTCTTTGCCAAGTCGCATGCGGTGGCGTCCGCCAGGGGAGCGCACTTGATACACGAAAGGCCCCGCGGGCGTCCATGCTGCACGCCAATGCATGCGGGCGGGGGCTGTCCCATCGCCGCGATCTGCCTTCCAGGGCCCGCAGGATGGGTGGAGGCGCAGGCGATACCCATCATTCCGTGCGCATCGGCATGGACAGGATGGCGGGTATCTCGCGCTCCACCGACGCTATAGCGGGCGCTTGCCCGGGTCGCCGGCCACCTCGCGCACCAGCCGGGGCAGCAGGTAGCCGGACACGCTGGCGGCCAGCTGCGCATGCAGGGCGCGGGCGCGGGCGTCGTCGACCTCGAAGTGGGCCGCGCCCTGCACGCGGTCGAGCTGGTGCAGGTAGTAGGGCAGCACGCCGGCGGCGAAGCCGCGTTCGCCCAGCTCGGCCAGGGCCTGGACGCTGTCGTTGACCCCGGCCAGCAGCACCGCCTGGTTGAGCAGGCTGACGCCGGCGCCGCGCAGGGCGGCCAGCGCGGCGTCGACCGCGGCGTCGAACTCGTTGGCGTGGTTGGCGTGCAGCACCACCGCCACCGGCCAGGGCAGGGCGGCCAGCCAGCGCAGCAGCCCGGCGTCCACGCGCTCGGGCAGGACCACCGGCAGGCGGCTGTGGATGCGCAGCCGGCGCAGGTGCGGGATGTCGCGCAGGGCGTCGGTCAGTTCGGCCAGGCGCGCGGTGGACAGCGCCAGCGGATCGCCGCCGGAGAGGATGACCTCGTGGATGGAGGCATCGGCGCGCAGGTGCGCCACCGCCTCGGCCCAGCGCCCGCGTGCGGCGCTCTGTTCGCCGTAGGGGAAATGGCGGCGGAAGCAGTAGCGGCAGTTCACCGCGCAGGTGCCGGTGGTCACCAGCAGGGCGCGCCCGCGGTACTTGTGGATCACCCCGGTGGCGGCCTTGGCCGCGCCGTCGCCGACCGGGTCCAGGCCGAAGCCGGGCAGCGGCCGCAGTTCCGCGTCCAGCGGCAGCACCTGCCGCAGCAGCGGATCGTGCGGATCGCCGCGGCGCATGCGCGCGAGGAAGCCGCGCGGCACCTTCAGCGGGAACTGCGCCGCGGCCGCCTCGCCGGCCAGTGCCGGCACGGCCGGCAGGTCCAGCAGGCGCAGCAGTTCGGCCGGCTTGCGCACGGCCTGGCGCAGGGCGTGCTGCCAGTCGGCCGCGGCCGCGGCGGGCTGCATGGGGGCGAGGGCTGCGGGTATCATGGCGGCCTGTGAAACGAGCGCCCGCCGGATCCGGCGGGCCGACACCCATTCTACCGGTCCGCCGCGCACGCCGTGGCCGCCGGCGGCTATCCGAGGAGTTTGAGCATGGCCAGCTATGGCATGAACGACGTCAAGAACGGGATGAAGATCCTGGTCAACAACGAGCCATCGATCATCACCGAGACCGACTACGTCAAGCCCGGCAAGGGCCAGGCCTTCACCCGCGTGCGCTACCGCCAGATCCGCACCGGCCGGGTGCAGGAAATCACCATGAAGTCGACCGACTCGGTCGAGGCGGCCGACGTGGTCGATACCGACATGCAGTACCTGTACTCGGACGGCGAGTACTGGCACTTCATGCAGCCGCAGACCTTCGAGCAGGTGCAGGCCGACAAGAACGGCGTGGGCGAGGCGGCCAAGTGGCTCAAGGGCGAGGAGGAGTGCGTGGTGACTCTGTTCAACGGCAGCCCGATCCAGGTCACCCCGCCCAACTTCGTCGAGCTGAAGATCACCGAGACCGACCCGGGCGTGAAGGGCGATACCGCCGGCACGGGCGGCAAGCCGGCCACCCTGGAAACCGGCGCGGTGGTGCGCGTGCCGCTGTTCGTCGGCCAGGACGAGGTGATCAAGGTCGACACCCGCACCGGCGAATACGTCAGCCGAGTGAAGTGACGCCGACGATGAGCGAACACGCGACCCCGCCGGAATCCTGCGATCTGCTCATCGAAGCCGGCTGGGTGGTCCCGGTCGTGCCGCACGGCGTGGTCCTGGAGGACCACGCCGTGGCCGTTTCCGGCGGTGCCATCGTCGCCGTGCTGCCGCGCGCGCAGGCGCGCAAGCGCTTCGCCGCCAAGGAAACGGTGTCGCGCCCGGACGGCGCGCTGATCCCCGGCCTGGTCAACGCCCACACCCACAACCCGATGACCCTGCTGCGCGGGATCGCCGACGACCTGCCGCTGAAGGTGTGGCTGCAGCAGCACATCTGGCCGGTGGAGGCGGCGGTGATCGCGCCGGACTTCGTCGCCGACGGCATCACCCTGGCGATCGCCGAGATGCTGCGCGGCGGCACCACCTGCGTCAACGAGAACTACTTCTTCCCCGACGTGCAGGCGGCCACCTACAAGCGCCACGGCTTCCGCGCGCGGGTGGGCCTGCCGGTGATCGACTTCCCGACCGCGTGGGCGGCCGGCGATGACGAATACTTCGACAAGGCCGGCGAGGTGCACGACGCCTGGCGCGGCGACGCCCTGATCGACACCGCCTTCGCCCCGCACGCGCCGTACACGGTCAACGACGCCAACTTCGAGCGCGTGCGCATGCTCGCTGACCAGCTGGACGTGCCGGTGCACCTGCACCTACACGAGACCGCGCAGGAGGTGCAGCAGTCCATCGACGAGTACGGCCTGCGCCCGATCGCACGGCTGGACCGGCTGGGACTGGTCAACGACCGCCTGATCGCGGTGCACATGACCCAGCTCACCGAGGGCGAGATCCACCTGTGCGGCGAGCGCGGGGTCAGCGTGGTGCATTGCCCGGAATCCAACCTCAAGCTGGCCTCCGGCTTCTGCCCGGCCTGCGCGCTGCTCAAGGCGCGGGTGAACCTGTCCATCGGCACCGACGGCTGCGCCTCCAACAACGACCTGGACATGTTCGGCGAGACCCGCACCGCGGCGCTGCTGGCCAAGGCGGTGGCGCAGGACGCGGCGGCGCTGGACGCCTTCCAGGCGCTGCACGCGGCCACCCTGGGCGGAGCCCGGGCGATCGGTTTCGACGACCGCATAGGCAGCATCGAGCCGGGCAAGCAGGCCGACCTGGCCTGCGTCGACCTGGGCGCGCTGGAGACCCAGCCGCTGCACCACGTGGTCTCTCAGTTGATCTATGCGACCGGCCGCCAGCAGGTCGGCGACGTGTGGATCGCCGGCCGGCCCAAGCTGCGCGAGCGCGTGCTGGTGGACATCGACCTGGCCGGCGTGGTCGCCAACGCCAGGCAGTGGCGGGAGCGGATCGCCGGGATCCGCACGGCGTAGTCTCGCTCGCTACGACCGAATGCATGTCCGGTCACGACGATCCAGGAGAATGCAGCCATGACGACCGCTACCGGCAGCAACTACGATCAGGCCGAACTGGACAAGTTCTCGGCCCTGGCCAACAGATGGTGGGGCGAGCCGGCGCGCTTGCGAGTGTCCGGGGGACACTCGCGCGCCGGCGAGCGCCCGCGCAGGGATGCGCGGGCAGGGTCGTGGCGCCATGGACGGCTCGGCATGGAGAGGCAGGCATGATCCACAGTACCGGCAGCAACTACGACCAGGCCGAGCTGGACAAGTTTTCGGCTCTTGCCAACCGCTGGTGGGACCCCGACGGCCCGCAGAAGCCGCTGCACGCGCTCAACCCGGTGCGCCTGCGCTACGTCGCCGACCGTGTCGCCCTGCACGGTGCGCGTGCGCTCGACGTGGGCTGCGGCGGCGGCCTGCTCAGCGAGGCGCTGGCGCGCGAGGGCGCGCAGGTCACCGCCATCGACCTGGCTTCCGAGCTGCTCAAGGTCGCACGCCTGCACACGCTCGAATCCGGCGTGCAGGTGGACTACCGCGAGCAGCCGGTGGAAGCGCTGGCGGCCGAGGCGCCCGCTGCGTTCGACGTGGTTACCTGCATGGAAATGCTCGAGCACGTGCCCGACCCGGCGGCGGTGGTCGACGCCTGCGCGCGCCTGCTGCGGCCGGGCGGGCGCCTGTTCCTGTCCACCATCAACCGCACCCCGCAGGCGTTCGCGCTGGCGATCGTCGGTGCCGAGTACGTGGCGCGCCTGCTGCCGCGCGGAACCCACCACTACCAGCATTTCATCCGCCCGGCCGAACTGGGCGCGTGGCTGCGCCGCGCCGGCCTGCAACTGGAGGATGTCAGCGGCATGGCCTACGAGCCGTGGCGCAATGTTGCCCGGCTGTCCTCGCGCACGGCGGTGAACTACCTGGCGTGTGCGGTGAAGGCGTGAGCGGGAGGGGCGGGGACCGGGGACCAGGGACCGGGGAAATACCAAGAGTGTTCTCCAGGCTTCGCCCCCTGCTTTTGCACTTCCCGGTCCCCGGTCCCCGGTCCCTGGTCCCCTCCGGTCCCCGCTTGCCCCCCATCGTTCTGTTCCACCTCGACGGCGCCCTGCTGGACGGCGCGCCGGACATGCTGGCCGAGGCCATGCCGGAACTGCCGGCGCAGCCGCTGGACCCGGCGCGCGGGCCGCTGCCGCCGCAGGACCTGGCATGAGCGATTCGGCGGCCCTGGACAGCTTCCTGGACAAGTGGCGCCGGCGCTGGCCGGAGTGGGAGTTCGTCGAGCGCTTCGTGCCACCGTCGCAGCGCCCGGTTGTGCTGGCGTGGTTCGCGCTGCTGCAGGAGTTCGAGGACGCGATGAACGTCGCCGGCGACGCCCTGCCGGCCGACGCCAAGCTGGGCTGGTGGGCGCAGGAATTGCGCGACTGGGCGCGGCGGCGTTCGCGCCATCCGCTCGGACGGGTGCTCGAACCGCTGGCCGCGCCGTGGCAGGCGCTAGCCGACGCGCTGCCGACCTGGCCGCTGCTGCGCGAGGCGCCGACCGACCTGGCCACCGCGCTGTCGCAGGCGCTGCCGGCGGCCGCGGCGATGGCGGCGGTGGAGGCGGCGCTGTTCCCCGGTGCAGCGCGCGTGCAGGACCCGCAAGCACTGGCGGCGCAGTTGCTGGCCACTCGCTGGCTGGAGGTGCGCCGCGAGCAACTGCCGCAATGGCGCGCCACGCTGCTGGCGCAATGGCCGGCCCGCGCCGGCGGCGCCCGCCCGCGCCGCCTGCTGGCGATGCTGGCGCGCCAGCGCTTGCAGGGCCTGGCCGAGGACGGTCGCAGCATCGCCTCGCCCTCGCCGCTGCGGCTGGTGTGGAACGGCTGGCGCGCCGCTTCCGGCGGCGCGTGACGGTTTTATTGATGCTTGCCGTGACCCGTAGGAGCGCACCGCAGGGGCGCGATGGGCTTTCGCGGTAAACCCATCGCGCCCCTGCGGTGCGCTCCTACGAACAAAATACGGGCCGGATCAATAGTGGCGCTGCAGCACCAGCAGCGGATCCACCCGCACGTCGAACCAGTTCATGCCCCAGTGCAGGTGCGGGCCGGTGGCGCGACCGGTGGCGCCGACCGCGCCGATCACCTGGCCCTGGGCGACGCGCTCGCCCACCTTCACGTCGATCCGCGACAGGTGCAGGAAGTTGGAACTGACCCCGAAGCCGTGGTCGAGCAGCACGGTGCCGCCGGTCAGGTACAGGTCCGGCGCGGCGAAGCTGACCACGCCGGCGGCCGGCGCCTTCACCGGGGTGCCGGCCGGCGCGGCGATGTCCATGCCCGAG
Organism: Pseudoxanthomonas sp.; assembly: GCA_047606785.1. GTDB lineage: Bacteria > Pseudomonadota > Gammaproteobacteria > Xanthomonadales > Xanthomonadaceae > Pseudoxanthomonas_A. The sequence continues at coordinate 23,321 of JASGEB010000015.1, forward strand.
TGGCCGCTGCCGGCGGGCTTGCCGTTGTAGACGCGGGCGTTGCCGAAGCGGCCGCTGATGCGGCCCTGCACCGGCCAGACGAAGGGCTGGGCGAAGTCGGTGCGGTCGTCGTCGCGCTGGCGCGCGGCGCTGACCTGCGCCTGTTCGCGCTGGATGCGCGCGGCGATCTGCGGCGGCGGCTCGACCGTCTTCGGCGGCACGCCGTCGACGTATTCCAGCGGCCAGTCGCGCGCGGTCACTGCGATCGTGCGCAGCTGCGGCGCGCCGCCCGGCGGAGTGACCGTCACCCGCAGCGGGCCGGCTTCGTCGCGGCCCACGCCGAACACCACCGTGCCGTAGCCGCTGACCCGCAGCACCCGGCCCGCGTATTCGACCCGGCTGCCCGGTGCGACCTTGGCGAGCACCAGCGCGCCCTGCGGGACGCTGGCGGGAAAGACGATGCCGGCGCTGGCTTGCGCGCTGCCGAGGGTCTGGGCGGGCAGGGGCAGCGAAGTCGCCGCGAAAACGGCAAGCCAGAGCAACGGCCCCAAGCCGCCGGCTCGGCTCAACGCGCGAACTCCAGCCGTTGCCCGCCCGGCCGCCCGACCAGTTGCTCGCCGTTCCAGGCCAGCCGGCCGTTGACCCAGGTCGCGGCGATGCGCGCGTGGAAGGTGGTGCCTTCGAACGGCGACCAGCCGCACTTGCTCAGCACGTCCTCGCGGCGCACGGTCAGCGGCTCGTCGTCGACCAGCACCAGGTCGGCCCAGTAGCCCTCGCGCAGGAAGCCGCGCTCTTTCACGTCGAACAGCTGCGCCGGCGCGTGGGCGAACTTCTGCACCACCTGCGCGGTGGACAGCTTCTTCTCGTGCACCAGTTCCAGCGCCGCCAGCAGCGCGTACTGCACCAGCGGCAGGCCGCCGGGCGCCTTGCGATAGTCGGTCTGGGCCTTTTCCTCGAGCGTGTGCGGGGCATGGTCGGTGGCCAGCACGTCGAGCACCTCGTCGGCCAGCGCCTTGACCAGCGCCTGGCGGTCGGCCGGGTCCTTGATCGCCGGATTGCACTTGATCAGGTTGCCCAGGCGTTCGTAGTCGTTGCGGTCGAAGCGCAGGAAGTGGATGCAGGTCTCGGCGGTGATGTGCTTGCGGACCTTGCCGGCCGCATCGACCAGCGGTCCGCGCTCGAACAGCGCCAGCTCGTCGGCGGTGGAGACGTGCAGCACGTGCAGGCGGGCGCCGTGTTTGCGCGCCAGCGAGATCGCCAGCCGGGTCGACTTGATGCAGGCCTCGCGCGAGCGGATGTCCGGGTGGAAGCGCACCGGGATGTCGTCGCCGTACTGGGCGCGGTAGCGCTCCAGGTTGGCGTTGATGGTCGGGGTGTCCTCGCAGTGGGTGATGATCGGCACCGGCGCTTCGCGGAAGATGCCGTCCAGGGTCTGCGGGTCGTCGACCAGCATGTTGCCGGTGGAGGCGCCCATGAACACCTTCACCCCCGGGGTGGCCTTGGGGTCGATGGCGCGCACCGCTTCCAGGTTGTCGTTGCTGGCGCCCATGTAGAAGCCGTGGTTGGCCCAGGCGCGGCCCTTGGCGGCGGCGTACTTGGCTTCCAGCGCGGCGGCGTCGAGGGTGGGCGGGTTGGTGTTGGGCATGTCCATGACGGTGGTCAGGCCGCCGGCCACGGCGGCCGCCGATTCGCTGGCGATGTCGCCCTTGTGGGTCAGGCCCGGTTCGCGGAAATGCACCTGATCGTCGATCATGCCCGGCAGCAGACGGCGGCCGCCGGCCTCGATCACGGTCTCGCCCGGCTGCGGGGAGATCCGCGGTGCGATGCGGGTGATGCGGCCGTCCTCGAAGCGCAGGTCGGCCGGCTGTTCGCGGCCTTCGTTGACCAGCAGGGCGTTGACGATCACGGTGGCGGGCATCGGCAGCTCTCCTGGCTATGGGGTGGAGTCGGGGGCGCCCCGGGCACGGGGTCGTAGCCGCCGGGGTGGAAGGGGTGGCAGCGGCCGATCCGGCGCAGCGCCAGCCAGCTCCCGCGCACGACGCCATGGAGGCCGATGGCGTCCATGGCGTATTCCGAGCAGCTGGGGCTGAACCGGCAGCGCGGCCCGAGCAGGGGACTGAGGAAACGCTTGTAGCCCCGCAGCAGGACGATGAGCAGGCGGCCGAACATGCGGTGATGATAGGGTACGGTGGTGACACGTGGTTGCCGTGCCCGGCCCGCTGGGCTATAAAGGCGCGCTTTTCCCGGCTCCGGGACGATGAAGGACGTATTTCGTGGCAGCGAAGAAACCCGCCAAGGCCGCCAAGGCCGTCAAGAAGACCGCCAAGGCCGCGCCGAAGGCCGCCGCAAGCAAGGCGCCGGCGAAGAAGGCTGCACCGGTCAAGGCGGCCAAGCAGCCTGCCAAGGCCATCGCCAAGCCGGCGGCCAAGAAGCCCGCACCGGTGGCCAAGACCGCCAAGCCGGCCACCAAGGTCGCGCCGGCCAAGGCGCCGGCGTCCAAGCCGGCCGCTCCGGCCCCCGAGGCCGCCGCGCCGAAGAAGCCGCAGGCGCCCGCACCGGCCAGGCCGGTCGAGGCTGCCGCGCCTGCCGCCCGCGCCACCGCCGGCAGGAAGGTCGCCCGCGCCCTGCAGACCCGCACCGCCAGCCCGGCGCCGGCGCCCAGGCTGCGCAAGGTCGACTACCAGATCGATCCGGCCACCGGCCGCCCCCTCGTGCCGCCGGGCTACCGCCCGGGCAACGACGAGGAGTACATGAACCCGCTGCAGATGGAGTATTTCCGCCAGCGCCTGCTGCAGTGGCGCGCCGACCTGGTGGAGGAGTCCAAGCAGACCATCGAGAACCTCAAGGACGAAGTGCGCGACGTCGGCGACGAAGCCGAGCGTGCCACCCGCGAGACCGAGAACTCGCTGGAGCTGCGTACCCGCGACCGCTACCGCAAGCTGATCGGCAAGATCGACAGCACGCTCAAGCGCCTGGACGGCGGCGACTACGGCTACTGCGTGGACACCGGCGAGGAGATCGGCCTGGAGCGTCTGGAGGCGCGCCTGACCGCCGAGCGCACCCTCGACGCGCAGGAGCGCTGGGAGCACCTGCAGAAGCAGCAGGGCGACTGATCCGTCCTGCGCGCGCTCGTGCCGGCCCAGCCGAAGCCCCGCACCGCGGGGCTTCGTTCGTTGAGGGGCCGGAGCGGCCGGCGCAGGTATCGAGCTCGCACCGCGTTGCCGGCGGGGCGACCCTGCAGGTGCAGGTGGTACGGATCGGTCGGGCTGTCGGCCCAGCCGGGTGTGTGCAGTGCTGACCATCCGTGCACACGCGCCGTGCAGTGGTCGCTGGCGCTGACGAGCACAGGGGGGCTGCAGGCCCGACGGCCGTGGGGACGTCAGGAGGCAACGTACCAGTCGCGGCGGTGGTTGAAGGCGATGCTCAGGTTCATCGCGGCAGCTCCCAGCATGGACAGCAGCACCGCGCCTGGTTGCATCACCGTGAAGGCGCAGGCCATCAGCATCAGATCGAACAAGAGCTGTATCCAGCCGGCACGAAGCCCGGTCCGGTCCTGGAACTGCATGGCCAGGATGCTCATCCCGCCGCAACTGGTGTTGTGGCGGAACAGCGCGATCAGTCCGGCGCCGGAATTGAGTCCGCCGATCAGCGCGGCCAATGCGGGGGGAATGTGGCTGTAGCTGATCCATCCCGCAAGACGGTCGGCCAGGTACCCGACTGCGACCACCGCAGCCAGGCTGCGCATGCAGAAAGCCCAGCCGCGTGCGCGGATGCCGAAGGCATAGAAGGGCAGGTTAATCAGTACGAACAGCACACCGAAGCTGATGCCGGTGACCTGTGCCCCCAGCAGCGACAGTCCGGCCAGCTGGCCGCTGATCAGCCCTGCGGCTTTCAGCATGGAATTGCCGAAGGCGAGCATGATCACGCCGAAGGCGATGCCCTGCAGGTTGTCCAACCTGGAATGGCTGCGGGCGCTGGAAGTTTCGGCGGTGGCGGGGGTGATGGGGGCGGGAGGCACGTGTTGGTCGCAGGCGAAGGCAATGGGGGATGCGTGATCCGGCGGCGTCATTTGCCGGGCAGCGCGCAACGCATGCTTTCCGTCCCGGGCCTGCGCTGCCATTGCCAGGCGGGGACGGTTTCCCCGCGTGGCTGGTAGGAGACGGTGAGCGGTTGTCCGCCGCGCTGCAGCTGCAGGGTCAGGATGCCGTCCTGCTCGCCCTGGATCTGGTCCTGGCCGACCGGGCGGGTGATCTCGTCGCCGTTGCGTACACCGGCCCGTTCAGCCGCCGAACCGGGAATCAGGTCGCGCACGATGCGCGGCGATTCGGTCAGCACTTCCGGGGCGAAGCCGAGTTCATAACGGCGCATCGGTTTCGACACGCGCTCGAAGCACGGGCCGAAGGCCTCGCTGGACGGCAGTGGCGCGGCGCCGTCCAGCATGGCGTGCAATTGTCGTACTGCGTCTTCGCCGAGATTTTCGCGAAGGATGGCTTCCCAATCAGCCAGCGTGACGTGTTTTTGCGTCTGCTGCCGATGCAGCATCGCCAGGATCAGGTCGTCCAGCGACTGTTTGCCGCCGCTGGTCTTGCGCATCGCTTCATCGACTGTAACGAAATAGAGGAAGCCACGGTCATAGGGCAGGGTGCGGATGCGCGTGTCCTGCCAGAAGCGCTTGGGTACTTCACTGTTGGGCATGTTGCCGAGGATGTCGGTGTAGTAGCGCGCGGCGGTGTAGTTGAGATCCTTCAGGAAGGCGTCGGCGTCGATCATGCCGTAGCGGAACGGCAGCCGCGCTTGGTAGAAGACTGCCGTGCCCTCGTTGAACCAGGATTCGGCGAGCGATTCGCCGCCGTCGTAATCCGAGCCAAGACGCGGTTGGAAGGTATGGAACATCTCGTGGGCGAGGGTGAGTTCGAGTTGTTCGGGATCGTTGCCGCGGTCGTCGCCATAGGTGACGACGAAAGAGTTGTACATGCCCATGCCGCCGCCTGGATTGACCTTGTTGCGGCGCAGGAACACGCCATAGGGTGTGGGCGGAGTGGCGAAGAAGGTTTGATAGTGCCGACGTAACTCTCTGGTCCACGCCAGCAGTTTAGGTGCGTCGAACGGAGTGCGGCCCTGCCAGGCCGAGAAGAAGCCGCTGGCGTCCGGTGCATCCGGGTACAGGCCGATGTGACCGGCCATGAAGTAGCTGCTGTCCAACCCGGTCATGTCGACCTCGTGTGCGTTGCGGTCCTCCAGACTGCTGGCGGTATGAGCATCGGTGCCGAGTGCTGACACGTCCCACCGCAATTCAATGTCGTACAGCCCCTGCGGCGGATGCAGCAGGAAAGTGACGCCGGCACCGGAGAACGCGCCTTTCTCGCTGCGCAGCTCGATCGGGGGCGCCGCTCCGCGCGCGGCCAGCGCTTCAGTCATTGCCGCGCGATAGGAAAAGCGCAATTTCCCGGCGACAATCCGGTCGGCATACCACTGACGTTGCCGATCCGGGCCTTCGCCTTCGTCGCGATAGTGCAGTCGCAATGCCCCCTGGTCATCGTGTGCCGCCAGTTCACCGATGCTGCTGGCTAGGGTTGGCACGTTGCTGGTCACGTGTGGCATCACCAGTAATGCGCTGCCCGCCGCGATGGCGGCAGGCAGGGGGATTGCCTCGTCCACCACCAAGGCGGCTACCCGAGTGCCGTCGGCACTGGGTTGCACATGCAGGGTGATCGCGTAGGGTGCCGAGGGCGACGCGGCCAACACCGTACCGGTAACGAAGGTCAGGGCCAGGAACAGCGAGTGCGTCGTTGGCAAGGGCATCGGCAGGCGTTCTCAAAAGGGCTCAGGGGTTGCAGTGGCCGGCCAATGCCGGATCGACCGCGAAGTGCCAGCCTTCCACGCGCGCGCCGCGAGGCAGGTAGTCGATCTGCAGCGGTTGGCCGTCGCGCAGCAACGACAGATGCATATGCGCGCGGGGGTCGGCCTGTAGCTGTTCCAGCGGTGTATAGCGGATGATGATGTCGCCTTCACGCACGCCGGCGCGGGCGGCGGCCGAGTCGGGCTGGAGCTTGCTCACCACGCTCATCCGGGTGGTGTCGAAACCGGGTTCGAACGGTCGGTGTGGGTACGGCACGACGCGATAACAGCCGAATATGGGTCCTTCCGGCACGATCGGTTTTCCGGTGACCATCGCGTCGAAGTCGCTGCCTCCGGCGGGCCCGAGCTCGCGCACGACCAGGGCGCGCCAGCCGGCCACGTCGACCTTCCCGCCGGCGCGCTGGCGCTGGAGGATTTCCAGCACCAGGTCGTCGAGCGAATGCGCCTTGCGGCCGTGCCGGCGTAGCTGCGCATCGACGTTCGCCAGGTACATGAAGCCGCGGCCGTAGGGCACGCGCTGGGCGCGCGCGTCTTTCCAGAAGCGCTCGCCGGCGGCGGCGTTGGAAAACCCGCGGAACGGATTGTCGTAGTAGCCGTCGGCGCGCTCGTTGATCGCCTTCAGGAATTCATCGCGGTCGAACACGCCCGAACGCAACGACAACAACAACGAGTAGTACTCGGCGGTGCCTTCGCTGTACCAGGCGGTCAACGCGTGCCCGTCGTCATCAAGGCTGGGCCAAGTGTGGACCATTTCATGCGCGAGCAGGGCCTGCGGTATCTCGGTCGCGTTCTCGCCCTGGGTGCTGTAGCCGAACATGAACGAGTGCGCCAAAGCAGTGCCACCGCCGCCGGGGTAGGGGTTGTGGCGGGCGAATGCGCGATAGCTGCCCTGGTCGCCGAAGAACCGAGCCATGTAGCGATACAACTGGCTGGTCTGGGTGGCGAGTTTCTCGGCGTCGAACGGCGGGGTGTCCATCCAGTAGAGGTGGAAGACGTCGTTGTCGTCGGCCGGGACCCGATGCATGCGGCCCACCGCGTAGTAGGAGAAGCTCAGCAGTTCGGCCGGTGCGGTGGTGCGTTGTTCCCCTTCGCCCAGACTCCAGACGCCGCGCGCTCCGGCCGGCAGGCCCGACAGGTCCCAGCGCAACTGGATCGCGCGCGGTGCCTCGCCTGGCGGCAGCGCCATGAAGTAGACGCCGGCGCCCATCAGTCCGCCTTCCTGCGCGCGCAGATCGAACAGCGGTCCGTTGCGGGTCTGCGCATCGACCTGGCGCGGTGCGGCGGCGTAGTCGACTTCGACGTCACCAACGCTGGCGCGGCTGGCCAGGTAGTTGCGGTAGCGACCGGATGGGGTGGGAGCCTCATCCTCGGCGCGCAGCGGCAGCTCGCCGAGCTCGTCGTGCGCGTGGATCTGTTCGGCGCCGTAGGCCGCCGTCGGTGTGGTGACCAATTCCACCGGCATGCGCAGCAGGGCGGCGCCTTCTGCCACCGCGGGCGCAGGCAGGTGCAGGTGGACCTGCAACGCCCGGATATGGCCTGCTTCGGCTTGCGGCGTCAGAACCACGTCGAGCGGGACCGGCGCTGCCGAAGATTCGGCAGCGAACACCGGAGCGGAGGGTATCAGCAGCAGCGCGATGTGCAGCCAGCGAGAAATGCGAAAGATCATGGCCGGGCCCTGGGGAGGTAGGCGATGCATTCGATTTCGATCTGCGCGCCCATCGCCAGCGCGCTGGCGCCGATGGCGCTGCGCGCGGGCAGGTGGCCGGGCTTGAAGCGACGGACGTAGCGGGCGTTGAAGGCCTGCCATTGCGACATGTCGGTCAGCATCACCGTGCATTTGGCGACGTCGTCCATGCTGGCGCCGGCCAGCGCCAGGGCGCCGGCGACGTTGTCCAGTGCGTTGTCGGCCTGAGCGGTGAAGTCCTTGGGCAGACCGCCTTGCGGCGCGGCGCCGATCTGGCCGGAGACGTAGAGCGTGTCGCCGGCGCGCACGGCCGCGGAGAAGGGTGCGTTCGGGGCGATGCCGTAGTACTTCAGCGGAGCTTGGTCTGCCTGGGCGGTCCACGGCAGCAGCAGGGTAGCCAGCAGGGGCAGCACGATCGGCTTCATGACAGGGCCTCGATCAGGCGTTCGACGTCGTCCAGGGTGTTGTAGAACGACGGCGCGACGCGGAAGTAGTTGCGGTAGGGCGTGACCTGGACGCCGGCGGCCTCCAGCTTCGGTCCCACCAAGGCACCGGCATCGCGCTTGGCGAACGACACGATTGCCGAGGTCGAATCCGCCGGTGTCATCGGCTCGAAGCCAAGTGGCGGGATCGCCTCCTGCAGGCGCGCCAGCAGCGGCTGGCGCCATTGCCGGATGTTTTCCACACCCACCCGCTCGATCAATTCCAGCGAGACGGCCAGCGCGGCGGCGGCCGAGTTGTTGAGGGTGCCGACTTCGATCTTGCCGCCCAGGCCGGTGACCGGCTCGGTGTCCAGCGGCTTGGCACCTGGCGGATCGAAGGGAAAGATGTGCGAGACCGTCCGGCCTTCCTGACGGTAGCCCCAGACCGTTTGCCGCAAGGCATCCTGGCTGGCGCGGCGCGCATACAGCACGCCCAGGCCGAAGTCGCCCATCAGCCACTTGTAGGTGGAGCTGGCGGCGAAATCCACGCCACTGCCGTGCAGGTCGATGGGTGTGTTGCCGGCGGCCTGGATCAGGTCGGCGTAGACCAGCGCGCCGCGGCTGTGGGCCAGCTCGCAGACCGCCTTCAAGTCGTGCTCGAAGCCGTTGACGCTAGAGACCAGGGTCAGCGCAACCAACCGGGTACCGGGGGTGATCGCCTTGTCGAGGTCGTCCAGCCGGATGCGGTTGTCGCGCGGACGCACCACTTCCACGTCCAGGCCGCGCTTGGCCAGCTCCATGTACATGAACAGCGAGCCGTTGAAGTGATAGGCATCGGTAACCACGCGCTGGCGGCTGTATGGAATGCCCAGGCCATCGAGCACCAGGTTCTCGCCTTGCATGGTGCTGGGAATCCAGGCCAGTTCGTCGCGGTCGGCATGCAGCAACCTGCCCAGCGCGGCCATCGCCCGTTCGCGGTCGCCGCCCATGTCGACCTTGTCGGCGCCGGCGTTCATCAGCCGCGCGTCGAGGAAGCCGCGCTGGGCCTGCGCCGCGGCGCGGCTGATCGGGTGCATGTAGGCGCCGTTGAGATAGCAGCCGGCGATCTCGAAGGCCTGGGCTAGGCCCTGCAAGCCGCCACCATGCGTAGCCGCGGGCGTCGCGGCGGCGGTCGGGCCGGCGATGCCGGCCAGCGCGCCGGCCAGCGGCAGCGC
>JASGEB010000016.1:0-7852 GCA_047606785.1 Pseudoxanthomonas sp.
GCGCAGGCGCCGCGCTTCGGCAGCGTGGCGCAGGCGCTGGCGGCGGCGCGCGCGCAGGCGCGCGCGGGCGAGCGCGTGCTGGTGTTCGGCTCCTTCCATACCGCCGCGCAGGCGCTGGCGGCGCTGGATTCAGGCCGCTGAGAGCGCAGCGCCTATAATCGCCGCTTCTCCGCGCCGCCGGCTCCGTCGATGGATTCCAAGCTCAAGCAACGCATCATCGGTGCCGTCGTCCTGGTGGCGCTGGCGGTGATCTTCCTGCCCATGCTGGTCAAGGGGCCGGCCAAGGACGGCGGTGCATCGGACGTGTCGCTGGACACGCCGAACGCGCCGGCGGACCAGTTCGAGACGCGCGAATTGCCGCTGGCCGGCGCGGGCGAGACCCCGGCCGGCACCCAGCCGGCGCCGCTGACCACCACGCCGGCCGCCACCGCGCCAGCGGCTACCGCGCCGGCCGCCGCCACACCGGCGCCGAGCAGCGCCGGCGGACTGCCGGCCAGCACCGCCGGCGGCGACTGGGCGGTGACCTTCGGCGCCTATGCCAGCAGCGCCGACGCCGACACGGTCATCGCCCGCCTGCGCGAGGCCGGCCTGGACGGCTTCCGCCAGGCGGCCACCATCAACGGCCAGCCGGCCTGGCGGGTGCGGGTCGGGCCGTACGCCGACCGCGCCCAGGCCGAGATCGCCCGCATCGCCGCCGGCAAGGTGCGCGGCGACGTCAAGGCCACGGTGATCGCGCTGGACGCCGACGGCAGCGCGCCGCCGGCGAAGAATCCCGACGCCGCCGACCTGGCCGCGCAGGCCCCGGCCGCGACCGCGCCGCAGGCACCGAAGCCGGTTGCGCCTCCGGCACCGACCGCGCCGGCCAAGCCGGTGGCGAGCGCTGCCAAGCCGGCCCCGGTCGTGCCCGCGGCGGCGGCCACCTCGATCGGCTTCGCGGTCCAGGTCGGTGCCTTCGCCCAGGCCGGCGAGGCCAACGCCCTGCGCGACCGCCTGCGCGCGGCCGGCTTCAACGCCTTCGTCGAACCGGTGGCCACCGACAAGGGCACCCTCAACCGGGTGCGGGTCGGGCCGGTCTCCAGCCGCGCCGAGGCCGACGCGCTCAAGGCGCAGGTGGCGGCGAAGACGGGCGTGGCCGGCATGGTCCGTCCGCATCCCTGACCCCGCCATGGACACCGGCAGCGGGCGCCCCGGCGGCAGGTCGCGCGGATGATCGATCTGGTGCTGGCCACCATCGTGCTGGTGTCGGCCCTGCTGGGCCTGCTGCGCGGCTTCACCGCGATCGTGGTCGCCACCGCGTCGTGGCTGCTGGCGGCCTGGGCGGCGTTCAAGTTCGGCCATGCCGCCAGCCTGGAGATGGCCGGCGACCATGCGCCGAGCATGACCGACTACGTCGGCGGCTACGCCCTGACCTTCGTCGGCGTGCTGTTGTGCGCGATGTTGCTGGGCCTGCTGCTGAAGGCCGGAGTGCGCGCCAGCGCGCTGTCCGGCGTCGACCGCCTGGCCGGCCTGGTCCTGGGCCTGGTGCGCGGCGGAGTGTTCGCCTGCGTGCTGCTGCTGCTGCTGGGCTTCACCCCGCTGACCGGCGAGGCGGCCTGGCGCGATGCGCGCCTGCGCCCGCTGCTGCAGCCCGGCGCCGACTGGATGCGCGCGCAGCTGCCGGAGATGGAGCTGCCGCGCCTGCCTGAACTGGATCCGGCGGCCCTGCGCCGGCTGGACCTGACCCGGCTGCCCACAACAGGCGATAATGCCGCCCTGCAGAACATCACCGATCAGGCGACGGCGCAGCTGCCGCAGCTCGGACAGGCCGTGTCCGCGGCCTTGGGCCGCAAGTCGGCGGCGCCAGCGGGCGCCGCACCGGTCGATCCGGCCAGGGTGCTGCCGCGGCAGGTCGATCCGGCCGAGGTTCGCGCCGACTCCAGCGATCCGGCACGGGTCGTTCCACCAGGCCAGGCACGGCCGCGCTGAACCCCCGAAACAACGTGGAGAACGCCCATGTGCGGCATCGTCGGAATCGTCGGCAACCAGAACGTCGCCGGCCAGCTGTATGACGGCCTGACCGTGCTCCAGCACCGCGGCCAGGACGCTGCCGGCATCGCCACCGCCGACGGCGCCCGCCTGCGCGTGCACAAGGGCAACGGCCTGGTGCGCGACGTGTTCAGCGCCAAGGCCATGAGCGTGCTGGAAGGGCGGGTGGGCATCGCCCACTGCCGCTACCCGACCGCCGGCTCGGAGGGCATGGACGAAGCGCAGCCGTTCTACGTCAACTCGCCCTACGGCATCGCCCTGGCCCACAACGGCAACCTGGTCAACACCGAGACCCTGCGCAAGGAGGTGTTCGAGGCCGACCGCCGCAACATCAACACCGATTCGGACAGCGAGGTGCTGCTGAACGTGTTCGCCCACGAGCTGGACACCCAGCGCACGCTCACCCCCGAGGCGGTGATGCGCGCCATTGCCGCCGTGCACCGCCGCTGCCGCGGCGGCTACGCGGTGGTGTCGGTGGTGCTGGGCCTGGGCCTGGTGGCCTTCCGCGACCCGCACGGCATCCGCCCGCTGGTGCTGGGCAGGCGCGAGGGCGGCGAGGGGCCGGAGTACATCGTCGCCTCCGAGTCGGCGGCGCTGGACATCCTCGGCTTCGCCCGCGTGCGCGACGTCGCCCCGGGCGAGGGCATCGTCGTCACCGCGCGCGGCGAACTGTACGCCCAGCCCTGCGCGGAAGCGGCGGTGCACGCGCCGTGCATCTTCGAATACGTCTACCTCGCCCGCCCCGACTCGATGATCGACAACGTCTCGGTGCACAAGGCGCGCATGCGCATGGGCGTCAAGCTGGGCGAGAAGATCCTGCGCCTGCGCCCGGACCACGACATCGACACCATCATTCCGATCCCGGACACCTCGCGCGACGCGGCGCTGGAGATCTCCAACGTGCTGGGCGTGAAGTACCGCGAGGGCTTCATCAAGAACCGCTACGTCGGCCGCACCTTCATCATGCCCGGGCAGGGCGAGCGGGTGAAGTCGGTGCGCCGCAAGCTCAACCCGATCCACCTGGAGTTCCGCAACCGGGTGGTGCTGCTGGTGGACGACTCGATCGTGCGCGGCACCACCAGCCAGCAGATCGTGCAGATGGCGCGCGACGCCGGCGCGCGCAAGGTCTACCTGGCCTCGGCTGCGCCGCCGGTGCGCCACCCGAACATCTACGGCATCGACATGCCGGCGGTGGACGAGCTGGTGGCCAACGGCCGCAGCGTGGAGGAGGTCGAGCAGTTCCTCGGCGTCGACTGGCTGGTCTACCAGGACCTGGAGGACCTGGAGCAGGCCGTGCGCGAGGGCAACCGCGAGCTGACCCGCTTCGATTCGTCCTGCTTCGACGGCCAGTACGTGACCGGCACCGAGGCCGGCTACTTCGAACGCCTGAGCCAGTCGCGCTCGGACGAGGCAAAGCTCAAGCGCCGCGCCTGAGGCAGCCGTGCCTACGGGGGGATAGGGTGAGCAGCCTGTACGCCGCCGCGCGCGCCTGCCTGGACGCGGCCGATCCGGCGCGCAAGGTCGCGTTGACGCAGCACTACGCCGCCGCCTTCGCGCGCGGCGAACTGGAGGTCCCCGCCGCCGCGCCGGCGCCGCAGGCGATCGCCATGCCCGGCCGTCCGCCGCGGCCGGCGCTGGTGCATCCGCGCGACCTGCCGCGGCGCGGGCTGGGCAGCGACGAGGGCCGCGCGGCCTTCATCCATGCCATCGCCCACATCGAGCTCAACGCCATCGACTTGGCCTGGGACGCGGTGTACCGCTTCCGCGAGCCGCCGGCGCCGTTCCAGGCCGACTGGATCGCGGTGGCGCTGGACGAGTCGCGCCACTTCACCCTGCTGCGCGAGCGCCTGCGCGCGCTCGGCCGCGACTACGGCGACTTCGACGCCCACAACGGCCTGTGGGAGATGTGCGCCAAGACCGCCCACGACGGCCTGGCGCGGATGGCGCTGGTGCCGCGCGTGCTGGAGGCGCGCGGGCTGGACGTGACCCCGGGCATGATCGTCAAGCTGCGCACGCTCGGCGACCACGCCACCGTCGCGGTGCTGGAGACCATCCTGCGCGAGGAAGTGGCGCACGTGGCCGCCGGCTCGCGCTGGTACCGCTGGTATTGCCGGCAGCGCGACGTCGAGCCGCGCGCGCGCTTCCGCGAACTGCTGCGCGAATACGCCGGCGGCTACCTGCACGGGCCGTTCAATCTGCAGGCGCGCTTGCTGGCCGGTTTCGACGAGGACGAGCTGGCGGCGCTGGAAGCGCCGTAGCAGAAATCCTCGTAGGAGCGCACCGCAGGGGCGCGATGGGCTTTCACGCGATTGGGGCTTTGCCGCGAAAGCCCATCGCGCCCCTGCGGTGCGCTCCTACAGTCGATCCAGCCGCATCCCGCCGGCATCCACCCGCAGCACCGAGCCCTGTTCGTACCAGTCGCCCAGCACGATGCGCCGGCAGGCGCGGCCGTTGACGCCCAGCGCGTGGATCGCCGGGCGGTGGGTATGGCCGTGGATCAGCGTGTCGATGCCGTAGCGGGCGAAGGTCGCCTCGACCGCGGCCGGGGCCACGTCGGTGATCGTTTCGAACTGCGCGCGGTCTTCGCCCTTCAGCTCCTGCTGGCGCGCATGGCTGGCCTGGCGCGCCTGGGCGGCGAAGGCCTGGCGCGCGGCCAGCGGCTGGGCCAGGAACTGCGCCTGGAACGCCGGGTCGCGGGTCTGCGCGCGGAACTGCTGGTAGGCCACGTCGTCGGTGCACAGCAGGTCGCCGTGCATCAGCAGCACCGGTTGGTCGTACAGCATCACCACCGCCGGGTCGGGCAGGATTTGCAAGCCCGCGCGCCTGGCGTAGTCGGCGCCGACCAGGAAATCGCGGTTGCCGCGGATGAAGTACACCGGCACGCCGGCATCGGCCACGGCGCGCAGTTGCGCGGCGGTGTAGGCGCCGACTTCGGAGGTGTCGTCGTCGCCGACCCAGGCCTCGAACAGGTCGCCGAGGATGTAGAGGGCGTCGGCGGACTTCGCTTCTTCGCGCAGGAACTTGCCGAACAACTCGGTGATCGCCGGCCGCGCGGCGTCCAGGTGCAGGTCGGAGACGAACAGCGTGGTCATGGCGAAATTGTAGGCCCCCCTCCCCGTGTTTGCGGGGGAGAGGCAGGCCAAGCGGGGTAAAATCACGGGATTCCGCATCCCGAGCCCCGCATGACCTGCCGCACCCGCTTCGCCCCCAGTCCCACCGGCTACCTGCACATCGGCGGCGCGCGCACCGCGCTGTACTGCTGGCTGCAGGCGCGCCACCGCGGCGGCCAGTTCGTGCTGCGCGTCGAGGACACCGACCGCGAGCGCAGCACCCAGGCGGCGATCGATGCGATCCTGGAAGCGATGGACTGGCTGGGCCTGGACTACGACGAAGGTCCGGTCTACCAGACCGACCGCGTCGCGCGCTATCTCGAAGTGGCCGAGCGGCTCGTCGCCGAAGGCAAGGCCTATTACGCCTACGAGTCGAAGGAAGAGCTCGACGCGATGCGCGAAGCGGCGATGGCCAGGCAGGAGAAGCCACGCTACAACGGCGCCGCGCGCGACGCCGGGTTGCCGTGTCGCGACGACCCGAACCGGGTGATCCGCTTCAAGAACCCGCTCGACGGCACGGTCGCGTTCGAGGACCTGATCAAGGGCCGCATCGAGATCGCCAACAGCGAGCTCGACGACATGGTGATCTTCCGTCCCGACGGCTACCCGACCTACAACTTCGCGGTGGTGGTGGATGACTGGGACATGGGCATCACCGAGGTGATCCGCGGCGACGACCACATCAACAACACCCCGCGCCAGATCAACCTGTACCGGGCGCTGGGCGCGCCGGTGCCGAAGTTCGCGCACATGCCGATGATCCTGGACGAGCACGGAGCCAAGTTGTCCAAGCGCACCGGCGCGGCCGACGTGATGCAGTACAGGGAAGCCGGCTACCTGCCGCATGCGCTGGTCAACTACCTGGCGCGGCTGGGCTGGTCGCACGGCGACCAGGAAATCTTTTCCCGGCAGGAGCTGATCGACCTGTTCGACGTCAAGGACGTGAACTCCAAGGCCGCGCGCCTGGACATGGCCAAGCTGGGCTGGGTCAACCAGCACTACCTGAAGAGCGACGACCCGGCCGCGATCGCGCCGCAGCTGGAATACCAGCTGCGCAAGCTCGGCCTGGACCCGGCCCGCGGCCCGGCCCCGGCCGAGGTGGTGGTCGCCCTGCGCGAGCGCGTGCAGACGCTGCAGGAAATGGCCGAGAAGGCCGCGGTCTGGTACCGGCCGCTGGAAATCTATGACGAAGCCGCCGTCGCCAAGCACCTCAAGGCCGGCGCCGAGGCGCCGCTGGCCAAGGCACGCGAACTGCTGGCGGCGCTGCCGGAGTGGACGCTGGAGGCGGTCGGCCAGGCGCTGCACGCCGCCGCCGCCGCGCTGGAACTGGGCATGGGCAAGGTCGCCCAGCCGCTGCGGGTGGCCATCACCGGCACCCAGGTCAGCCCGGACATCGCCCACACCGTCTACCTGGCCGGGCGCGAACAGGCCTTGAAGCGCATCGATGCCGCCATCATCAAGGCGGCGGCGCCCAGCTGAGTCACCCACCGGAGGCCGTCATGTCCGCGCACCCGCACGACCACTGCACCGACCCGAAGCACCACGTCGACGACGCTCGCGGCTTCGTCAAGGCCGTGCAGCGCGCCTGCCAGGAGCGCGGCCTGCGCCTGACCCCGATCCGCCAGCGCGTGTTGGAACTGGTCGCCCAGGCCGGCAGGCCGGTCAAGGCCTACGACCTGCTCGACCAAGTGCGCAGCAGCGGCGGCGTCGGCGCCGACGCGCCGCCCACGGTGTACCGCGCGCTCGACTTCCTGATGGCCAACGGCTTCATCCACAAGCTGTCGTCGGTCAACGCCTTCGTCGCCTGCCACCACCCCTCCAGCGCCCAGCACTCGGTGCCGTTCCTGATCTGCGACCGCTGCCACAGCGCGGTGGAGCTGGAGGACCGCGAGGTGGTGGCGCAGCTGGAGCAGCGCGCGCGGGAACTGGGCTTCCAGCCGCAGGCGCAGACCCTGGAAGTGCACGGCCTGTGCGAGCAGTGCGCGGGGTGAAGGGATTCGGCAGGATCCGCACCGGATCCTGCGGGTCGGAAGTTCGGAAGGAGGCCGCGGTCTCGATCCATCGAGTCGGATCCATTGTCGTGCGCAAGGCCGGCAAGTCCAGTTCCGCCGAAATCCATGCCGTCTGTTCGACACGCCGCCGCCGCCACGCACATTGGATGAATTGAAGCAGGGCATTGCCCGCCAGCTCAAAGCCAAGTATGCGCGCCGTTGATACCAACGTGCTGGTGCGCGACGATGCCAAACAGACTGCCGCGGCCGAGGCGTTCATCGCACCGGGGGCCTAGGTTTCCACGGTCACGCTGGTGGAGACCTTGTGGGTGCTGGATGCCGTCTATGGGGTGGAGCGCGACGCGATCGCGCGTGCACTGGAAATGCTGCTGCAGCATGCACAACTGGTATTGCAGGACGAGGACGCGGTGCTCGATGCCTTGGGCGAATTCCGCAACAAGCCCGTGCTCGGTTTTTCCGATGGGGCTGTCGTAGATAAGGGCTAAATTTAAGCTCTGAGCATGGGCCTAAGTCACTGTAAATTAAGCAAAAAGCTACAGATTCGTCTGATCGAATTTTTCGTGCTGGAAGTGACGGCCCGTTCTGCCGCCGATGTTCTGGGCATCCAACCCAACACGGCGGCGCTGTTCTACCGCAAGTTGCGTCAGTTGATCGCCGACCAACTGGCCTTGGTCGAGCACGAAGTATTCGATGGCTCGGTCGAAC
>JASGEB010000017.1:0-26279 GCA_047606785.1 Pseudoxanthomonas sp.
ATGCGCCGATCCGGCGTTTCAGGACGCGGCACTGGCCGTGCGCGCGGCCAGCGCCTGCGCCACCTTGGAGCGCGAGGACCGCCCGAGCGCGGCGCAGATGAACTCGCCGGCGGCGGCCAGCCGCGGCAGGTCCACGCCAGTGGCGATGCCCAGGCCGGCGAGCATGTACACCACGTCCTCGCTGGCGACGTTGCCGGAGGCGCCGGGAGCGTAAGGGCAGCCGCCGAGGCCGGCCACCGAGCTGTCGAAAACGGCGATGCCGGCTTCCAGCGAGGCCAGGATGTTGGCCAGCGCCTGGCCGTAGGTGTCGTGGTAGTGGCCGGCCAGCCTGTCCGCCGGCACCTTCGCCAGCACCGCGTCGAGCATGCGCCGGACATGGCCGGGCGTGCCGACGCCGAGAGTGTCGCCGAGCGAGATTTCGTGGCAGCCCATGTCGAACAGGGCGGCGGCGACGTCGGCCACGGCCCGCGGCGCGATCCGGCCTTCGTACGGGCAGCCGAGCACACAGGAAACGTAACCGCGCACGGGAATGCGGCTGGCCTGCGCGGCCTGCATCACGTCCTCGAAACGCTTCAGGCTCTCGGCGATCGAGCAGTTGATGTTCTTCCGCGAGAACGATTCGGAGGCCGCGCCGAACACCGCCACCTCCTGCGCGCCGGCCGCCAGCGCGGCCTCGAAGCCCTGCAGGTTCGGGGTCAGCGCCGAATAGACCACGCCGGGGCGCCTGTCGGCGCCGCGCATCACCGCGTCGTGGTCGGCCATCTGCGGCACCCACTTGGGCGAGACGAAGGCGGTGGCCTCGATGTGCTTCAGGCCGGCGTCGGCCAGGCGCGCGATCAGTTCCAGCTTGGTCGCGGTGGCGACGACGGCCTGCTCGTTCTGCAGGCCGTCGCGCGGGCCCATCTCGACGATCCTGACGCGCGCGGGCAGGACATTGCTCATGATGCGGCCTCGAATTCGACCAGCGGCGCCTTCTCGGCGACCAGGTCGCCGACCTTGCACAGCAATTTCGTCACCGTGCCGTTGGCCGGGGCGTCGATGGCGTATTCCATCTTCATCGCCTCCATCACCAGCAGCGGCGCGCCTTTTTCGACTTGCGCACCGTCGCTGGCGATCACCGCGATGATCTTGCCGGGCATAGGCGCGGCCAGGCCGCCCTGCGTTTCGTGGTCGCCGCCGGCATGCGCGAGCTTGTCGACCGGCGACAGCAGCGCATGAGTGCCCGCGACGAACACGTGCAGCGCGCCGGCGGCATCGACGACGACATCGGCATCGAACCGGCGCGCGCCGACGATGCAGCGCGCGCCTTGCGCATCGGCGCGAACCGAAGCCGCCTCGCCATCGATGCGATACGCGCCGTTCGCGGCGTAGGCGACCTCGACCGCATGCACGCTGTCGTCGGCAGCGGTGAACTCCAGCTTGCGCGTGGCCGCGCCATTGATGCGCCAGCCGTCCGCGAGCGACCACGGATTCGCGTCCGTCGTCCTGCTTTCCGCATCCAGCACGGACAACGCCGCCGCGTGCAGCACATCCGGCGGGAATGCCGCGTCCGCCGTGGTCAGCGCGGTCAATTCGCGCCCGATCAGGCCGGTATCGAAACCGCCGGCGCGGAATTCTGCGTGGTCGATCAACTTGGACAGGAAGCCGATGTTGTTGCCGACGCCGACGATGCGGTATTCGCGCAGCGCGCGCAGCAGGCGCGCGATGGCGGCGTCGCGGTCGTCGCCGTGCACGATCAGCTTGGCGATCATCGGGTCGTAGAACGGGCCGATCGCGTCGCCCTGCTCGACGCCGCTGTCGATGCGCAGGTCCGCGTCCGCCTGCGGCATGCGCAGGTACTGCAGGGTGCCGATCGACGGCAGGAAGCCCTTCTCCGGCTGCTCGGCATAGATGCGCGCTTCGATGGCGTGGCCGCGCAAGGGAATTTCCTCCTGCGCCAGCGGCAGCGGCTCGCCGGCAGCGACGCGCAACTGCCATTCGACCAGGTCCTGGCCGGTGATCATCTCGGTGACCGGATGCTCGACCTGCAGGCGGGTGTTCATCTCCATGAAGTAGAAGACGCCAGCTTCCGAGACGAACTCGACCGTGCCCGCGCCGACGTAGCCGACCGCGCGGGCGGCGTCGACCGCGGCCTTGCCGAGGGCGTCGCGGAAGGCGGGGCCGATGCCCGGCGCCGGCGCTTCCTCGACCACTTTCTGGTGGCGACGCTGCGCCGAGCAATCGCGCTCGTGCAGGTGCACGAGATTGCCGTGCGCGTCGCCGAACACCTGCACCTCGATGTGGCGCGGCTTCTGCAGGTACTTCTCGACCAGCACCTTGTCGTCGCCGAAGCTGGCCTTGGCTTCGCGTTGGCACGAGGCGAGCGCCGCGTCGAAATCCGCTTCGCGCTCGACCACGCGCATGCCCTTGCCGCCGCCGCCGGCGCTGGCCTTGATCAGCACCGGGTAACCGATGCGGCCGGCCTGCCCGCGCAGGAAGGCCGGCGCCTGCTCGTCGCCGTGGTAGCCGGGCACCAGCGGCACGCCGGCCTTTTCCATCAGCGCCTTCGCCGCCGACTTCGAGCCCATCGCGCGGATCGCCGCCGCCGGCGGGCCGATGAAGACGATGTCGGCGGCGGCACAGCCTTCGGCGAAGCCTGCGTTCTCGGACAGGAAACCGTAGCCGGGATGGACGGCCTGCGCGCCGGTGGCCTGCGCGGCGGCGATCACCCTGTCCGCGCGCAGATAGCTTTCGGCCGCCGCCGCCGGGCCGATGCACACCGCCTCGTCGGCCAGGCGCACGTGGCGCGCGCCAGCGTCGGCCTCGGAATGCACCGCGACCGTCGCGATGCCCAGCCGGCGGCAGGTGGCGATGATGCGGCAGGCGATCTCGCCGCGGTTGGCGATCAGGACCTTGGCGAACATCAGGACGCCTCCCAGCGCGGCCTGCGCTTGTCGAAGAAGGCGGCGATGCCTTCGCGCGCCGCATCGCCGCCGCGCGCATCGGCGATGCGGCGGGTGGTGTCGGCGATCAAGTCCGCGTTGACGGGCTTGTCGCGCATGTCTTCGATCAGGTTCTTGCAGTCGGTCAGCGCAATCGGTGCGCCGGCCAGCAGCGCTTCGATGATGTTGGCGATGCGCGTATCGAGTGCTTCGGTGGCAACGACTTCGTGTACCAGCCCAAGCCGATGCGCTTCGGTCACATCGAAACGCTCACCGGTGAGGAAGTAACGCTGCGCCGCGCGCGCACCGATGGCGCGGATCACATACGGGCCGATCGTCGCCGGGATCAGGCCCAGGCGCACTTCGGTGGTGCCGAACTTCGCCTCCGGCGTCGCCACCGCGATGTCGCAGGCGGCCACCAGGCCGGTGCCGCCGGCCAGCGCCGCGCCGTGCACGCGGGCGAGGGTCGGCTTGGACAGCGAGGCCAGCGTGCGCAGCATGTCGGCCAATGCACCGGCATCGCGCAGGTTCTGCTCGCGGCTGAAACCGGCCATGCGCCGCATCCAGCCGAGGTCGCCGCCGGCGCAGAAACTCCTGCCGCGCCCGGCCAGCACCACCGCGCGCACGGCCGGGTCGACGTCCAGTTCGCGCAGCGCCGCGGTCAGGGCCGCAATCACGTGCTCGTCGAAGGCGTTGTGCACCTCCGGCCGGTTCAGCCACAGCGTGGCGACCGCGCCGTTGCGTTCGATTTCAAGAATGGAATCGCTCATGCGCGCCTCACATGCGGAACACGCCGAAGCGCGTCGGTTCGATCGGCGCGTTCAACGCCGCCGCCAGGCCGAGGCCGAGCAGGCGGCGGGTCTGCACCGGATCGACGATGCCGTCGTCCCACAGGCGCGCGGTAGCGTAGTACGGATCGGACTGGTGCTCGAACTGGGCGCGGGTAGGCGCCTTGAACGCATCTTCTTCCTCGGCGCTCCACGTCTTGCCCTGCGCCTCCAGCGCGTCGCGACGCACGGTCGCGAGCACGCTCGCCGCCTGTTCGCCGCCCATCACGCCGATGCGCGAGTTCGGCCAGCTCCACAGGAAGCGCGGCGAGTAGGCGCGCCCGCACATGCCGTAGTTGCCGGCGCCGTAGGAGCCGCCGATCAGCACGGTGAACTTCGGCACCGCCGTCGTCGCAACCGCGGTCACCAGCTTGGCGCCGTCCTTGGCGATGCCGCCGTTCTCGTAGCTGCGCCCGACCATGAAGCCGGTGATGTTCTGCAGGAACAGCAGCGGGATGCCGCGCTGGCTGCACAGTTCGACGAAGTGCGCGCCCTTGAGCGCGCTCTCTGAGAACAGGATGCCGTTGTTGGCGAGGATGCCGAGCGGATAGCCGTGGATGTGCGCGAAGCCCGTGACCAGCGTGGCACCGTAGCGCGCCTTGAATTCGTCCAGGCGCGAACCGTCGACGAGGCGCGCGATCACTTCGCGCACGTCGTACGGCTTGCGCGTATCAGCAGGAATCGTGCCGTACAGTTCCGCCGGGTCGTACAGCGGTTCTTCCGGCGTGCGGATGTCCACGTTCGGCGCGTGGCGCGGGCCGAGGTTGGAGACAATGCCGCGCACGATCGCCAGCGCGTGGTGGTCGTTCTCGGCCAGGTGGTCGGCGACGCCGGAAATGCGCGTGTGCACGTCGGCGCCACCGAGATCCTCGGCGCTGACCACTTCGCCGGTGGCGGCCTTCACCAGCGGCGGGCCGCCGAGGAAGATCGTGCCCTGGTTCCTGACGATCACGGTCTCGTCGCTCATCGCCGGCACGTAGGCACCGCCGGCAGTGCACGAACCCATCACGCAGGCGATCTGGGCGATGCCCTGCGCGGAGAGATTGGCCTGGTTGTAGAAGATGCGGCCGAAGTGCTCCTTGTCCGGGAACACCTCGTCCTGCATCGGCAGGAACGCGCCGCCGGAATCGACGAGGTAGATGCACGGCAGATGGTTCTGCAGCGCGATTTCCTGCGCGCGCAGGTGCTTCTTCACCGTCATCGGGTAGTACGTGCCGCCTTTCACCGTCGCGTCGTTGGCGACGATCACGCATTCGCGGCCCTGGATGCGGCCTATGCCGGCGACCACACCGGCCGCCGGCACCTGGTCCTCGTACATGCCGAACGCGGCCAGCGGCGAGAGTTCGACGAACGGCGCGCCCGGGTCGAGCAGCGCGTCGATGCGCTCGCGCGCCAACAGCTTGCCGCGCGCGACGTGCTTGCTGCGCGCGGCTTCGCTACCGCCGAGCGCGATGCGCGCGGTGCGCTCGCGTAGGACGTCGACCTGCGCCTGCAGGGCGTCGCGGTTGGCGCGGAACTCGTCCGCGGTGCGCAGTTTGGAGGTGATCACGCTCATGCTTGACCCGCGAACAGCTCGCGCCCGATCAGCATGCGCCGGATCTCCGAAGTGCCGGCGCCGATCTCGTACAGCTTGGCGTCGCGCCACAGGCGCCCGACCGGGTAGTCGTTGATGTAGCCGTTGCCGCCCAGCGCCTGGATCGCCTGGCCGGCGCACCAGGTGGCTTTCTCGGCGGCGTACAGGATCGCGCCGGCGGCGTCCTTGCGGGTGGTGCGGCCGCGGTCGCAGGCGCGGGCGACCGCGTAGACGTAGGCGCGCGCGGCGTTGAAACCCACGTACATGTCGGCCAGCTTGGCCTGCATCAGCTGGAACTCGCCGATCGCGCGGCCGAACTGGCGGCGCTCGCGCAGGTACGGCACCACCGCGTCCAGGCACGCGGCCATGATCCCCAGCGGGCCGCCGGACAGGACCACGCGTTCGTAGTCGAGGCCGCTCATCAGCACGCGCACGCCCTTGCCGACCTCGCCGAGCACGTTCTCCTCCGGCACCTCGCAGTCCTGGAACACCAGTTCGCAGGTGTTGCTGCCGCGCATGCCCAGCTTGTCCAGCTTCTGCGCGGTCGAGAAGCCCTTGAAGCCCTTCTCGACGATGAAGGCGGTGATGCCCTTCGACCCGGCGTTGGCGTCGGTCTTGGCGTAGACCACCAGGGTGTCCGCGTCGGGGCCGTTGGTGATCCACATCTTGCTGCCGTTGAGCAGGTAGCGGTCGCCGTGCCTGTCGGCGCGCAGCTTCATCGACACCACGTCCGAACCGGCCCCGGGCTCGCTCATCGCCAGCGCGCCGACGTGCTCGCCGCTGACCAGCTTGGGCAGGTATTTCAGCTTCTGCGCGTGGCTGCCGTTCTTGCGCAGCTGGTTGACGCACAGGTTGGAGTGCGCGCCGTAGCTCAGGCCGATCGCCGAGCAGGCTCGGGAGATCTCCTCCATCGCCACCACGTGCGCCAGGTAGCCCAGGTTGCTGCCGCCGTATTCCTCCTCGACGGTCAGGCCGAGCAGGCCGAGCTCGCCGAACTGCGGCCACAGCTGGTTGGGGAAGGCGTTGTCGCGGTCGGCCTGCGCCGCCAGCGGCGCGACCGCGCGGCCGGCGAAGGCGTGGACCGCCTCGCGCAGGGCGTCGATGTCCTCGCCGAGGTCGAAATCCAGGCTGGAAACGGGCATGCACGGGCTCCTGGTGCGGACACGGGGCGCCAGACTGGAGGGCCGGGCGCGGGCAGGCGGGGGTCATGCCGGATCGGCAGGCTAGCGCAACCCGGATAAAAAGTGAATCATGATTCATCGAATGAAGCCGGAGTCACCGCCATGGCCTACAAGCGCTCGGACCTGATGGAGCAGCGCCTGGCCGACAACCGCCAGCGCATCCTCAAGGCGGCACGCCGGCTGGTCGGCACCGAGGGCTTCCGCGGCGCGCCGGTGGCGGCGGTGGCGGCCGCGGCCGGGGTGTCCACCGGCCTGATCTACCGCCACTTCCCGTCCAAGGCCGAGCTGTTCGTGGAAGTGCTCGACGCGGCCATCGACGCCGAGATCGCGATCCTGCAGGCCATCGCCGCCGGCCCGCAGCCGCCGGTGCGGCGGCTGGCGCTGGCGCTGGACAGCTTCGTGCGCCGCGCCCTGGCCGGGCCGGCGCTGGCCTGGGCCTTCATCGCCGAGCCCGTGGACGCCGAACTGGACGCCGCGCGCATCCGCGGTCGGCGCCGCTTCGGCGCGGTGTTCAAGGCGCTGCTGGACCAGGCGGCGGCGGCGGGCGCGCTGCCGGCGCAGGACACCGAGGTCACCGCCGCCTGCCTGGTCGGCGCCTTCACCGAGGCGCTGGTCGGCCCGACCGCGCCGCAGTGGCGCCGGCGCGGCGACCCCGAGCCGCTGGTGGCGGCGATCCGCGACGCCTGCCTGCGCCTGGCCGGGGCCGCGGATGGCGCGGACGGCGGACCGCCAACCGACGGGTAGTGCGCAGAGTTCGCCATCCCCGCGCAATCGGGGACCCATGCCTCGCATTGATCGATTGGATCAAGATTGATCAAGGCTTCGCCCGATGCCAGATTGGCCGCCGTCGCCAGCGCAGCGCCACGCCGCCAGCCAGGATTCCCCGCGCGCCATGAACAACCCGTACCGCAAGCCCCTGCCCGGCACCGGCCTGGACTATTTCGACGCCCGCGCCGCGGTGGACGCCCTGCGCCCGGGCGCCTGGGCCGGCCTGTCCTACACCGCGCGCGTGCACGCCGAGAACCTGGTGCGCCGCGCCGACCCGGCGCAGCTGCGCGACTACCTGCTGCAGCTGGTCGAGCGCCGCCGCGACCTGGACTTCCCCTGGTTCCCGGTGCGCGTGGTCTGCCACGACATCCTCGGCCAGACCGCGCTGGTCGACCTGGCCGGCCTGCGCGACGCCATCGCCGAGCAGGGCGGCGATCCGGCCCAGGTCAACCCGGTGGTGCCGGTGCAGTTGATCGTCGACCACTCGCTGGCGGTGGAGGCGCCCGGCTCCGACCCGGACGCATTCGCCAGGAACCGCGCCATCGAGGACCGCCGCAACGCCGACCGCTTCCACTTCATCGAGTGGACCAAGCGCGCGTTCGCCAACGTCGACGTGATCCCGGCCGGCAACGGAATCATGCACCAGATCAACCTGGAGAAGATGTCGCCGGTGGTGTACGTGCAGGACGGCGCGGCCTTCCCCGACACCTGCGTGGGCACCGACAGCCACACCCCGCACGTGGATGCGCTGGGGGTGATCGCGGTGGGCGTGGGCGGCCTGGAGGCGGAGAACGTGATGCTCGGCCGGGCCTCGTGGATGCGCCTGCCGGAGATCACCGGGGTGAAGCTGGCCGGCCGGCCGCAGCCGGGCATCACCGCCACCGACGTGGTGCTGGCGCTGACCGAGTTCCTGCGCAGGGAGAAGGTGGTCGGCCACTACCTGGAGTTCTTCGGCGAAGGCGCCGCCGCGCTGACCATCGGCGACCGCGCCACCATTTCCAACATGTGCCCGGAATACGGCGCCACCGCCGCGCTGTTCCACATCGACAGTCAGACCCTGGACTACCTGCGCCTGACCGGCCGCGAGGAAGCGCAGGTGCGGCTGGTGGAGACCTACGCGAAGACCGCCGGCCTGTGGGCCGACGCCCTGGCCGACGCGCACTACGAGCGGGTGCTCGAATTCGACCTGTCCACGGTGGTGCGCAACCTGGCTGGCCCGTCCAACCCGCACCGGCGCCTGCCGACCAGCGCGCTGGCCGAGCGCGGCATCGCCGACGAGGCCAAGCTCGACGCCGGCCGCGAGGAAGAAGCCAAGGGCCTGCTGCCCGACGGCGCGGTGATCATCGCCGCCATCACCTCCTGCACGAATACCAGCAACCCGCGCAACGTGATCGCCGCTGGCCTGCTGGCGCGCAACGCCAACGCCCGCGGCCTGCTGCGCAAGCCGTGGGTGAAGACCTCGCTGGCGCCCGGCTCGAAGGCGGTGCAGCTGTATCTGCAGGAAGCCGGCCTGCTGGCGGAGCTGGAGAAGCTGGGCTTCGGCATCGTCGGCTTCGCCTGCACCACCTGCAACGGCATGAGCGGCGCGCTCGACCCGAAGATCCAGCAGGAGATCGTCGCGCGCGACCTGTACGCCACCGCCGTGCTGAGCGGCAACCGCAACTTCGACGGCCGCATCCACCCATACGCGAAGCAGGCCTTCCTGGCCTCGCCGCCGCTGGTGATCGCCTATGCCATCGCCGGCACGGTGCGCTTCGACATCGAGAAAGACGTGCTGGGCATCGACGCGGACGGCAACCAAGTGCGGCTGAAGGACCTCTGGCCCAGCGACGAGGAGATCGACGCGATCGTCCAGGCCAGCGTCAAGCCCGAGCAGTTCCGCCAGGTGTACGGGCCGATGTTCGACTTGCGGGTGGAGCACGGCGGCCGGGTCGCGCCGCTGTACGACTGGCGCCCGCGCAGCACCTACATCCGCCGCCCGCCGTACTGGCAGGGCGCGCTCGCCGGCGAACGCACGCTGAAAGGCATGCGCCCGCTGGCGGTGCTCGGCGACAACATCACCACCGACCACCTCTCGCCCTCCAACGCGATCCTGCCGAGCAGCGCCGCCGGCGAATACCTGGCGCAGATGGGCGTGCCGGAGGAGGACTTCAATTCCTACGCCACCCATCGCGGCGACCACCTCACCGCCCAGCGCGCGACCTTCGCCAACCCCAAGCTGCTCAACGAGATGGTGCGCGACCAGGCCGGCGACGTGCGCCAGGGCTCGCTGGCGCGGCTGCAGCCGGACGGCCAGGTGGTGCGCATGTGGGAGGCGATCGAGACCTACATGCAGCGCGGCCAGCCGCTGATCGTCGTCGCCGGCGCCGACTACGGCCAGGGCAGCTCGCGCGACTGGGCCGCCAAGGGCGTGCGCCTGGCCGGGGTCGAGGCGATCGTGGCCGAGGGCTTCGAGCGCATCCACCGCACCAACCTGATCGGCATGGGCGTGCTGCCGCTGGAGTTCCCGCTGGAGGTGGACCGCAAGGTGCTGGGCATCGACGGCAGCGAGACCTTCGATGTGGTCGGCCAGCGCACCCCCGGCGCCATGCTGACCCTGGTCATCCACCGCGCCAACGGCGAGACCCTCGAAACCCCGGTGTTGTGCCGGCTGGATACCGCCGAGGAAGTCGAGGTCTACGAAGCCGGCGGCGTGCTGCAGCGCTTCGCGCAGGACTTCCTGGAGGCGAACAAGGCCACGTGATTTCCTTCTCCCCGCTCTGCGGGAGAAGATGCCGCAGGCGAATGAGGGGCGCGCTTGCGCCCCATTCCCGTCCGGCGCACACTCCTATGGCAATCTTTGCCATAGGAGCCGCCATGGCCACCATGAACATCTCACTGCCCGACGAGCTCAAACAGTTCGTCGATCAGCAGGTCGCCGAAGGCGCCTACGGCTCCAGCAGCGAGTACCTGCGCGAGCTGATCCGCATGCGTCAGCGCGAAAAGGCAGCGGAGTTCCTGCGCCAGTTGATTGCGGAAGGATTGGCGTCCGGTCCATCGGAACCGGTGACAACGCACACCTTCGAGCAGATGCGCAAGGAATTGCGCGAACGGATGATGCGTGAAGCCGGTTGAATGGCGTCCGCAAGCCCGCCGCGATGCCGCAGACGTAGCGTACTGGCACGCACGACAAGGCGGCTTGCAGCTCGGTGAGGCGTTTCTGGCGGAAGTGGACGCCACGCTCGACACCATCGCCCGGCATCCCGGCATCGGCTCCACCCGCCATGCCGAGCATGTGGCCGACCTGCCATTGCCACTGCGCTTCCTCCCGCTCAAGCGTTTCGAACATCACCTCGTCTACTACATCGACCTGCCCGACCATGTCGAAGTCGTTCGCGTCTGGCATGCCGCGCGCGGGCTGGAAGCATTGACGGAAGACGAAGAATAGACAAGCAATCGGCGGACTTTTTCGCCATCGAAAACACAGGAAAGGCCGGCTTTTCCAAACCTTCCACCACGCTGCCAACCGAGACTCTTTCAATCAGCAGGCATTGATTCTTGACAATCAGCCGATGGCCGATCCCACCTTTCATCCTCCGACAGGTTGATCGGATGCATCCACTTTTTGCGTCGGCACGACCGGACGTAAGCTTTCGGCCATTCGCACTGCCCGTCCAGGGTTGACGCTTCCAGGCTCACGTTCATGGCCCCTGCCCCACAGATCAGAATTCCCGCCACCTACATGCGCGGCGGCACGTCCAAGGGCGTGTTCTTTCGCCTCGAAGACCTGCCGGAGGCCGCGCGCATGCCCGGCCGCGCGCGCGATGCGCTGATGCAGCGGGTGATCGGTTCGCCCGACCCCTACGGCAAGCAGACCGACGGCATGGGCGGGGCGACTTCGTCCACCAGCAAGGTGGTGATCCTCTCGCCCAGCACGCGGCCGGGCCACGACGTGGACTACCTGTACGGGCAGGTCAGCATCGACGAGGACTTGGTCGACTGGTCGGGCAACTGCGGCAACCTGTCCACGGCGGCCGGTACGTTCGGCATCCACGCCGGTTACGTGGCCAACGTGCCTGACAACGGCGTCTGCGTGGTGCGCATCTGGCAGGCCAATATCCACAAGACGATTCTCGCGCATGTGCCGGTGAGCAATGGACAGGTGCAGGAGACCGGCGATTTCGAACTGGATGGGGTGACCTTCCCGGCGGCGGAGATCGTGCTGGAGTTCCTCGACCCCTCGGACGACGACGGCGAGAACGCTTCGATGTTCCCCACCGGCAACCGGGTCGACGACCTCGACGTGCCCGGCGTGGGTACGCTCAAGGCCACGCTGATCAACTCAGGCATCCCGACCATCTTCGTCAACGCCGCCGACATCGGCTTCGATGGAACGGAGCTGCAGCCGGCGATCAACGGCGACCCGGCGATCCTGGCGAAAATGGAGGCGATCCGCGTGGCCGGCGCGCTGCGCATGGGCCTGATCCGGACGCCGGAAGAGGCCGCCACCCGCCAGCACACGCCCAAGGTCGCCTTCGTCGCCCCGCCGAAGGACTACGTGACCTCCGCCGGCAAGACCGTCCAGGCCGGCGACATCGACGTGCTGGTGCGCGCCCTGAGCATGGGCAAGCTGCACCACGCGATGATGGGCACGGCCTCGGTCGCCATCGCCACGGCGGCGGCGGTGCCGGGCACCCTGGTCAGCCTCGCCGCCGGCGGCGGCGTGCGCGAGGCGGTGCGCTTCGGCCATCCCTCCGGCACCCTGCGGGTCGGCGCGTCGGTCGAACAGCGCGATGGCCGATGGACGGTCACCAAGGCGGTGATGAGCCGCAGCGCGCGCATCCTGATGGAAGGCTGGGTGCGGGTTCCGGCCGCGAATCCCTGAGCGGGTAGAATGGCGAGCCCTCCATCCGCCGCCGCACGGTCGCGGACGGAGCACCGACGCAGGCCGTACCCGCCGGCACTGGCCGCTGCCCCATCCACACGAGGACAACGATGAAGATTCTGGTCGCCTACAAGCGCGTGGTGGACTACAACGTGCGCATCCAGGTCAAGCCGGACGGCTCGGGCGTGGTCACCGAGGGCGTCAAGCTCTCGCCCAACCCCTTCGACGAGATCGCGCTGGAAGAAGCCCTGCGCCTGCGCGATGCCGGCATCGCCAGCGAGGTGGTGGTCGCCACCATCGCCCCGGCCGACGCCGCCGCGCACCTGCGCAACGGCCTGGCCATGGGCGCCAACCGCGCCATCCACGTGGTGAGCGACCAGGCCGTGCAGCCGCTGACCGCCGCGCGCGTGCTGCTCAAGCTGGTGGAGAAGGAGCAGCCGCAGCTGGTGATCCTGGGCAAGCAGGCCATCGACGACGACAGCAACCAGACCGGGCAGATGCTGGCCACCCTGTGGGGCCGGCCGCAGGCCACCTTCGCCAGCAAGCTGGTGGTGGACGGCGGCAAGGCCACGGTCACCCGCGAGGTCGACGCTGGCCTGGAGACCCTGGAAGTGGACCTGCCGGCGGTGGTCACCACCGACCTGCGCCTGAACGAGCCGCGCTTCATCAAGCTGCCGGACATCATGAAGGCCAAGGCCAAGCCGCTGGAGACGCTGCAACTGGCCGAGCTGGGCGTGGAGTCCGGCGATTTCCTCGCCACCACCGCCTACGCCCCGCCCGCCGGGCGCAGCAAAGGGGTGATGGTCAAGGACGCCGCCGAACTGGTCGCCGCGCTCAAGGCCAAGGGCCTGCTGTAACCCCATCCCTCCTGCAGGAGCGCACCGCAGGGGCGCGATCAAGCTTTCCCTTCGGATCAAAAGCCCATCGCGCCCCTGCGGTGCGCTCCTACGCACTGAATCCTGGAGATCGCTCCATGTCCAAGATCCTCGTCATCGCCGAACACCTGGACGGCACGCTCAACGCGTCGACCGCCAAGACCGTCAGCGCCGCGCAGGCGGTGGGCGGCGACATCGACATCGCCGTGCTGGCCGCCGACCCGGCCGGCGTGGCCGCCCAGGCCGCGCAGATCGCCGGCGTCGCCAAGGTGCTGACCGTGGCCGACCCGGCCAACCAGCACGCCATCGCCCAGGTGCTCGGCCCGCAGATCGCGCAACTGGCCCGAGCCGGCGGCTACAGCCACGTGTTCATCCCCTCGACCACCTTCGGCAAGGACCTGGCGCCGGTGGTGGCCGCCCTGCTCGGCGTGGCCCAGGTCTCGGACCTGATGGCGGTCGACGGCCCGCACACCTTCAAGCGGCCGATCTACGCCGGCAGCGCCATCATCACCGTCCAGGCCCCGGCCGAGGCCGTCGTGGTGGCCACCGTGCGCACCGCCTCCTGGCCGGAGGCGGCCGCCGGCGGCGGCGCCACGGTCGAGGCGGCCAGCGTCACGGCCACCCTGCCCACCCACACCCGCTTCGTCGGCCTGCACAGCGGCGCCTCCGACCGCCCGGACCTGCAGTCGGCCCGCCGCGTGGTCTCCGGCGGGCGCGGGGTGGGCTCGGCGGAGAACTTCCAGGTCATCTACACACTGGCCGACAGGCTGGGCGCGGCGGTCGGCGCCTCGCGCGCGGCGGTGGACGCCGGCTACGTGCCCAGCGATCTGCAGGTCGGCCAGACCGGCAAGATCATCGCCCCGGAGCTGTACGTGGCGGTGGGCATCTCCGGCGCGATCCAGCACCTGACCGGGATCAAGGACGCCGGCACCATCGTGGCGATCAACAAGGACGCCGACGCGCCGATCTTCGAGGTCGCCGACATCGGCCTGGTCGGGGATCTGTTCCAGTTGCTGCCGGAGATCCAGGCGCAGTTGTGAGTTGCAGTACCCCCTGCTTTCACCCTGCGCTGTCTCGTCCCCGTATGTCTCCTGAGCAGAACGTTTTGCCCCTCCCCGTCGCACGTAGTGCGAAGGGAGGGGCCTGACGGGAATGCTTGCATTACAAGGACTTGCCGCCCATAATGCGCGGCTCGCTGCGTCCTGCCGGCGGTCCGTAACCGGGCCGGCCGGCCGGATAGGCCCTCGGGAGCACGTTCCCGACCGCCGCCGGCAGCGGTTTTCCATCCCGCAACGTGCGCCGCCACCGCGGTGGCGGGGCCGCCGCCTCCCGGGCCACGGGGGGCACCCGTCGCGGAAACCTTCCGCAGCAATTGAGGAGTCCACCGATGTCCCGCGTATGCCAGGTGTCCGGCAAGCGTGTGCAGACCGGCAACAACGTCTCGCACGCCAACAACCGTACCCGCCGCCGCTTCCTGCCCAACCTGCACGAGCGCCGCTTCTGGGTCGCCAGCGAGAACCGCTGGGTCAAGCTGAAGGTTTCCGCGCACTCGCTGCGCACCATCGACAAGGTCGGCATCGATACCGTGCTGGCCGAGCTGCGCGCGCGCGGCGAGAAGATCTAAGGAGACACGAACATGGCAGGCAAGCGCGACAAGATCCGTCTGGTCTCCTCGGCCGACACCGGTCACTTCTACACGACCGACAAGAACAAGAAGAACACCCCCGGCAAGATGGAAATGAAGAAGTACGATCCGGTGGTGCGCAAGCACGTGATCTACAAGGAAGCCAAGATCAAGTGACGGTCCGGCCCGCGCCTTGCGGCGCGGCCTTGCCAGCCCGTCATCCCGCCCGTGCGGGGATGCATGGCCCTTCCGCGAAACCCGCCGCAAGGCGGGTTTCGTGTTTCCGGGGACCCATCCGGTCTAAGCTGGCGGGACCTCCTACCCGAGCCGTCCCCATGCCCCCTCGCCACGGACGCTACGGCATCGACGCTCCATACGTACCGGCGATGATGGCGCTCGGCGCCCTGGCCTGCTTCGGGCTGGACCTGCTGCCGTCGCTGCACGGGCTGTGGATCTCCGGCGCGATCATCGCCGCGATGCTGGCGCTGTACCTGCACACCAGCCTGCGCGGCAAGTTCGCCGCCTGGTCGCAGGTGCTGGAGCGGGCCGGCCTGCGCGGCGACGAACACCTGCTCGACCTGGGCTGCGGCCGCGGCGCGGTGCTGCTGATGGCTGCGCAACGGCTGCCGCGCGGGCAGGCCACCGGCATCGACATCTGGAGCGGCAGGGACCAGTCCGGCAACGCGATCGAACGGACCCGGCGCAACGCGGAACTGGAAGGCGTGGCCGAACGGGTCACACTGCAGACTGCGGATATGCGCGAACTGCCATTCGCCGACGGCAGCTTCGAGGTGATCGTCTCCAGCCTGGCCATCCACAACATCCCCGTCGCCGGGCAGCGCCAGCGCGCCATCGACGAGGCCTGGCGGGTGCTGCGCCCGTGCGGCCGCCTGCTGCTGGCCGACATGCGCCACACCGGCGCCTACGCCCAGCGCCTGCAGGTGCTGGGCGCCACCGGCCTGCACGTGCGCAGCCTGGGCTGGCGCACCTGGTGGGGCGGGCCGTGGCTGCCGACCCGGCTGGTGGAGGCGGTCAAGCCGGGCGCCTGACGCGCCGCAGCTGCGCTGCGCGCCATGCGCCAGCAGTGGGCCGGCTCAATGCCCGCCGCAGCCGCAGCCTTCACCCCAGCCGCGCTGCTTGGAGGTCTGGCCGATGCCGGGGTTGAAGGTGTTGGTCGGGTCCAGCTGCCGGTAGAACCCGGCCAGCGCCGGCTTGGCCTTGTACAGGTGGCCGACGTTGTGCTCGGCCGGGTATTCGGCGCCGCGGGCGTCGAGCAACCGCCACATGGCGTGCTCGATCCGCAGCGGGTCGCGGCCCTTCTTGACGATGTAGTCCTGGTGGAACACGTGGCAGAGGAAGTGGCCGTAGTACAGCTTGGCCACCAGCGCGTCCTCGATCTCCGCCGGTAGGCGCTCCACCCAGTCGCGGTCGTTGCGGCGCAGGGCGATGTCCAGAGCGACGATGTCCTCCACTGTGCCGCGGTGCACCTCGCGGTAGCGCACCGCCGCGCTGGCCACGGCGAAGCGGTGCAGGAAGGCCTTGCGCCCTTCCTCGGCCGTGCAGCGGTAGAAACCGCCGCTGGCCGAACCGTCGAACTGCGCATGCAGGAAGGCCTCGGTGGCCGGCGCCGTGGCCGCCGGCACCTTCAGCAGCAGGTGGTGCTCGTAGCGCCGGCGGAAGTCGCGCAGGCGCGGCGGCAGGTGGCTGGGCAGCAGCGCCATCAGCGCCTGCAACACGCGGTCGCTGACCCCGCGCAGGCCGAAGCGCTCGAAGAACCCGTCCACCCGGCTCTTCAGCGCGAACGCCGCCGGCACGCGGTCGGTGCCGAGCCTGTCGATCAGCAGGAAGGTGTCCTTGCCGTAGGTCTCGCCGATGTCCCAGGCGTCGCGGTGGATGTATTCGCCGCTGATCGGCAGTGCGTCGGAGGCGGTGAGCAGGTGCCGGCGCACCGCGGTGAGCTCGTCCGGCGCGTTGGCGCCGATGTGGAATACCGCCGCGTCCTCGCAGGCGAAGGTGTCCAGGCGCACCGCGAACACGCACAGCTTGCCGGCCGAGCCGGCGGCCTCGTGCAGGCGCGCCGGGTCTGCGTTGAAGCGGGCCGGGGTGTCGGCATCCACCTGCCGCACGTGCGCGGCGTAGCCGTGGTCGGAAGCCGCGCGCGCCGGGTCGTCGGCGATGTCGGCCTCGGCGAAGTCCAGCGCCTGCAGCCTGCCCAGCATCTGCTCGGGCGTCTGCCCCAGTTCGATGCCCAGGTGGTTGACCAGCCGCAGCACGCCGTCGTCGCCGACCTGGGCGTACAGCGCCAGCTCGGTGTAGGCCGGGCCGCGCCGCACCAGCGCGCCGCCGGAGTTGTTGCACACGCCGCCCAGCACGGAGGCGCCGATGCAGGACGAGCCGATCACCGAATGCGGCTCGCGGCCGAGCGGGCGCAGCGCCTGCTCCAGCCGGTCCAGGGTGGCGCCGGGCAGGCACACCACCTGGCGGCCCTCGCGGATCGGCTTGATGCCGGCCAGGCGGCGGGTGGAGACCAGCACGATCTGGCGGTCGTAGTCGTCGCCGTCGGGGGTGGAGCCGCCGGTCAGGCCGGTGTTGGCGGCCTGCATCAGCACGATGCGGCCGGAATCGACGATCGCCTGCAAGGCGCGCCACAGCTCCAGCAGGGTGCCCGGCACCACCACCGCCAGCACCGGGCCGTCGCCGAAGCGGTAGCCCCTGCGGTAGCGGCGGGTGGCCTTGTCGCCGGTGAGCACGTGCGCGGCGCCGACCGCGTCGGCGAGGCGGTGCAGCAGTTCGGACGAGGAGACGGTGGGGGGCGTGGTCGCCATGGCTCAGCGGTCCTTCAGGGCATCGACCAGCGAATCGCGGCCGATCTCGGCGATGCCGCGTGCGCTGGTCAGGGTCATGGCCACGCGCATTTCCTTTCAGGCACGGATGGCGACCAAGGGGCGACCATTATCCGCGAATCCGCCGCCTTTCCGCCCATCAGGCCGAGGCATGTCGCCGTCGCCTGGAAATCGGTCTGTCCAATCTTGCGATGCGTTCCTGCCGTCGCTGGCAAGGCCAATGCGCGCGCACTACGGAGCGGGAGGCGCCGATCGACGCGGACACCGTGCAGCGCCGGCGCGTTCGCCGCCTGCAGGCACTCGCTCCATCGCGGCGGCCGCCGCGCTTCCGCTTTCCCCCCATGCCCTGCAGAATCGGACGCCACCTCCCCACCTCGCCCGTGCATGGACGACGCCACGCCCTGGCTGGGCACCGCCCTGTTCGCCCTGGACTGGCTGATCCGGCTGGCCGCGCTGTGCTGGATCCCCACCCGCACCACCCCGGCGGCGGCGCGCAGCTGGCTGCTGCTGGTGGGCTTCGTGCCGTTGGCCGGGCTGCCGCTGTACCTGCTGTTCGGCCATCCCTGGCTGTCGGGCGAGCGCCGCCGCCGGCAGGCGCTGGCCTCGCAGGTGATCCGCGAGGAACAGGGGCCGTTGGCCGCGCAGCGCTGGACGCCGCAGACGGACACCACCGCCGCCGAGATGGCGCCGCTGCTGGAGCGGCTGGGCGACTTCATGCCCACCCACGGCAACGCGGTGGAACTGTTGGACGACTACCAGGAGTCGCTGCGGCGCCTGCTCGAGGACATCGCCCAGGCGCGCGAGCGCGTGCACCTGCTGTACTACCTGATGTTCGACGACGAGGCCGGCGCGCAGGTGGCGGCCGAACTGGAACGCGCCGCCGCGCGCGGGGTCACCTGCCGGCTGATGCTCGACGCGATGGGCGCCAAGCGCGGCCTGCGCGCCTACGCCGCGCGCCTGCGCGCAGCCGGCGTGCAGGTGCAGGAGATGCTGCCCGGCGGCCTGCGCTGGATGCGCAGCGGCCGCATCGACCTGCGCAACCACCGCAAGGTGGCGGTGTTCGACAACCGCGCCGCCTACGTGGGCTCGCAGAACCTGGCCGACGCGGCGTTCGTGCCCGGCCACCCCAACCGCGAGCTGGTGGCGCGGGTGGAAGGGCCGGTGGTGGCGCACCTGGAGGCGGTGTTCGCCAGCGACTGGTTCGTCGAGACCGGCCAGCGGCTGGAAGTGACCGCGAGCACGCCGGTACGCGACGCCGACGTCGCCGCCCAGCTGCTCCCCAGCGGCCCGGCCTTCCCCTTCCCCAACGCGCGCGACGCGGTGTGCGAACTGATCCACCTGGCGCGACGCAGGATCGTGCTGGTCACGCCCTACTTCGTGCCCGACGAGGCCACCCTGGTGGCGCTGCGCACCGCCGCGCTGTCGGGGGTGGACGTGCAACTGATCCTGTCGGCCAGCAACAACCAGCCGCTGACCGCGTGGGCGCAGGAGTCCTACTACGCCGAACTGCTGGCCGCCGGCGTGCGCATCGCCCTGTACCGCCCGCGCTTCCTGCACGCCAAGCACCTGAGCGTGGACGAGGAGATGGCGCTGGTGGGCTCGATGAACCTGGACATCCGCTCGTTCGCGCTCAACGCCGAGATCGGCCTGCTGTGCTACGACCGCGGGGTGGTGGCGCGCATGCGCCAGGTCGAGGCGGACTACCTGGCCGACGCCAGCGTGGTGGAGCTGGCGCAATGGCAGCGTCGCCGGCGGTGGCGGCGGGTGCGCGAAGGCATCGCCCGGCTGGCCGACTCGTTCATCTGAAAGGCGGCGGCGTGCCGCGCCGGCGGGGTGGAACGGCGCGTGCCGAGCCGCGCAACGCGCTCCCCGCCTGGCCCGCTGCGGCGGCATGCTTGACTCGGGCGCCAGGGCGTCCATGCTCCGCTTCGACCACAACATGCCCTGACCCATGATCCCCGGCTGGATCCTGCTGCTCGCCTCGCTGGCCTACGCCGGGCTGCTGTTCGCGGTGGCCTGGTGGGGCGACCGCCGGCCGCTGTATCCGGAGCGGCCGTGGCTGCGGCCGCTGGTGTACTCGATGGCGCTGGCGGTGTACTGCTCGTCGTGGACTTTCTACGGCGCGGTCGGCAGCGCGGTGCGCAACGGCCTGGGCTACCTGCCCATCTACCTGGGGCCGCTGCTGCTGCTGGCATTCGGCTGGCGCCTGATCGAGCGCCTGGCGCTGGTGGCGCGCAGCCAGAACGTGGTGTCCATCGCCGACTTCATCTCCGCCCGCTACGGCCGCTCGCGGCGGCTGGCGGCGCTGGTGACGGTGATCGCGCTGGTCGGCGTGGTGCCCTACCTGGCCCTGCAGTACAAGGCGGTGGGCATGAGCCTGGCGGTGCTGACCGGCGGCGACAGCGGCCAGGCCGGCGTGCTCGGCGACCCGGCACTGTACGTGGCCTTGATGATGGCGCTGTTCGCGATGCTGTACGGCACCCGCCAGGTCGACGCCACCGAGCACCACCACGGCATGATGCTGGCCATCTCGCTGGAGTCGACGGTCAAGCTGGCGGCGATGCTGGCGGTGGGCCTGTTCGCCTGGCTGTGGCTGGACCGGCGCGGAGTGGCGCTGATACCGGCCGCGCGCGCGCTGTTCGAGAACGCCCCGCCGGTGGGCTTCTTCACCCAGACCCTGCTCAGCTTCCTGGCCATCGTCTGCCTGCCGCGCCAATTCCACGTGGCGGTGGTCGAATGCGGCGAGGTCGGCGACATCCGCCGCATGCGCTGGATCTTCGGCGCCTACCTGCTGCTGATCAGCGCCATGGTGGTGCCGATCGCCACCGCCGGCGCGGCCCTGTTCGGCGACGCCGGGCGCTTCACCGGCGACGCCTACGTGCTGGCCCTGCCGCTGGCGCAGGGCCGCAACGCGCTGGCGCTGGCGGCCTACATCGGCGGCTTCTCGGCGGCCACCGGGATGGTGATCGTGTCCTCGATCGCGCTGGCGACCATGGTCAGCAACGACCTGGTGATGCCGGTGCTGCTGCGCGGCGGCTGGGCGCAGCGCCACGGCGCGGCCGACGTGGCCAGCCGGGTGCTGTGGATCCGGCGGGTGGCGATCGTGGCGCTGGCGCTGACCGCCTACGGCTACCACCGCGCCAGCAGCAACGACTCCACCCTGGCCTCCTACGGCCTGGTCGCGTTCGCCGCGGTGGCGCAGTTCGCGCCGGCGCTGCTGGCCGGGCTGTACTGGCGCGGCGCCAGCCGGCGCGGGGTGGAGCTGGGCCTGCTGGCCGGCTTCGCGGTGTGGGCCTACACCCTGCTGCTGCCGGGGCTGTCGGCCTCGGGCTGGCTGCTCGGCAGCCAGTGGCTGCAGGACGGGCCGTTCGGGCTGGGCTGGCTGCGCCCGCAGGCGCTGTTCCGGCTCAGCGGCTGGGACCCGCTCACCCACGGCACGTTCTGGTCGCTGCTGGCCAACGCCGCGGTGCTGATGCTGGTGTCGGCGCGCTGGCGGCCGAGCGTGGACGAGCGCCTGCGCATCGCCCCGTTCCTGGACCCCTACCAGGAGCGCACCCTGGCCACCGGTCACTGGCCGGGCAATGTGCACCTGGAGGACCTGCTGTCGCTGGCGCAGCGGGTGCTGGGCGAACGCTCGGCGCGACGCGCCTTCGCCGAGCAGGCGCAGGCGCTGGGGCGCGAACTCAGGCCGGAGGCGCCGGCCGACCGCGCCTGGGTGCAGTTCACCGAGCGCCTGCTGGCCGCGGCGCTGGGCGCGGCCTCGGCGCGGCTGGTGCTGACCAGCGTGCTGCGCGGCTCGGGCATGGACCTGGCCGAAGTGGTGGCGGTGCTCGACGAGGCCGGCCAGGAACTGCGCTTCAACCGCCAGATCCTGTCCTCGACCCTGGACAACATCAGCTCCGGGGTCAGCGTGGTCGACCCGGACATGCGCCTGGTGGCGTGGAACCGCCGCTACCAGGAGATGTTCGGCTACCCCGAGGGCATGCTCTACGTCGGCCGGCCGGTGGCCGACCTGATCCGCTACAACGCCCAGCGCGGCGAGCTGGGCAGCGGCGACGTCGAGGAGCACATCGGCAAGCGCATCGGCTACATGCGCGCCGGCACCACCCACGTGTTCGAGCGCGTGCGCAGCGACGGCCAGGTCATCGAGATGCGCGGCCAGCCGCTGCCCGGCGGCGGCTACGTCACCAGCTACAACGACGTGACCGAGTTCAAGCGGGTGGAAAGCGCGCTGCGCGAGGCCAACGAGACCCTGGAGGCGCGCGTGGCCGAGCGCTCGCGCGAGGCCGAGGCCGCGCAGCAGTCCAAGACCCGCTTCCTGGCCGCGATCAGCCACGACGTGCTGCAGCCGCTCAACGCCGCGCGGCTGTTCGCCTCGGCGCTGCGCGAGGGCGGCGGCGACGCGGCCGAGCAGCGCCATCTGGCCGAGCGCGTGGACGCCTCGCTGCGCGCGGCCGAGGAACTGCTGGACGGCCTGCTGGACGTCTCGCGCATGGACGCCCAGCGCCTGCGCATCCAGCTGGCCGACTTCGACGCAGCCGAGCTGCTGCACGAACTGGCCGCGCAGTACGCGCCGGTGGCCGCCGGCCGCAGCCTGCAGCTGCGCGTGCACGCGCGCGCGGTACCGGTGCGCAGCGACCGCCGGCTGCTGCGGCGGGTGCTGCAGAACTTCATCGCCAACGCCCTGCGCTACACCCGCAGCGGGCGCATCGTGCTGGGCGTGCGCGGGCGCGGCGGGCGGGTGGAACTGCAGGTGTGGGACACCGGCCCGGGCATCCCCGCCCAGCACATGCGGCAGATCTTCGACGAGTTCCAGCGCTACCAGCAGCCGTTCGACTGGGGCGAGCAGGGCCTGGGCCTGGGGCTGTCGATCTGCCAGCGCGTCGCGCGCGTGCTCGACGCGCCGCTGGACGCGCGCAGTCAGGTCGGCAAGGGCAGCATGTTCTCGATCAGCGTGGCGCGCGCGGCGCAGGCCACCGAGCACTTCGCCCGCGCACGCCGGCCGACGGCCGGCGACGCCCTGGCCGGGCTGAAGGTGCTGTGCGTGGACAACGACCAGGAGATCCTGGACGGCATGCGCGCCCTGCTCGGCCGCTGGGGCGTGCAGGCGATCACCGCCACGACCGTGGACCAGGCGCTGGAGCGCATCGCCGAAGGGCCGGCGGTGATGCTGGTGGACTACCACCTGCACGATCGCATGGAGGGACTGGACGCGCTCGACGCCCTGGCCGCCGCCGCGCCGGCACCGGTGGCCGGCGCCCTGCTCACCGCCGACGGCCGCGACGAGCTCAAGCAGGAAGCGCGCGAGCGCGGCTACCGACTGCTGACCAAGCCGGTCAAGCCAGCCTCGCTGCGCGCCTTTTTGGCCGCGCATCACTCGGCGGCGGCGACGGCTTGAACGGCAAGGCTTTCGCGCCTTTCGGGCGCGAAAACCGAAGCTACCCCGGCCCCACCCTGCTGCTGGAAAAATCCAGCCGCGCCACGGTGCCGCCGCCGGCCGCGGCCTCGAAGCTCAGCACCCAGCCCAGGTGCTCGCACACCCGCGCGATCAGATCCAGGCCGATGCCGCCGCCGCGCGGCTGCCCGCGCGCCGCCGCCGCGTACAGCGCGCTGATCTCCTCCGGCGACATGGCGTGGCCGGGATCGCGGATCACCACCGTCGCCGGCGCCTGCAGGTCCAGCTCGACCGTGCCGCGCTCGCTGTTCTCGATTGCGTTGCGCAGCAGGTTGCCGACCGCCGCGGCGACGATCGCCGGCGGCGCTTGCAGCGTGCACGGCGGCAGTGCGCCCAACCGCAGCCGCAGGTCGCGGCCGGCGCTCAGGTGCGCATGGTCGGCGAGGATGTCCGGCAGCAGCGCGTCCAGCGCCAGCAGCTCGGCGTTGCGCGCCAGCCGCGCCGGCTCCTTGGCCAGCACCAGCAGCAGCGACAGCAGCTGCTCGACCTCGCGCAGGGTGCGGCGCACGCGCTGCAGCGGCACGCGCGCCTCCGCGGGCAGGCCGGGCTGCTCCAGCGCCAGCGCGTTGGCGCCGGCGATCACCGCCAGCGGCGTGCGCAGTTCGTGGCTGGCGCTGTCGATGAAGGCGCGCTCGCGCTCGACGAAGCGGGCGTTGCGCGCCAGGTAGTCGTTGCAGGCCGCGCCGATCACCTGCAGCTCGGCGCTGGCGTCGGGCTCGACTTCGATGCGCGCGCCGCGCGCGTCCGGCGGCAGGCGGGCGATGGCGGCGGCCATGCGCGCCAGCGGCTGCACCGCGCGGCCCAGGCCCCAGGCCATCAGCACGCCGAACACGGCGATGG
The DNA here is from genome assembly GCA_047606785.1 of Pseudoxanthomonas sp. Taxonomy (GTDB): domain Bacteria; phylum Pseudomonadota; class Gammaproteobacteria; order Xanthomonadales; family Xanthomonadaceae; genus Pseudoxanthomonas_A. Next base: position 23,772 of record JASGEB010000017.1, read on the forward strand.
CCAGCACCGCCACCGCGACCGTGCCGCCGGCCACCCAGCCTTCCACGCCGGCGAAGCGGGTGATGTCCAGCACCAGCGCCAACCGCCCCAGCGCGGTGTCCTGCACCAGCACCACGTTGGCGTGGCCGTCAAGCGGGAAATCGTCGTGCAGGCCGGGCGCGAGCCGCGCCAGCGACGGCGGCGCCCGCTCGCTGCCGTCCAGGTGGTAGATGCGCTCGGCCGGATCGTCCACCCAGCGGTAGCCCGGGTCGGCCTGGCGGCGCTGCACGTACAGGCGCAGGTCCGAATCCATCAGCGCCTTCCACACCTGCCGCTCGGCGTGCTCGTTGACCACTCCGCCGCCGACGATCACCACCGCCGCCACGATCGCCATGTAGGCCAGCGACCAGCGCAACAGGCGCGCGCGCAACGAGCTAGGCCGCGCCATCGCCACGCTCGGCGGAAACCTCGGCCAGGCGGTAGCCCACCCGCGACAGGGTGTGCAGCAGCTTGCGCTCGAACGGGCCGTCGATCACCCGCCGCAGTTCGTAGACGTGCGAGCGCAGCATGTCGCCGTCGGGCACCTCCTCGCCCCACAGCGCGTATTCCAGGCGGTCGCGGGTGACCGCGGCGGGGCTGGCCTGCATCAGCACCTGCAGCAGCTTGCGGCAGGCCGGGTAGAGGTGCAGCGGCCGGCCGGCGCGGCTGGCCTCCAGGGTCGACAGGTCCAGCGCCAGGTCGGCCACGCGCAGCTCGCCGCCGGCCGCGCGGTTGCCGGCGCGGGCCACGATCGCCTCCAGCCGCACTTCCAGTTCGGCCAGTTCGAACGGCTTGGTCAGGTAGTCGTCGGCGCCGGAGCGGAAGCCGGCGATCTTGGCGGGCAGCTCGTCGCGCGCGGTGAGCATGATCACCGGCACCGCCGAATGGTACTCCTGGCGCAACCGGCGCAGCAGCTCGCGCCCGTCCATGCGCGGCAGCATCCAGTCCAGCACGATCGCGTCGAACACCCGGCCGCTGGCCAGGTGCAGGCCGGTCACCCCGTCCGGTGCGGCGTCGAGCACGTGCCCGCGCGCCTCGAAGTACTGGAACAGGTTGGCCACCAGGGCGCGGTTGTCCTCGATCACCAGCAGCCGCATCGATTTCTCCTCGCTTGGGCGGCGATTGTCGCGCGCCGCGCCGGCCGCCCGCCTGAACCGTCGCCATGGCCGCACCGCGGTTCTGACAAAGCTCCGACGGCGCCCTGCCGATCATGCCGCGCGTTTCCGCACACGCCTTCATTCTCGCCATGCCGGATCTGTCCACTCCGCTCTCGCCGCTGGCCGTCCGCGCCTACGCGCCGCCGCTGGATCCGCTGCTGTGGGTGCCGCTGCTGCTGGCCGTGGCGGCGGTGGCGCTGCTGCAGGGTCTCGGCCTGGACCTGGCACTGGCCGACCGGCTGTACGCCTGGGAGGGCGGGCGCTGGGCGTTCGAGAAGGCGTGGTGGAGCGTGCACCTGTTCCACCGCGGCGGGCGCGACCTGGTCGCCGCCGGCTGGCTGGCGGTGCTGGGCCTGCGGGTGGCGGCGCAGTGGTCGCCGCGGCTGGCGCCATGGCGGCGCGCGCTCGACTATCTGCTGGTGGCCAGCCTGGCCGGGCCGCTGCTGGTGGCCTGGCTGAAGCACTGGACCGATGTGGCCTGCCCGGTGGAACTGTCGCGCTACGGCGGCAGCCATCCCTACGTCGAACTGCTGCAGTCGCGGCCGCCCGGCTACGGCGCCGGCCGCTGCTTCCCGGCCGGGCATGCCAGCGCCGGCTATGGCTGGCTGGCGCTGTTCTTCGCCCTGGCCGCCGCCGCGCCGCGCTGGCGGCACGCGGGGCTGGCGCTGGGTCTCACGCTCGGCGTCCTGTTCGGCATGGTCCAGCAGCTGCGCGGGCAGCACTTCCTTTCCCACGACGTCGCCGCGCTGGCGGTGTGCTGGTGCAGCGCGCGCCTGCTGCAGCGCTGGCTGCTGCCCGAAGCCGGAGCGCCGCAGCAATGAGGATGAGCCTGCCGATGGAGGTGCGCCTCGCAGCCCGGCCGGGCCGGCTGTCGGCGCTGCCGCGCCCGCGGCTGTCGCTGGAAAGCCTGCTGGTGCTGGCCAGCGTGTGGTTCGCCGCCACCGCCAACGCCACCGTCTGGCGCACCGCCATCAGCGCGCCGGCGCAGCAATGGGGCCTGGCGCTGGCGCTGGGCGTGCTGCTGGTGGCCGCGCACGCACTGCTGCTGGGGCTGCTGGTGTGGCGCTGGAACGCGCGCTGGCTGCTGACCCTGCTGCTGCTGGTCACCGCCGCCGCCGCCCACTTCGTCGACGCCTACGGAGTGTTCCTCGACCCGGACATGCTGCGCAACGTGCTGGCCACCGACCACCGCGAATCGTCCGAACTGCTCACCTGGCACCTGCTGCCGCCGCTGCTGGGCGCGCTGGTGCCGGTGGCGCTGCTGTGGTGGGTGCGGATCGAACGCCCGCGCTGGCCGCGCGCGCTGCTGCGCCGCGCGCTGCTGCTGGGCGCG
>JASGEB010000018.1:0-8127 GCA_047606785.1 Pseudoxanthomonas sp.
GCGGCACGCGGGCCAGTTCGCCGCCGCCCAGGCGCAGGCTGCGCACGCAGCCGTTGCCGGTGTCGGCGATCCACAGGCGCGGCGAATCCGGGTCCAGGGCGATCGCCTCCGGCGCCTGCAGGCGCGCCTCGGCGCGGGCGCCGTCGTGATCGCCGAACTGCCAGGGGCCGGCGCCAACCAGGGTCTGCACCACATCGCCGCGCAGCTGCACGCTGCGGATCGCCGAGCCGAGCTCCTCGCACACGTACAGGGTCTGCTGCACCGCCGCCAGCCCGGCCGGTTGGGCGAAGGCGGCCAGCGCGCCGGCGCCGTCGCGGGTGCCGAGCTGGCCGGAGCCGGCGCGGCATTGCAGCCGGTGCGCGCCCAGGTCCCAGCTCCAGATCCGGTGGTCGCCGGCCAGGGCGAAGTGCAGCTGGCTGTTGCTCGCCACCAACGCGCGCGGCGTGTCCAGGCCGACGTCCTTGGCCGCGGTCACCGGCCCTTCCTGCGGGGTGCCGCAGCGGCCGTTGCCCAGCAGGGTGTCGACCTGGCCGCTGGCCAGGTCGATGCGGCGGATCGCGTGGTTGCCGGTGTCGGCCACGTACAGGCCGGTGTGCAGCAGCGCCAGCGCGTGCGGGCGGTCGAACGCCGCCGCCTCGCCGTCGCCGTCGGCGAAATCCGCGGTGCCGGTGCCAAAGCGGCGCAGCACGCGGCCGGCGTGGGTGCATTCCAGGATCCGGTGGTGGCCGCTGTCGGCCACGTAAAGGCGCTCGTCGGTAGCCACCAGGCCAGTCGGGAAGCGCAGCGGCGCGCGCGGCTCGGCGTGGGTCTCGGCGATGCGCTCGGCGTTGTCGCCAGCCTGCTGGTACAGCGCTTGCACGTGCTGCTCGAGCACTCCGGCCTGGTCGCCGAGCGAGCGGTAGCGGACCTGCCCGACCGGATCGATCAGCAGCACGGTCGGCCAGGCCTCCACGCCGAAGCGCTGCCAGGCCTGCCAGTCCGGGTCGTGCAGGACCGGGAAGCCGATGCCGTGGCGGCGCAGGCGGCGCAGCGCGGCCTCGCCGTCGCGTTCGCAATCGAAGCGCGGCACCGCCACCGCCAGCGGCTGCAGGCGGCCGCCGCTGCGCGCCTGCAGGCGCGCCAGTTCCTGCAGGCGCTGCGCGCACCAGGCCGAGGCCGGGTTGACGAAGGCCAGCGCCAGCACCCGCCCGCCCAGCTCGCGCAGCGTGGCCGGCGCGGCGTTGAGCCAGCGCACGCTGGGGGGGAGTTCGGGCGCCTGGAATGGAATCATCGAAGATCGATTGTGCCAGAGCCCCCGGCGGCGGACAGCCGCACCACCACCGCCTGCGCCGCCGCATCGACCCGTTGCCAGACCTGTTCGAAATCCCGCCCGTCGCCGCAGTAGGGATCGGGCACCTCGGCGCCCTGGCCGAGGCCGGCGAACTCCAGCAGCAGTACGGCCTTGCCGGCCAACCCGGCCGGCGCGCGGGCGCGGGCGTCGACCAGATTCCGCCGGTCCGCGCACAGCAGGTGGTCGAAGCGCTCGAAGTCGGCCGCCACCAGCCGGCGTGCGCGCAGCCCGGCCAGGTCCACGCCGTGGCCGCGCGCACAGGCCAGTGCGCGTCCGTCCGGCGGCTCGCCGACGTGCCAGCCGCCGGTGCCGGCCGAGTCCACCTCCACCCGCCCGGCCAGCGGCGAGGCGGCGATGCGCGCGCGCAGCGCGCCCTCGGCCATCGGCGAGCGGCAGATGTTGCCCAGGCACACCACCAGCAACTTCACCCGGCACGCTCGCGCAGGTGGCGCTCGGCGCGCTCCAGGTCGTGCGGGGTGTCCACGCCCGGCGGGAACTCGGCCGGGGTCAGCGCCACCGCGATGCGCAAGCCGGCCTCGAGCGCGCGCAGCTGTTCGAGCGACTCGATCTGCTCCAGCCGTCCCGGCGGCAGCGCGGCGAAGCGGCGCAGGAAGCCGGCGGTGTAGGCGTAGATGCCGATGTGGCGCAGGCCGGCGCCAGGCATCACCACCCGCTTGTTCAGGGCGAAGGCGTCACGGTGCCAGGGGATCGGCGCGCGGCTGAAGTACAGCGCGGCGCGCCAGCCGTCGAAGCCGTGCAGATGGCGCTGCGCCGCGGCCGGATCGTCGCCGGCCAGCGCGGGCAGCTGCTGCAGCGCGATCCGCGGATCGGTTTCCTCGCCATTCCCGCACACCAGCTTGACCACGTTCGGATCGAACAGCTGCTCCGGGTCCAGGATCAGCGCCGCCAGCGTGGCCATCTGCGCGCCGCTGTCCACCAGCGTGCGCGCCACCGCGGCGATGCCCTCGGGCGGGGCGAAGGGTTCGTCGCCCTGCAGGTTGACCAGCACGGTGTCGTCGTTCCAGCCGGCGATGGTCGCGCATTCGGCCAGGCGGTCGCTGCCGGAGACGTGGCCGGGCGAGGTCATCGCCACCCGCACGCCGCTGCCGGCCAGGGCGTCGGCGATGCGCGCATCGTCGGTGGCGACCCAGACCTCGCGCGCGCCGGCGGCCAGCGCACGCTCGGCCACGTGCAGCACCAGCGGGCGCCCGCCCAGCAGCCGCAGCGGCTTGCCCGGCAAGCGGCTGGCGGCGTAGCGCGCGGGGATGGCAACGACGAAATCGGGGACGGCTGCCATGTGCGGCTTCCTGGAGGCGAGCCGCCATTGTAGGAGCGCACCGCAGGGGCGCGATGAGGCCTTCGCGCGGAAAAGCCCTATCGCGCCCCTGCGGTGCGCTCCTACGGGCGCCGAGGCAGCCTGGCCAGCAGGGCGACCCAGAAGGCCTCGGGCAGTTCGGCCTGCACCGGCACGCTGTAGCACCAGTGGTCGGCGAACGGCGCGCACTTGACCGCGTCCTTCTCGGTCATCAGCACCGCCAGCCGGCTGCCGAACTGCAGGTCGGCGGCGGTGTAGGCGTGGTGGTCGTCGAAGGCGTGCGGCACCACGCCGATGCCGTAGCCGCGCAGCATGTCGAAGAACCGCCCGGGGTTGCCGATCCCGGCCAGCGCATGCACGCGGTGGCCGCCGAAGGCCGCCAGCGGCAGCGGCTTGCCGCCGGTCATCGGTTGCGCGTCGCCGGGCCGCAGGGTCATCGGCCACTCGCCGAAGGCCGGCTCGCCGCCGTTGACCACGCGGAAGTCGCAACGCTGCGCGCGCGCGGCCGGCTCGCGCAGCGGCCCGGCCGGCAGCAGGCGGCCGTTGCCGTAGCGGCGGCGGCCGTCGATCACCTCGATCTCGACGTCGCGCCACAGCCGGTAGTGCTGCAGGCCGTCGTCGCAGACCACGATGTCGCAGCCGGCCCGGGCCAGCGCGCGCGCGGCGCGGGTGCGGTCGCGATCGACCCGCAGCCTGACCCCGGTGCGGCGGGCGATCAGCACCGGCTCGTCGCCGCCGTCTTCAGGCAGGGTCGAAGCGTCCACCCAGCGCGGCGTGCCGGGGTCGCTTCGGCCGTAGCCGCGGCTGGCCACGCCCGGGCTCCAGCCGGCGGCCTGCAGGCGCCGCACCAGTTCCACCACCAGCGGGGTCTTGCCGGTGCCGCCGACGGTGACGTTGCCGACCACCAGCACCGGCACCGGCGCGCGCCGGCGGCGCAGCAGGCGCAGGCACAGCAGGCGCGCGCGCAGGGCCAGCAGCGCGGCGTAGACGCCTTCGCCCAGCCGCGCCGGCAGCGGCACCGGCGCGCCGTCGTACCAGTACGGGGGAATGCGGCCCGGCGCGCGGCTCATGCGCCCTCGTGGAACTGCGCCCCGTGCAGCTGCGCGTACAGGCCGCCGCGCGCCAGCAGTTCGGCATGGGTGCCCTGCTCCACCAGCCGGCCCTGGTCGAGCACCAGCACCTGGTCGGCCTGCTCGATGGTGGACAGGCGGTGGGCGATCACCAGGGTGGTGCGGTCGGGCATCAGTTCCTGCAGGGCGTCCTGCACCAGCCGCTCGGACTCGTTGTCCAGCGCCGCGGTGGCCTCGTCGAGGATCAGGATCGGCGCATCCTTGAGCATCGCGCGGGCGATCGCCAGGCGCTGGCGCTGGCCGCCGGAGATCCTGCCGCCCTTGACGCCGATGCTGCTATCCAGCCCTTGCGGCATCTGCTCGACGAACTCCAGCGCGTGCGCGCCGCGCAGCGCCGCACGCAGGCGCTCCTCGCCGGCCGCGGCCAGTTCGCCATAGGCCACGTTCTGGGCCACGCTGCCGTCGAACAGCATGACTTGCTGGCCGACCATGGCGATCTGCCGGCGCAGGTCGGCCAGGCGGTAGTCGTCGATGGGCGCGCCGTCCAGCAGGATGCTGCCGGAGGCCGGCTCGTAGAAGCGCGGGATCAGCTTGACCAGGCTGGACTTGCCGCTGCCCGAGCGGCCGACGATGGCGGTGACCGTGCCCGGCCGGGCGCTGAAGCTGATGTCGCGCAGGGCCGGACGCAGAGCGCCCGGGTAGCTGGCGGTGACCCCGCGGAACTCGATCAGCCCCTTGGCGCGGCGCAGTTCCAGGACGCCGGTGTCGGCCTCGTCGGGCGCGTCGAGCACCGAGAACAGCCTCTCGGCCGAGGCCACCCCGCGCTGCAGGACGTTCTGCACGTTGGCCAGGTTGCGCAGGGCTGGAATGATGCCGGCCATGGCCAGCAGCAGCGAGAAGAAGCCGCCGGCGCTCAGCCGGCCCCGGGCGGCCTCGTGGCCGGCGAACACCAGCAGCGCCGCCAGCCCCAGCGAGCCCATGGTCTGCACCAGCGCGGTGGCGATGCCCTTGGTCGATTCGACCTTCATCGCCAGGTGCAGGTTGCGGTCGGCCAGCGCGCGGTAGCGCTCCATCTCGGCCTCCTGCGCGCCGTAGACCTTGACCTCCTGCTGGTTGGACAGCGCCTGGTCGGAGGCCTGCAGCAGCTGCGCGCCGCTCTCCTGGATGCGGTGGCTGACCCGCCGGTAGCGGCGCGCGACCTTGCCCATCACCCAGCCCAGCGGCGGCACCAGCACCAGGATGTAGACGGTGACCTGCCAGCTGGTGTAGAGCATCGAGACCAGCAGCGCCAGCGCCTGCAGCGCCTGCTGGATCATGGTCTTCATCGCGTCCACCGCGGCCTGCGCCACCTGGTCCGAGTCGGAGCCCAGGCGCACCAGCATCGACGGCACCGGCTCGGCGTCGAAGCGGCTGCCCGGCAGGCGCAGATACTTGCCCAGCACCCTGACCCGCAGGTCGCGGGCGACGCTGCGCGCCGAGCGCCCCATCGACATATCGGTGACGTAGCCGGCCACGCCGCGCACGACGAACAGGCCGACGATGTACAGCGCGTACTTCAGCGCCGCCGCGCTGTCGCCGTAGACGAAGGTGCGGTCGGTGATCGGCCGCATGATCTGGGTGAACAGGCCGGTGCCCGCCGCCTCCACCAGCGCCGCCGCCAGCGCCAGCAGCAGCAAGCCGAGGTAGGGCCGGGCGAAGCCCAATAGCCGCCGGTAGATGGTCCAGGCCGAATCGGCCTGCGGCGCGTTCATCGCCCCGGCTCCGGCGCGGTGGCGATCGACACCCGGCGGAAGCCGAGCTGGCCGAGTACGTCCAGCGCGGTCACCACCGCCTGGTGGCGGGTACGCGCGTCGGCGCGCAGCAGCACCGGGCGCTCGCGGTCGCCGCCGGCGGCGGCAATGGCGGCCTTGAGCGCATCCGGGTCGGTGCGCAGCACCTCGCTGTCGCCGACGAAGTAGCGGCCGTCGGCGTTGACCAGCACGCTCAGCGGCGGCGGGCCCTCCTGCGAAGCGCGTTCGGCCGCGCTGGGCAGCTGCAGCTGCAGGGTCGAGCGTGCGTCGAAGGTGGTGGTGACCACGAAGAAAATGATCAGCACCAGGATCACGTCGATCAACGGGACCAGGTTGATCTCCGGCTCGTCGTGGGCGCGGTCGTCGCGGATGCGCATGGGCCAGGGCCTGTCCTAGGCCTGGGCGCGCGCGGCGAGCGGAAGCGGCGCAGCGCGCGCCGGCACGGCGTCGCCGAGCTCCAGCACGTCGGTCAGCGCCATCGCCTCGCGCTCCATCTCCATCACGTAGCCGGCGACCTTGCCGCGGAAGTAGCGGTGGAAGATCAGCGCCGGGATCGCCACCAGCATGCCGGTGGCGGTGCACACCAGCGCCTTGCCGATGCCGCCGGCCAGCTGGTTCACGTCGCCGATGCCGTGGTCGAGGATGCCCAGGAACATCTGGATCATGCCGATCACCGTGCCCAGCAGGCCCAGCAGCGGGCCGGCGGCGGCGATGGTGCCCAGGGTGTTGAGAAAGCGCTCCAGCCGGTGCACCAGATGACGGCCGGTGTCCTCGATGCGCTCGCGCACGATCTCGCGCGGACGGTGGCGCACGTCCAGCGCCGCAGCCAGCAGCGCACCCAGCGGCGAGGTCTGGCGCAGCGACTCGACGTGCGAAGGCTCCAACTGCGCGGAGGTGGCCCACTTGCGCACCTCCTCGCCCAGCCCCGGCGGCATCACCTCCCGGCGGCGCAGGCTCCAGCAGCGCTCGATGATGATCGCCAGCGCCACCACGGCCAGCAGCAGCAGCGGGATCATCGGCCAGCCGCCGGCCTTGACCAGTTCCAGCACGTTCAGTCCTCCGGCACACGCGGGCCGTCCACAGCGGGCCGATAGGATAGCCCAGCCGCCTGCCTCCACCGGGCCGCGTCCCACAGCCGCCGCTGGGCGCTGCGGCGTTCGCGCACGGCCAGTCCGCCGCGGTCCAGCCACACGCCGAGCGCGCCGCTGCCGGCGGTGTCCAGGACCTCGGCACCGGCCTCGCGCCAGCGCTGCACGACCGCCGCCTTGGGATGGCCGAAGCGGTTGCCGTAGCCGCTGGACACCAGCGCCAGGCGGGCGCCGGTGGCGGCGACTAAGGCCGGGTCGGAGGATGCGCCGCTGCCGTGGTGGGCGATCAGCACCGCCTCGGCGCGCAGTTGCGGACCGGCTTCGCGCACCAGCTTGCGTTCGATCACCTCGCCGATGTCGCCGGTCAGCAGGGCCGCGCCGTGCGCGCCCTCGATGCGCAGCACGCAGCTGGACTCGTTGCCCAGGTAGGGAAAGCCGAGCCCCGGATGCAGCACGGTGAACGTCACCCCGTCCCAGCGCCAAGCCTGCCCGGCCTGGCAGACGCTGTCGAAGCCGACCGGCGTGCCGGCCGGGGCCAGCGTTTCCAGCACGGGCATCCCCAGCCGCACCGCGCCCAGGCCGCCGGCGTGGTCGGCATCGCCGTGGCTGAGCACGATCCGGTCCAGCCGCACCACGCCCAGCGCGTGCAGCGCCGGCACCACCACCCGCTCGCCGGCGTCGAAGCCGTCCTCCACCGCCGGCCCGGTGTCGTACAGCAACGTGTGGCCGGCGGTGCGCACCAGCACCGACAGCCCCTGACCGACGTCGAGCACGGTCAGCTGCAGCTCGCCCGGGCGCGGCCGGCCGGTGTCCGGCCACAGCAGCGGCAGCCACAGCAGCGCCGCCAGCGCCTTGCCGGGCACGCCGCGCGGCAGCAGCAGCCAGAACGCCCCGATCAGCGCCAGCGGCAGCGCGAACCCACGCGCCTCCGGCAGCCACCACAGCGCCAGCGGCAGCTTCGCCAGCCACGAAAACAGCGCCCAGCTCGGCGCGAACGCCTGCCCGGCCAGCCACCAAGCCCACTGGCCCAGCCCGGCGTGCAGCATCTCCAGCGCGGTGCCCAGCAGCGCCAGAGGCACCACCACCAGGCTCCACCACGGGATCGCCAGCAGGTTGGCCAGCGGCCCGGCCAGCGAGGCCTGGCCGAACAACGCCACCGTCAGCGGCAGCAGTCCGAGCGTGGCCACGCCCTGCGCCGACAGGAACTGGCGCAGCGGCGAACCACCCTCGCCGCCGGGCAGGCACCACAGCAGCCAGGCCACGCCGCCGAAGCTGAGCCAGAACCCCGCCGCCAGCGGCGCCAGCGGATCGGCCAGCAGGATCGCCAGCAGGCCCAGCGCCAGCGACGGCGCCGCCGCCAGCGGCCGCCGCCCGCAGCGGGCCAGCGCCATCACCCCGATCATCAGCACGGTGCGCACGGTCGGCAGAGCGAAGCCGGTCAGCGCGGCGTAGCCGGCCGCGCCGGCACAGGCCGCCAGCGCGCACGCGGCCGGTCGCGGCAACCCCCGCCCCAGCCGCGGCCACCACCGCCACA
>JASGEB010000019.1:0-5517 GCA_047606785.1 Pseudoxanthomonas sp.
GCCGCCGCGCCGGCCTGCGCCTGGACGCGCACGGCCACGACGTGCCCGTGCCGGCGCTGCACGCTGCACCGGTGGTGGCCGAACTGGCCCTGCCCACCGCCGCGCGCGGCTGGATGCGGGCCGGGCGCCTGCGCCTGTCCAGCGTGCAGCCGCTGGGACTGGCGCGGGCCTGGGCCTGGGTGCAGCCGGACACCGCGCTGCTGGTGTACCCACGGGCCGAGGCCGACGGCCCGCCGCTGCCCGAACCGGCCGGCGCCACCCGCAGCAGCCGTGCCGCCCTGGCCGGCGAGGAGCTGCACCACCTGCGCGAATACCGACCCGGCGACCCGCCGCGCAGCGTGGCCTGGAAGCCCTCGGCGCGGCGCGGCGCACTGCTGGTACGCGAATACGAGCGCCCGCTCGGCAGCCAGACCGAACTGGACTGGTCGGCGCTGGCCGGACTCGGCCACGAAGCGCGCATCGCCCGCCTGGCGCACTGGACCGAACTGGCGCAGCGACAGTCGCGCCGCAGCGTGCTGCGCCTGCCCGGGCAGGCGCCGATCGGCCCCGGCCTGGGGCCCGAGCACCGCCACGCCTGCCTGCGCGCACTGGCGCTGCTGCCGCGGGCGCCGGCATGAAGCTTTCCTTCGGCCTCGCCGCGGCTTCGCCGCCGCTGGACGCCGGCAGCCGCCTGGCGGCGCTGGCCGCGGCCGCGCTCGGCCTGTTGCCACTGCTGCTGCAACTGCCGCTGCGGGTGGCGCTGGCGGTCGCCGCGGTCGGGCTGGTGTGCGCGCTGGCCGCGTGGCGCCGGTCGCTGCCCGGCCTGCTGCGGCTGGCGCTGACGCTGGCCTGCGTGCTGGCGGTGCTGTGGGGCATGGGCCGCGGCTTCGGCCGCGACACCGGCTGCGCACTGCTGGCGGTGATGCTGGCGATCAAGCCGGCCGAGACCGCCAGCCTGCGCGACGGCCGCAGCCTGCTCGGCTTCGCCCTGTTCGGGCCGTTCGCCGCCTTCCTGCTCGACCAGGGACCGCTGAGCATGGCGCTGGGGCTGCTGGCGGTACTGGCCGCGCTGGTGGCGATGCTGCGGCTGGCGCGGCTGCAGGCCGGCCTGCTGGTGCGCGGCACCGGGCTGCGCGGCGGCACGCTGCAGGTGCTGCGGCTGGCGGCGCTGGGACTGCCGCTGGTGCTGCTGGCGTTCTGGCTGTTCCCGCGCCTGGAATCGCCGCTGTGGGGCGTGCCCGAGCGCGCCCTCGGCCGGCCCGGGCTGGCCGACAGCATGAACCCCGGCGACTGGTTCGACCTGCTCGCCGACGACACCCCGGTGCTGCGCGCGCGCTTTGCCGGCTCGGTGCCAGCGCCGGCGCAGCTGTACTGGCGGGCGATCGTGATGACCCGTTTCGACGGGCGCAGCTGGAACGCGCTGCCGTGGTCGCGCGCAGGTGCGCCGGCGGTGCGCTTCGGCACGCCGAACTGGAGCTACCGGCTGGACTACGAACCGACCGACTCGCGCCTGCTGGTCGCGCTCGACCTGCCGCTGGCGGCGCCGGCGGGCGCACGCCTGGACCGCGACGGGCAACTGCGCAGCGAGCAGCCGTTGAACGCCCTGAGCCGCTGGCAGCTGCAGTCGGCGCCGGCGGTCGACTTCGACCTGCAGGCCACGCCGGCCGAACTGCGCCAGGCCCTGCAACTGCCGCCCGGCTTCGACCCGCGCACCCTGGCGCTGGGCCGGCAGTGGCGCACCGAAGCCGGCAGCGACGATGCGGCGATCGTGCGCCGCGCGCTGGCCTGGATCCGGCGCGAGTTCGCCTACTCGCTGGACGTGCCGCTGCCGGCGCACGACATGGCCGATCAGTTCCTGTTCGAGACCAAGCGGGGTTTCTGCGAACAGTTCAGTTCGTCCTTCGCGGTGCTGATGCGCGCGGCCGGCATCCCGGCGCGGGTGGTCACCGGCTACGCCGGCGGTGTGCGCAATGCCTGGGGCGGCTACTGGCTGGTGCGCCGCCAGGACGCGCATGCCTGGACCGAGGTGTGGCTGAAGGAGCGTGGCTGGACACGGGTGGATCCGACCGCCGCGGTCGCCCCCGAGCGCATCTACGACACCCTCGCCGACCGTGCCGCGGCCGGCGGCGCCGCCGGTGCGGCCGCCGGCTGGAGCGGGCTGGGCCAGTTCGCCGACTACCTGCGCGGGCGCTGGAACGACCTGGTGCTGGGCTTCGACGCGCGCCGCCAGCGCGAGCTGCTACGGCCGCTGGGCGTGGGCCGGCTCGAACAGAGCCAGCTGGTCGCACTGTTCGCCCTGGGCGGGGCATTGGCCCTGCTGCTGATGGCCTGGCGGCTGGCGCGCGGCGAGCGCGAGACCGACCCGCTGCTGTGCGCCTGGCATCGCCTGGGCCGGCGCTACCGCCGCCTCGGCCTAGCCCCGGCGGCGGACGAACCTGCACAAATCTGGGCCGCGCGTGTACAGTCCGCGCGTCCGCAATCACGCAGCAGCGCTTCGCTGGTCCTGCTCAGCCAGCGTTTCGCGCAGGCCCGATACGCTGCCGGTCAGGCGGACGCCCGCGCGCTGATACGTGATCTGCGGCGGCACCGTCCCTGACAATCGAGAGGCTTTGCGATGAACGTCCCTGCTTCCCTCCGTCCGCTGGCCCTGGCCGGCGCTTTGCTGACCCTGGCCGCCTGCGTCACCGCGCCCAAGCCGCTGCAGGGCCAGTTCCCCGGCACCACCCCGCGCGACGCGGTCGCCGGCGCCCAGGTCGGCGCGCAGGTACGCTGGGGCGGACGCATCGTCGAGACCCAGCCGGGCGCGAACAGCACTTGCTTCCAGGTGATCTCCACCCCGCTGGACGCCACCGGCCGTCCGGACGGCGGTTCGCCCGACGCCAGCGACGGCCGCTTCGTCGCCTGCCGCGCCGGCTTCTACGACCCGGCCATCTTCGCCCCGGGCCGCCAGGTCACCTTCGTCGGCAAGGTCGACGGCGTATCCAATACCCGCATCGGCGAGTACGACTACCGCCTGCCCAAGATCGACGCCGAGGTGGTCTACCTGTGGCCGAAGGCGCAACGCGTGGAAGTGCGCCCCTATCCCTATCCGGACCCGTTCTGGGGCCCGCGCTGGGGCGGCCCGTGGGGCTGGGGCGGCGGCTGGGGCTGGTGGTAGGCCTGCCGCAATCCTTGCTGCAGCGATAAACGAAGGGCCGGCATTGCCGGCCCTTCTCGTTGACGAAGCATCCCCGGCACCCGGAACCGTAGAAGCGCACGCCGCAGGCGGGCGCGATGGGCTTTACCGGTGATTGAGGCTTTCCCGGTAAAGCCTTCGCGTCTCTGCGGTGCGCTCCTAATACGGGGCCGATCAAGAGGGCGTGCCGAACCGCCCCAGCGGCGCGCCGGCCAGCAGGTGCAGGTGGATGTGGAACACGGTCTGGCCGGCATCCTCGCGGCAGTTCATCACGATCCGGTAGCCCTTGCGCGCGAAGCCCTCGCGGCGCGCGTACTCGGCCGCGGCCAGGGCCAGCTTGCCGACCAGGGGCGCCTGCTCCGGGGTCACCTCGTCCAGGGTCGGGATGAGGACGTTCTTGGGCACGAACAGCACGTGCACCGGCGCCTGCGGCGCGATGTCCTTGAAGCCCAGCACCTCGTCGTCCTCGTAGACGATGCTGGCCGGGATCTCGCGGCGGATGATCTTGCCGAACAGGGTGTCGTTCATGGCGGGAATGAGCGGGGCCAAAGGGGACCGGGGACCGGGGACCGGGGACCGGAAAAGTGTACAGCGCCTGCTTTTGCCGTCATTCCCACGAAGGCGGGAATGACGAGCAAGAGCCGTTAGCCTTTCCTGGTCCCTGGTCCCTGGTCCCTGATCCCCGCCCTCAAAGCATCTCCGTCCGCGAACCGAACGCATGTGAGAGGGTGCCGCGGTCGACGTATTCCAGCTCGCCGCCCAGCGGCACGCCGTGGGCCAGGCGGCTGGGGCGCACGCCGGCCGCGCGCGCCAGTTGCGCCAGATAGTGGGCGGTGGCCTCGCCCTCGACGGTCGGGTTGGTGGCGATGATCAGTTCCTGCACCTCGCCCTCGCCCAGCCGCCGCGCCAGCGCCTCCAGGCCCAGTTCGCGCGGGCCGATCCCGTCCAGCGGCGAGAGCCGGCCCTGCAGCACGAAGTACAGCCCGCGATAGCCGGTGGCCTGTTCGATCGCCATGCGGTCGGCCGGGGTTTCCACCGCGCACAGCTGGTGGCGGTCGCGCGTGCCGCTGGCGCACAGCGCGCACAGCTCGCCCTCGGTGAAGTCGCGGCACTGCGCGCAGTGGCCGATCCCGTCCATCGCCTGCGCCAGCACCGCGGCCAGCCGGCGGCCGCCGTCGCGATCGCGCTCGAGCAACTGGTACGCCATGCGCTGCGCGCTGCGCGCACCGACCCCGGGCAGCACCTTGAGCGCATCGATCAGTTGTTCGAGCAGGGAGGGCATTGCGGGACTCGGGGATTAGGCGACTTTCGGTGGATTACGCTCTTGCGGTCCCTGGTCCCTGGTCCCCGCTCCCCCCTCAGAACGGCAGCTTCATCCCCGGCGGCAGCGGCATGCCGGCGGTGGCCGCGCCCATCCTGGCCTTGGTTTCGGCGTCGACCTTGTTGGAGGCGTCGTTGAAGGCGGCGGCGACCAGGTCCTCGAGCATCTCCACGTCGGCCAGCAGCGAGGGATCGATGCGCACCTTGCGGCACTCCTTGGCGCCGCTGACGGTCACGCTGACCATGCCGCCGCCGGCGCCGCCGGTCACTTCCAGCTTGGCGATCTCTTCCTGCGCGCGCTGCAGGTTCTCCTGCATCTTCTGCGCCTGCTGCATCAACTGGGCGATGTTTCCACGCATGGGGGCTTACTCGTCGTAGGGTCGGATGGAATCGGGGACGATGCGCGCGCCGTGCTGCTGCACCAGCCACTGCACCTCCGGGTGGCTGCGGAAGCGTTGCTCGGCCTGGCTGCGGCGCTGGTCCCGTTCGCGCTCGTCGCGCGCCTTGAGGGTCTCGCCGCCGGCCGCCGCGCCGGCGTCGAACACGATCTTCGGCACTCGCCCCAGCTTCTCCGACAGCGCCTGCGCCAACGCATCGACCGAACTGTCGGTGCGCAGGTAATCGAACGCCGGCGACAGCGACAGCCGCAGCACCGCGTCGGCGTAGCCGGAGAAGGCGGCGTTGGCGGCCAGTTCGCGTGCCGGGCCGCGCAGCGGCGTGGCCGCCACCAGCTGCAGCCACTGCTCGGCGTCGCCGATCGGCGCGGGCGCGACGTGCCGGCCCCGGCCGGCGGCCGCGTCCTCCGCACCGACTGCAGGCGTTCGCGCGGGACGCTGCGATTCGGCGGCGGTGGCGGTCGGCGCTGGCACGGCAGGCTCGGTCCAGGGCGGCGCGTCTTCCCGCACCGCGTCGCCGCGCTGCGCGTTCGCGCCCGGCTGCGCGCCTGCGGCTGCGGCGGGTACGGCGGGCGGGGCATCGGCAACAAAGGAAGACATGGGCGGCGGCACCTGCGACGGGACCGCGCCGGCCGGCGGCGCCGCGAC
>JASGEB010000020.1:0-15311 GCA_047606785.1 Pseudoxanthomonas sp.
GCAGGCCGCCAGCAGCGCCAGGCCGGCGCCGGCGGCCAGGCCGCGGCCGGTCTTGCGGAGCGGGCCCATCAATCCACCCCCAGCGCGCCGCGCAGCTGGGCCAGGTGCTCGGCCAGCGCGCTGATCGCGCCCCGCAGGGTGGTGCGGTCGGCGTCGGTCACCTCGCTGTAGGGCGCCCAGCCGTCGCCGCGCCGGTACTTGTCCAGGCACTGGTCGACGGTGGCGAAGTTGGCATCCACCTCGGCCAGCAGCTGCGGGTCGGCCTTCCGGATCAGCGGGCGCAGCAGTTCGACGATCTTCTGCGAACCGTCGATGTTGGCTCGGAAGTCCCACAGGTCGGTGCCGGCGTAGCGGTTCTCCTCGCCACTGATCTTGGTCGCCGCCACTTCCTCGACCAGCACCGCCGGCCCACCGACCACCGGCTTGGGCTCCAGCGGCAGCGCGGCGATGCGCCTCTGCAGTTCCAGGGTGTCGGCCAGCAACTGGTCGGCGATCGGCGCGGCGCCGTCCAGGCGCTTGAGCTTGAAGATCGCGTATTCGAGCCGGTGCCAGCCCTTGAAGGCGGGATCGTCCGCGCCGCCCTTGAAGTCGTCGGCGCGCGCGTCGAGGGCGGCATCCAGATCGGAGAACAGTTCGGCGATCGGCTCCACCCGCTCCCACGGCTGGCGCACCGAGGGGTACAGCCCGGCCGCCTCGGCGAGCTTGCCTGCCTTGACCGTGGCGACGAAGCGCTCGGTGCCGGCGACCAGGTCCTGCACCTGCGCGGTCACGTAGATCTTGTAGTCGGCGATCGGCTCGACCAGTTCGGACGGATCGATCGCAGGCGTGCTGGCGGCCGGCTCGGTCGGCGTGGCCTGCGGCGGCGTGCGCTCGCCGCAGGCGGCCAGCGCCAGCGCGCACAGCAGGGCCAGCGGCCGCAGGAAGGTCGATTCGGGTGTTTTCATGCCGGGGCCCTGTGCAAGGTGGGGAACGGGTCAGGCCGACCTGGCCGCGGCCGCGCGCTGGCCGTGCCGACGGTCGGCGCGGAAGTACAGCCACAGCACCGGCAGCAGGTACAGCAGGTAGGCGGCGACTTCGCCGACGGTGGGGTGGTCGCTGTAGCCGAACACCGCCGACAGCACGCTGCCGGCGACGCTGTAGACCGGCAACGTGGCGGTCCAGTCGTAGGCGACGGCCTGCAGGTGGTTCCAGACCCCGGCCTCGTGCAGCTTGGCCAGCGCCCCGGCCAGCAGGCCGGCGGCGACGAACACGATGAACACGCCGGTGAGGCGGAAGAACCGGTGCAGGTTCATCCGGATCGAGCCGTAGTACAGGCCGAAGCCCAGCGCCACCGCCAGCGCAAGGCCCAGCGCCGCGCCGGCCAGCGCCACCCGGGTGGGGTCCTGCTGCACGATCGCCAGCAGGAAGAACAGCGATTCCAGGCCCTCGCGCGCCACCGCCAGGAAGGCCATGCCGACCAGCGCCCAGGTCCAGCCGTCGCCCTTGTGCAGGGCGCGCTCGATCGAGCGCTGCAGCTCGCCCTTCATGGTCCGCCCGGCCTTCTTCATCCAGAACACCATCGAGGTGAGGATGGTCACCGCCACCAGCGCGACCACGCCTTCCAGCAGCTCCTGCTGCTTCTGCGGGTATTCGTGGCCGCCCCACACGATCACCGCCGCCACCGCCGCGCACAGCAGCACCGCCAGCACGATGCCCGCCCACACCCACGGCATCGCCCCGCGCCGCCCGGTCTGCTTGAGGTAGCTGGCGATGATGCCGACGATCAGCGCCGCCTCGATGCCCTCGCGCAGCATGATCAGGAAGGGGGCGACGAAGGTGGGGTTGAGCATTCCGACGCTGTATGCAAACAAGAATTGCTCTCAATTGTACACCTGCCGCCCGCTCCCGGCAGGCGCCGGCGTCGGCGGCAGCCGTAAAGCATCCGCTAAACTGCGCGCCCCGCGTGATGGAACCCCCGCATGCAGCTTGCGCAGACCCTGGCCGTGGTCACCGGCGGCGCTTCCGGCCTGGGCCTGGCCACCGCCCGCCACCTGGTGGCCCAGGGCGGCCAGGTGGCCCTGTTCGACCTCGACGACGGCAAGGGCCGGGCCGCGGTCGCCGAACTCGGCGCCGACCGGGCGGCCTATTTCAAGATCGACGTCAGCGACGAGGCCGCGGTCGCCGCCGCCATGGCGCAGGCGCGCGAGTTCCTCGGCGGCCTCAACGCCGCGATCAACTGCGCCGGCGTGATCGGCGCCGGGCGGGTGCTGGGCCGGGACGGACCGATGCCGCTGGCCGCCTTCCGCACCACCGTGCTGGTCAACCTGGTCGGCAGCTTCAACGTGGCCAAGGCCGCGGCCGACCTGATCCAGCACAACGCCCCCGGCGAGGACGGTGAGCGCGGGGTGATCGTCAACACCGCCTCGGTGGCCGCCTTCGAGGGCCAGATCGGCCAGGCCGCCTACGCGGCCAGCAAGGGCGGCGTGGTCGGCATGACCCTGCCGATGGCGCGCGAGCTGGCCCGCTTCGGCATCCGCGTGCTGACCATCGCTCCGGGCGTGTTCTGGACGCCGATGGTCGACGGCATGCCCGAGCCGGTGCAGCAGTCGCTGGCCGCCTCGATCCCCTTCCCCTCGCGCCTGGGCCGGCCCGAGGAATACGCCGAGACCGTCGGCTTCATCCTGAGCAACCGCTATTTGAATGGCGAGACGATCCGCCTGGACGGCGCGGTCAGACTGGCGCCGAAGTAGCCTTCTTTGCTCGTCATTCCCGCGAAGGCGGGAATCGCTTCTGCTTTTTGTCTTTGCCATTGAAAAGTCAAAAACAAGAGCGATTCCCGCCTTCGCGGGAATGACGAACAAAAGCAGTAGCTTTTCCCCGCTCCCCGCTCCCCGCTCCCCGCTCCCCGCTCCCATGAAAGCTTCCGACATCAAGAAAGGCAACGTCGTCGAATACAACAACGGCGTCTACCAGGTGCGCGACATCGAGCGTTCCTCGCCGCAGGGCCGCGGCGGCAACGTGCGCTACCGCTTCATCATGTACAGCGTGCCCGGCGGCACCAAGCTCGACGCCAGCTTCGACGCCGACGACAGCCTGAGCGAGGTCGAGCTGCTGCGCCGCCAGGCCAGCTTCTCGTACAAGGACGGCGAGGACTTCGTGTTCCTCGACGACGAGGACTACACCCCCTATACCTTGCCGGCCGCCGCGCTGGGCGACGCGGCCGGCTACATCACCGACGGCCTGGGCGGCTGCTACGTGCAGGTCATCGACGATCTGCCGGTGGCACTGCAGCTGCCGCAGCACGTGGTGCTGGAAGTGGTCGACACCCCGCCCGAGCTCAAGGGCGGCACCGCCACCAAGCGGCCCAAGCCGGCCACCCTGTCCACCGGCATCGAGATCATGGTGCCCGAGTACGTGGTCACCGGCGAGCGCGTGCTGGTGAACACCAGCACCGGCGAATTCGGCGGCCGCGCCGACTGAGTCCGGCATTCCCCGCGTCGGCGGTCAGGGTGCGCGCAGGTCAGCGCGCCTTTCGATGATGCGCCGGACCAGACCGTAGGCCAGCGCTTCCTCGGCCGACATCCAGTGGTCGCGCTCGATGTCGGCCAATACCTTGGGCAGCGGCTGGCCGGTCTCACGGGCGATCACCCCGGCGATGCGTTCGCGTGCGCGCAGGATCTCGCGCGCCTGGATGGCGATGTCGCTCGCCGGCCCGCCGGTGCCGCCGCTGGGCTGGTGGATCAAGAACCGGGTCTGCGGCAGGCAGTAGCGGCGCTCGCGCGGGGCCGCCAGGTAGAGGTGGGTGGCGGCGCTGCCCACCCAGCCGGTGCCGATCACGTTGACCGGAGCGGAGATGAAGCGCACCACATCGTGGACGGCATCGCCTGATTCGAGATGGCCGCCGGGGGAGGACAGCAGCAGGTCGATCGGGGCATCGGACTCGGCGTCCAGGGCCAGCAGGCGACGCGCCACCTCGGCCGCGCTGGCTTCGGTAATGGCGCCGAACAACAGCACGGTGCGGGCGCGGAAGGCTTTTTCCTCCAGGAAGGTGCTGTACGGCTCGGGCAGGTTCGAGGGCTGGGGATCGGTGGCGGGCATGCGCGACTCCTTGTGGTAGGTTCCCACGTCATACGAACGAGCCGGCATCGGCGTGACAGGCTGAACCATGACGACCCGTGTCCCGCATTCCCCCGCAACCTCCGCCCCGCTGCGCCGTTACTTGATCGCCTTGGCCCGGCGCTGGCTGACCCAGGGCGCCGAGGCCGAAGACCTGGTACAGGAAGCCTGTCTGCGCGGCCTTACCGGCATGCCGCCGATGGGCGATGCCGACCGCCGGGTCTGGCTGGCCACGGTGCTGCGCCGCCTGTGCATCGATTTCCTGCGCCGCCAACAGCGCCAGCGGACCGCACTGGCACGCATGGCCTGCGAGCCGTTGGATCCGGCCGATCCTGTCTGGCCGGAACGTCTGGCCGAACAGGCGCAACGGGTGGAGGCTGCACTGGCCCATCTGGCCGGCACCCTCAAGCCCGAGGACGCCGCCGCCGTGCTGCTGCACGAAGTCTTCGAACTGGGCCACGCCGAACTCGGCCCGCTCACCGGCCGCAACGAAGTGGCTTCGCGCCAGCACCTGCATCGGCTGCTGCGGCGCCTGCGCGCCACACCGCAGACACCGCTTGCCGGCGACCCGGCGCGGGAAGACACGGCGGACCTGCTCGCGTTGTGCCGTCACGCACTGCTCCAGCGCGACCCAGCCGGATTGATCGCCCTGCTGCGTGCCAGCGCACCGCAGGCGCTGGCCGTGCGCGCGAGCGCGCACGCCGCGCCGGCGATGGACGAAGCGGCGGCGCGACAGCCGCGCACGCAACTGCTGCAGGCGCAGGGGATGTCGGTGCTGGTGGTGTACATGGATGGCCGCTACCTGACCCTGCTGCCGCTGGGCGAGACGACACCGGCGCTGGCCTGAACCTCGGCGCGTCAGCGTCGACCAGAAGGCCGTCCCGGCACTGCGCGGATGCCGCAGCCGGATCAGGCGTCGAACAGCTTGCCCGGATTGAGCAGGCCCTGCGGGTCGAAGGCCGCACGCACGCCCTTCATCAGCGCGATCTCGGCCGGCGCGCGGGTGCTGTCCAGGTAGGGCTTCTTGACCAGGCCGATGCCGTGCTCGGCCGAGATGCTGCCGCCGTGGTCGTGCAGGCACCGGGCCAGCAACTTGGTCACCGTCTCGCACTCGCGCACGAACTCGGCCTGGGCCATGTCCGCGGGCTTGAGCACGTTGATGTGCAGGTTGCCGTCGCCGATGTGGCCGAACCAGACCACTTCGAACTGCGGGTATTCGCGCGCCAGCAGCGCCTGGGTCTGGGCCAGGAAGGCCGG
The DNA here is from genome assembly GCA_047606785.1 of Pseudoxanthomonas sp. Taxonomy (GTDB): domain Bacteria; phylum Pseudomonadota; class Gammaproteobacteria; order Xanthomonadales; family Xanthomonadaceae; genus Pseudoxanthomonas_A. Next base: position 5,353 of record JASGEB010000020.1, read on the forward strand.
CATCGCCGAGATCCGCACCGACACGTCGTTCTTGTACGGCACGTGCGGCGCCAGCGACTCGGTGATGCCCTCGCGCAGCCGCCACAGCTGCTGGGCCTGGGCGTCGCTCTGGCCGATCACCCCATCCAGCACCCAGCCGTGCTCCATGCAGTCCTCGAAGGCGGCCATCGCCGCCGCCTCGCCGGCCTCGTCGCCGGCGGCGAACTCGGTGACCACGTAGTAGGGATAGGTGTCCTCGAACGGCTTGACCGCGCCGTGCGTCAGCACGTGCTTGAGGGCCACGTCGGTGAAGAACTCGAAGGCTTCCAGCCGCAGGCGCTCGCGGAAGGCGGCGAACACCTCCATCAGCACCTCGAACGAGGGCAGCGCCAGCAGCATCACGTTGGTCGGCGGCGGCGGATCGGTCAGGCGCAGAGTGGCTTCCACCACGATGCCGAGCGTGCCCTCCGAGCCGATCATCAGCTGGCGCAGGTCGTAGCCGGAGGAATTCTTGACCAGGGCGCGATTGAGGTCGAGCAGCTCGCCGGCGGCGGTGACCACCTTCAGCCCGGCGATCCACTCGCGGGTGTTGCCGTAGCGGATCACCCGGATGCCGCCGGCGTTGGTGGCGACGTTGCCGCCGATGGTGCAGGAGCCGCGCGCGGCGAAGTCCACCGGATAGACCAGGCCGTGCTCACGGGCCGCGTTGTGCACCGCCTCCAGCGGCATGCCGGCCTGCACGGTCAGGGTGCGGTCGACGCGATCGAAGGCCAGCGCCTTGTTCATCCGCTCCAGGCTCAGCACCAGTTCGCCGTGGGCGGCCACCGCGCCGCCGGACAGGCCGGTGCGGCCGCCGGAGGGCACCACCTTGACCGCGTGGCGCGAGGCCCAGAGCAGCACCGCCTGCACTTCCTCGACGCTGGCCGGCAGGGCCACGGCCAGCGGCGCCGGCGCCCAGCGCCGGGTCCAGTCTCGGCCGTAGTGCTCCATGTCGGCCGGATTGGTGCTCAGCCGCAGCTGCGGCGCATCGGTGCGGAGGTCGTCGAGCCGGGCGTCGGTCATGGCGTGATGTCTGTCTGCGATGCCAGGTTTGGCAGGCCTGCACGAAAGGGGCGCCAGCGTGCCAGCGATGCAACGCCACGTCCAGCGGTCCGGCACAGCGGCAACCAATCCTGTCTGTGATAATGCGCGCCCGCTTTGCAACCACGTCCGTCCGATGAGCAAGAAGACCTCCTTCCCGCGCGGCGACATCCGCGTGCTGCTGCTGGAAGGCGTCAGCCAGACCGCGGTGGAAACCTTCCAGGCCGCCGGCTACACCCAGATCGAGTTCCATGCCAAGTCGCTTCCGGAAGACGAGCTGAAGGCGCGCATCGCCGAGGCCCACATCGTCGGCATCCGCTCGCGCACCCAGCTCAGCGCCGAGGTGCTCTCGCACGCGCGTCGGTTGATCGCGGTGGGCTGCTTCTGCATCGGCACCAACCAGGTCGACACCGAAGCGGCCGAACTGGCCGGCATCCCGGTGTTCAACGCGCCCTACTCCAATACCCGCTCGGTGGCCGAGCTGGTGATCGCCGAGGCGATCATGCTCATCCGCGGGATCCCGCAGAAGAACGCGCAGTGCCACCGCGGCGGCTGGTCCAAGTCGGCCGCCGGCAGCCACGAGGTGCGCGGCAAGACCCTGGGAATCGTCGGCTACGGCCACATCGGCACCCAGGTCGGCGTGCTGGCCGAGGCGCTGGGCATGCGCGTGCTCTACCACGACATCGAGGCCAAGCTGGCGCTGGGAAACGCCGCACCGGCGGCCAGCCTGCAGGACCTGCTGGCCAACAGTGACGTGGTCACCCTGCACGTGCCGGAAACGGCCGCGACGAAGAACATGTTCGGCGCGGCCGAGCTGGCGGCGATGAAGCCCGGCGCGCACCTGCTCAACGCCTCGCGCGGCACCGTGATCGACATCGACGCGCTGGCCGCGGCGGTGGCCTCCGGCCACCTGGGCGGTGCGGCCATCGACGTGTTCCCGGTCGAGCCCAAGGGCAACGGCGAGGCCTTCGTCACCCCGCTGGCCGGCCTGGACAACGTGATCCTGACCCCGCACGTGGGCGGCAGCACCCTGGAGGCGCAGGACAACATCGGCGTCGAGGTGGCGGCCAAGCTGGTGCGCTACAGCGACAACGGCAGCACCCTGTCGGCGGTCAACTTCCCCGAGGTCACCCTGCCCGGCCACGAAGGCAGCCGCCGCATCCTGCACATCCACCGCAACGTGCCCGGCGTGCTCTCGCGCATCAACGACATCTTCAGCCGGCTGGGGGTGAACATCGACGGCCAGTACCTGCGCACCGACGCCCAGGTCGGCTACGTGGTGATCGACGTCACCGCCGGCGAGGAGCAGGCCGCGCAGCTGAAGGAAGCGATGGCCGCGATCGAGGGCACGCTGCGGGTGCGGGTGCTGTACTGATCCGGGACTCGGGAAAGGCTCCGCCTCTCCGCTTTGCCTGTCGAGGATGGGCGGAGCGCAGCGGGTATCGGTCATCGACGGGCGAAGCGCTTCCGATTCGCGCGTATCGATGGGTATCGCCTTCGGCTCCACCCATCCTGCTTTCCTACGTTCCTGGATTGCCCAGCCAGCGGCGGGCCATGCGGCGCAGTGATTCGTCCTGCCACTGGGCGATCTCGCCGATCTCGCGCCAGGCCAGGGCGTGCGACTCGGCGCTGACCACATAGCGCTCGTCCGGCCCGCTGCGCACCACGTAGCGCACGTCGTAGTGCCAGTGCCCGGGCACCTCGCCGCGCGCGGGGATCCAGTGCCGGTCCAGGTCGAAGATCGCGCCGTCCTGCAAGCGCAGGTCGGCCAGGCCGGTCTCCTCGCGCGCCTCGCGCAGCGCCACCGCGGCCAGGTCGGGATCGCCGTCGGCATGGCCGCCGGGCTGCAGCCAGCGCTCGAGCTTGGCGTGGTGGGTCAGCAGGGTGCGGCCGCCGTCGGCCGAAACCACCCAGGCCGAACCGGTGAAATGCCCGGCCAGACGCGTGCGCGCGAACGGGTCCTCCGTCCCGGCCGCGCGCAGCAGGGCGAGGAAGGCCGAGGCCAGCCGCGCCTGCGCGCGGTCGCGCTCGGCATGGGCCCGCAGGGCCGCGTCCAGAGCGCACCGAGTTGGTGCGACTGAAACAGCGGCGGCCGCCGGGTCGATCGAATCCATGGACAGTTACGAATGCCACCTTGTGTCCGGCACAGTATGCCGGGTAAGGTGCGGCGATCGTGCCTGCCAGCCCAAGGGAAGCGGCAGGCTCCTTCCACTCCAGACCCTCACTCCAGACTCTTAGGGGACACCGCGATGCTTTTCTGGCGCGTCAAGCCACTCGACAAGATCCTTGAAACCGCTGAAAAGAAATCGCTGCACCGCCAGCTCGGCGCCCTCCAGCTCACCCTGCTCGGGGTGGGCGCGGTCATCGGCACCGGCATCTTCGTGCTGACCGCCGAGGCCGGCCAGAAGGCCGGTCCCGGCATGATGATCGCCTTCGTCATCTCCGCCACCGTATGCGCGCTGGCGGCGCTGGCCTACGCCGAGCTGGCCGCGATGGTGCCGGTGTCCGGCTCGGCCTACACCTACACCTACGGCGTGCTCGGCGAGGTGCTGGCCTGGGTGGTGGGCTGGGCGCTGATGCTCGAATACGCGGTCGGCGCGGCCACCGTCTGCGTGGGCTGGTCGGGTTACATGAACGGGCTGCTGGCCAACCCCAACTTCCTGGGCGGCGCGCTGGCCCTGCCCGAATCGCTGCGCAGCGGGCTGTTCGCCGGCGGCACCTTCAACCTGCTGGCCTTCCTGATCGCGCTGGCGGTGACCTGGCTGCTGGTGATCGGCACCTCCAAGAGCGCCAAGGTCAACGCGGTGCTGGTGGCGATCAAGATCATCGCCCTGACCGTGTTCGTCGCCATCTCGCTGCCGGTGGTCAAGAGCGGCAACTTCCACCCCTTCCTGCCCGGCGGCTGGGGCAGCCCCACCGGCGGCGCCGGCGTGCTCGGCGCGGCGGCCTCGATCTTCTTCGCCTACGTCGGCTTCGACGCGGTCTCCACCGCCGCCGAGGAGACCACCAACCCCAACCGCAACATCCCCATCGGCCTGATCGGCTCGCTGGTGATCTGCACCATCTTCTACCTGCTGGTCGGCTACGGCGCGGTCGGCTCGGTGGGCTCGCAGCCGATGCTCGGTGCGGACGGCCTGCCGCTGGACCCGGGCACGCCGGCGATGGCCGCCGCCTGCGCGCTGCCGGCCAATGCCGGCGCACTGGTGTGCAGCCACGAGCCGCTGGCGCACGTGCTGCGCCTGCTCGGCCACCCCTGGCTGGGCAACGCCATCGGCATCGCCGCCGCGCTGGCGTTGCCGTCGGTGATCCTGATGATGATGTTCGGCCAGACCCGCATCTTCTTCACCATGTCGCGCGACGGCCTGCTGCCGGAAGTCCTTTCCAGCGTCCACCCGCGCTTCCACACCCCGCACGTGATCACCCTGATCACCGGCGTGGTGGTGGCCGTCAGCGCGGCCCTGCTGCCGGTGGGCAAGCTGGCCGACACCTCCAATTCCGGCACCCTGCTGGCCTTCGCCATGGTCTCGATCGGTGTGCTGGTGCTGCGCCGCACCCAGCCCGGCCGCGCCCGCCCGTTCCGCATGAAGGCGGCGTGGCTCGTCTGCCCGCTGGCGATCCTGGGCTGCCTGCTGCTGTTCTACAACCTGAGCCCGTTCGCCAAGGTGGTGTTCGCCGGCTGGGCGGTGTTCGGCCTGCTGATCTACTGGCTGTACAGCAGCAAGCGCAGCCATCTGGCGCCCGGCAATACGCACTGACCGCGCGCGCCATCGATCCATTCCCCTTCCAGCACGGCCCGAGCGCATGAAGCAGCTGTTCCGCACCAAGCACCCTGGCCTGGTCAACCAGGATGCCGAACAGCTGCAGCTGCACCGCACCCTCGGCCCCTGGGGTCTGACCGCGCTGGGCATCGGCGCGGTGATCGGCGGCGGCATCTTCGTCATCACCGGCCAGGCCGCGGCCGAGCACGCCGGCCCGGCGATCATGCTGTCGTTCGTGCTGGCGGCGCTGTGCTGCACCTTCTGCGCCCTGGCCTACGCCGAGTTCGCGGCGATGGTGCCGGTGTCCGGCAGCGCCTATACCTACACCTACGCCACCCTGGGCGAACTGGCGGCCTGGTTCATCGGCTGGATGCTGGTGCTGGAATACGGCGTGTCGGCCTCGGCGGTGGCGGTGAGCTGGACCGGCTACTTCCTCAGCCTGCTCGACCAGTTCGGCGTGCACCTGCCGGCGGCGCTGGTCAACGCCCCGCTGGACGCCCGGCTCAGGCCGACCGGCGCGGTCGCCAACCTGCCGGCGGCCGCGATCGTGCTGCTGCTGACCTGGCTGTGCTACGTCGGCATCCGCAAGTCGGCGGCGATGAACATGGCGATGGTGGCGCTGAAGACCGGGCTGATCGTGCTGGTGATCTTCGCCGGCTGGAAGTACGTCGATCCCGGCAACTGGCACCCGTTCATCCCCGCCAACGAGGCCCCCGGCCGCTTCGGCTGGGACGGCGTGCTGCGCGGCGCGTCGATGGTGTTCTTCGCCTACATCGGCTTCGAGGCGGTGTCGGTGGCGGCGCAGGAATCGCACAGGCCGCAGCGCGACCTGCCGATCGGCATGCTGCTGTCGCTGGCGATCTGCACGGTGCTGTACGTGGCGATGGCGGCGGTGATGACCGGGCTGGTGCCGTTCGCCCAGCTGGGCACCGACGAGCCGGTGGTGACCGCGGTGGCCGCGCACCCGCAGCTGGGCTGGCTGCGGGTGATCGTCGAGATCGGCGCATTGATCGGCCTGTCCTCGGTGGTGCTGGTGATGATCATCGGCCAGCCGCGCATCTTCATGATCATGGCCCGCGACGGCCTGCTGCCGGCGGTGTTCACCCGCATCCACCCGAAGCACCGCACCCCGCACATCAACACGGTGATCACCGGCATCGGCATTGCCCTGCTGGCGGCGGTGTTCCCGCTGGACGTGCTCGGCGACCTGACCTCGATGGGCACGCTGATCGCCTTCGCCGCGGTGTGCGCCGGCGTGCTGATCCTGCGCCGCAGCCAGCCGGATCTGCCGCGGCCGTTCCGGATCCGCTTCGCCTGGCCGGTGTGCCTGGCCGGCATCGCCAGCTGCCTGGTGCTGTTGTCGACCATGACCGTGCACAACTGGCTGCTGATGATCGCCTGGACCGCGGTCGGCTTCCTGCTCTACGGCTTCTACGGCTACCGCCACAGCCGCCTGCGGCAGAGTTGAAACCTGCCGGCCGGCGCGGATCGGTAGAATCCGCGCCATGAACGAACCCCTGCCCTACGACGCCGCGCGCCTGGCGCTGCTGGCCGACGAGATCGCCGCCAACGTCGCCGAACTGGCCGCGCGTGACTGGACCCCGGCCACCAGCAGCAACTTCTCGCGCCGCCTGGACGCCGGCCACGCCGCCATCACCGTGTCCGGCGCCGACAAGGGCCGGATGACCCGCGCGGACATCATGGCCGTGGACCTGGACGGCCGCCCGGTGGCCACCGCCAAGCGCCCGTCCGCCGAGACCCTGCTGCACACCCGCCTGTACGCGCGCTTCCCGGAAGTCGGCTGCGTGCTGCACACCCATTCGCTGGCGCAGACCGTGGCCTCGCGCTTCTGGGCCGCGCAGGGCGAGGTCCGGCTGGCCGGCTACGAACTGCTCAAGGCCTTCGCCGGCCACAGCACCCACGAGGCCGAAGTGGTCGTGCCGGTGTTCCCCAATACCCAGGACATGAACGAACTGTCGGCCTGGGTGGACGCCCGCCTCGACCGCCAGCCGCTGTGGGGTTACCTGATCGACGGCCACGGCCTGTACGCCTGGGGTCGCGACATGGCCGAAGCGCGCCGGCACCTGGAGGCCTTCGAGTTCCTGCTGTCCTGCGAACTGGAACTGCAGCGTCTGCGCGGGCGCGCCTGAACGCCTGCCGGCGCGGCTCATTGCCGCTGGTCATGTAGGCGCCCGCCGCCACCTGCTACCCTTCGCCGCCCCACTTGCGGATCCGAGGAGCCCGCCATGAGCCGTCTTCGCATCTTCGACGAGAACCGCCCCGAAACCCCGCTGCTGGACACCACCGACGCCGGCCGGGTGGCGCAGGAACTGTCCGCGATCGGCGTGACCTTCGAGCGCTGGCAGGCCAGCCAGCCGGTCGCCCCCGGCGCCGCCCCCGAGGCGGTGATGGACGCCTACCGCGCCGACATCGACCGGCTGGTGGCGCAGCACGGCTTCAAGTCGGTGGACGTGGTCAGCATCGCCCCGGACAACCCCAAGCGCGAAGAGATGCGCGCCAAGTTCCTCGACGAGCACTTCCACAAGGAAGACGAGGTGCGCTTCTTCGTCGCCGGCTCGGGCCTGTTCACCCTGCACGTGGGCGGCAAGGTCTACGAGATCGAATGCGTCAAGGACGACCTGATCGCGGTGCCCGACGGCACCCTGCACTGGTTCGACATGGGCCCGCAGCCGCACTTCGTGGCGATCCGCTTCTTCACCGAGCCGGACGGCTGGGTCGGCCACTTCACCGGCACCGACATCGCGCAGAAATTCCCGCGCTACGAAGCGGCAGCGCGACAGAGCGTGTAGAAGCGGCCCACAGCGGCGATGGAACCGGCCGCGCCTTCATTCTCCATTCCTACGAATGCCCCAGGCCATCCTCACCGACATCGAGGGCACCACCAGCAGCATCTCCTTCGTCAAGGACGTGCTGTTCCCGTACGCGCGCCGCGCCCTGCCCGGCTTCGTCGCCGACCGCGGCCACGAGCCGCAGGTGCGCCGCTGGCTGGACGAGGTGGCGGTCGAGCAGGGCGGCATCTGCAAGGACGAGGTCATCGTCGAGGTGCTGCAGGGCTGGATCGACCAGGACCGCAAGCACATCGCGCTCAAGGCCCTGCAGGGCATGGTCTGGGCCGACGGCTACGGCAACGCCGACTTCACCGCGCACCTGTACCCCGACGCCGCCGCGGCGCTGCAGCGCTGGTACGCCGAGGGCTTGCCGCTGTACGTCTATTCGTCCGGCTCGGTGGCGGCGCAGAAGCTGTTCTTCGGCCACAGCGACGCCGGCGACCTGACCGGGCTGTTCTCCGGCTGGTTCGACACCGAAGTCGGCGGCAAGCGCGAGGCGGCCAGCTACCGCGTCATCGCCGAGCGCATCGGCGTGCCGGCCGCCGGCGTGCTGTTCCTGTCCGACGTGGTCGCCGAACTCGACGCCGCGCGCCAGGCCGGGCTGCAGACGGTGCTGCTGGACCGCCGCCAGGACTACCCGCAGCCGCGCAGCGGCGAGGCCATCCACGGCCACGCGCGGGTGGAATCCTTCGAAGCGATCGCGCTGGATTGACGCCGCCGCGGGGCGCGCCTGCATCGGCGCCTCAGTGGTTGCGCCGCGCCAGCGTGGCCACCGCGTCGGCCAGGGACAGGCCGCGGCTGCGCAGCAGCACGGTCAGGTGGTAGAGCAGGTCGGCGGCCTCGCCGAGCAGTTCGGCGTCGTCCTGGGCGACCGCGGCCAGGGCGGTCTCCACGCCCTCCTCGCCCACCTTCTGCGCGATCCGCCGCGTGCCCTTGGCGAACAGCCCGGCGGTGTAGCTGCCTTCGGGCATCTCGGCCTGGCGGCGGGCGACCAGGCGGTCGAGCCCGGCCAGGAAATCCGCCGGCGCGCCTTCGAAGCAGCTGGGCCGCTGCAGGTGGCAGGTGTCTCCGCGCGGGCGGGCGCTGACCAGCAGCGCGTCGCTGTCGCAATCGTGCCTGACCTCGACCAGGTCGAGAAAATGCCCCGAGCTCTCGCCCTTGGTCCACAGGCGCCGCTTGCTGCGGCTGTAGAAGGTCACGTGCCCGGACGCCAGGGTGGCGGCCAGCGCGGCGCGGTCCATGTAGCCGAGCATCAGCACGCGCAGGGTGTCGGCGTCCTGGACGATGGCGGGCAGCAGGCCGCCGCCCTTGTCCCAGTCCAGCGTGTCGGGATCGATGGTCATGGCGAAAGTTTCCCGGTTCATGCGGCCGGGCGCACAGCGATGCCAGCCGCCGCCAGGCTGCGCTTGAGGTCGGCGATGGCGATGGCGCCGCTGTGGAAGACGCTGGCAGCCAGCGCCGCGTCGACGTCGGCGTCGCGGAAGGCGGCGACGAAGTGCTCCGGCGCGCCGGCGCCGCCGGAAGCGACCAGCGGCACCCGGCAGATCGCGCGCGCGGCCTGCAGCTGGGCGATGTCGTAGCCGCGGCGCACGCCGTCGCTGTCCATGCAGTTGAGCACGATCTCGCCGGCGCCGAGTGCCTGCACGCGCTCGATCCATTCCAGGGTCGGCGTGCCCGGCGCGCGCATGCGCTCCGGATCGCCGGTGTGGCTGCGAACGCGCCAGCTGCCGTCGGCCTCGCGCACCGAGTCGATGCCGACCACCACGCATTGCACGCCGAAGGCTTCGGCCAGTTCGCCGATCAGTTCGGGCCGCTCCAGCGCCGGGGTGTTGACCGAGACCTTGTCGGCGCCGGAGTGCAGCACCGCGCGCGCGGTGGCCACGCTGCGGATGCCGCCGGCCACGCAGAACGGGATGTCGAGCAGGCGTGAGACCCGCTCGACCCAGGCGTAGTCCACCGAGCGCCCCTGCGGACTGGCCGAGATGTCGTAGAACACCAGCTCGTCGGCGCCTTCGTCGCGGTAGCGCAGCGCCAGTTCGGCGATGTCGCCCATGTCGACGTGGTCGCGGAAGCGCACGCCCTTGACCACGCGGCCCTCGCGCACATCCAGGCAGGGCACGATCCGACGGCTGAGCATCACAGCACCCCTTCGCCGCTGCCCTGCTGCACCGCCGCCAGCGCGTCGGCCAGGGCGAAGCGGCCTTCCAGCAGGGCCCGGCCGAGGATCACCCCGGCCGCGCCGGCGGCCTGCGCGGCGGCCACGTCCGCGAGCGCGCGCACGCCGCCGGACACC
>JASGEB010000021.1:0-30578 GCA_047606785.1 Pseudoxanthomonas sp.
ACCACCGCGATGCTCAGCACCCAGGCGAACTCGTGGAACAGCCGCCCGGTCACGCCCGGCATCAGGATCAGCGGCAGGAACACCGCCACCAGCGACACCGTCAGCGACAGCACGGTGAAGCCGATCTCGCGCGCGCCCTCCTCGGCCGCCTGCAGCCCGCTCTTGCCCTGCTCGATGTGGCGCACGATGTTCTCGATCATCACGATCGCGTCGTCGACCACGAAGCCGGTGGCCACCACCAGCGCCATCAGCGACAGGTTGTCCAGCGACATGCCGGCGAAGGCCATCACCCCGAAGGTGCCGGCCAGCGACAGCGGCACCGCCACCGACGGGATCACCGTGGCCCACAGCCGGCGCAGGAACACGAAGATCACCGCCACCACCAGGCAGATGGTCAGCACCAGGGTGAACTTGACCTCGTGCACCGAGGCGCGGATGGTCTCGGTGCGGTCGGAGAAGACGTCCAGCTTGACCTCGGTCGGCAGCACCGCTTTGAGCTGCGGCAGCAGCGCGCGCACCTGCTCGACGGTCTTGACGATGTTGGCGCCGGGCTGGCGGCGCACTTCCAGCAGCACCGCCGCGCCGCCGTCGGCCCAAGCCGAGAGCTGGTCGTTCTCCACCCCGTCCACGACCTTGGCCACGTCGCGCAGGCGCACCGGCGCGCTGTTCTCGTAGCGCACGATCACATTCTCGTAGCCCTGCGCGTCGGCCAGCTGGTCGTTGGTGCCGATGCTGTAGATTTGGCTCTTGCCGTTGAGCGAGCCCTTGGGAGCGTTGACGTTGGCCTCGGTCAGCGTACTGCGCAGCGACTCCAGGGTCAGGCCCATGTTCGACAGCAGGGTCGGGTTGACCTGGATGCGCACGGCCGGGCGCACGTTGCCGGCGATGGTCACCAGGCCCACGCCCGGCACCTGCGACAGACGCTGGGCGATGATCGAGTCGGCGTAGCGGTTGACCTCGCGCAGCGGCAGGGTGGCCGAAGTCAGCTTGAGGGTGACGATGGCCGCGTCGGCCGGGTTCACCCGGTTGTAGCTGGGCTGGTACGGCAGGCTGCTGGGCAGGGTCGCCTGGCGGATCGCCGACTGCACGTCCTGCGCGGCCACGTCGATGTCGCGGTCGGCCGAGAACTGCAGGATGATCGTGGACAGGCCGGCCGACGAGTCGGAGGTCATCAGGTCCAGGCCGGAGATCTGGCCGAGCTGGCGCTCCAGCGGGGTGGTCACCAGCGCGGCCATGGTGGCGGCGCTGGCGCCCGGGTACTGGGTGGTGACCACCAGGCTGGGCGAATCGATCTCCGGCAGCGCCGACACCGGCAATTGGCGGTAGCCGAGGATGCCCAGCAGCAGCACGCCGATCATCAGCAGCGAGGTGGCGATCGGGCGCCGGATGAAGATGCTGGAGAAGCCCACGTCAGGTTTCCTGTATCGGTCTGGGGCCTGCCAAGCCGGTGCGGCCGGCCGCGCGGGCTGGCAGGATCAGTGCGTTCCGCGGTGGCGGCCGCCCTGTTCCTTGCTGCCGGCCTTCTTCAGTTCCTCGTCGGTCGGCGCGGCCGGTGTCTGCCCCGGCGCGAGCGGCTCGACCTTGCTGCCCGGCTTGAGCCGGAACTGGCCCTCGGTGACCACCCGCTCGCCGGCCTTCAGGCCCTTGCTGACGGCCACGTGCGAATCGCCCACCTCCACCCCGGTGCTGACGCCCTGCATCTTGACCGTGTCGTCGCCCTGGACCACGTACACGTAGTCGCCATCCGGGCCGCGCTGCACCGCTTGACTGGGCACTACCACGGTGCCGGGCTCGGTGGCGACCTTCAGGCGCGCGTTGACCGACTGCCCCGGCCACAGCGCGTGGTCGGCGTTGGGGAAGGAGGCGCGCAGCTTGAAGGTGTTGGTGTCGGTGTCGACCTGGTTGTCGACCACCTCCAACACGCCGTCGCCGGCGATCACCTTGCCGCGGTCACCGCTGTCCACCACCGCCACCTCCGGCTTGCCACCGTTGGCGGTGGCGCGGCGCACCGCGCCCAGGTTGACCGCCGGCAGGCTGAAGCTGACGTTGATCGGTTCGACCTGGGTGATGGTGACCAGCGAGCTGGAGGTGCTGACGATGTTGCCCACGTCGACCCCGCGGATGCCGGCGATGCCGTCGATCGGCGAGGTGATGGTGGTGTACTGCAACTGCACCCTGGCCGCCTCGATCTGCGCGTCGGAGGCGGCCACCGCGGCGGTGTACTGCTTGACCAGGTTGCGCTGGGTCTCCAGGTCGGTGCGCGCCACGTACTGGCTGTACTTGGGGTCGTTCATGCGCTCGAAGCTGTCCTGAGCGGTGGCCAGCAGGGCCTGGTTCTGCTTCTTGGTGGCCAGTTCCTGGTCGTAGGTGGCCTGCAGCTCGCGCGGGTCGATGCGCGCCAGCACCTGCCCCTTCCTGACCGGCTGGCCTTCGGTGAAGTCCAGCGACATCAGCCGGCCGCCGACCTGCGGGTTGACGGTGATCGTGCTGAGCGCCACCACGCTGCCCAGGTTGGTCAGGTAGACCGGCACGTCCTGCGCCACGGCCGGCTCCACCGTCACCGGCACCGGCGCCGAATCGCCCTGCCCGTCGTCCTGGCTTTCGCCCTGCCTGCCCGCGCCGCAGCCTTGCAGCGCCAGCACGGCCACCACCACCGCGACCGTCCCCGGGACGATCTTCCATCGACGTGACATCAAGCGATCTCCAAAGCCGTGAGGAGGGGCGCGATTGCTGCCCGGCCTCGCAATAGGGTACCGGCTGCCAACGCACCTGCCTGCATGACCGATGACACAGGCGCGAAAAAAATCGTCGGGCGCCGTTCAGCCAGCACCCGCCGGCTCGCCCCCCGAGGCGCGGCCGTTCAGCGCTCGCAACCCTGCAGCTTCAGCACTTGCCCGGGATGGACGGCGTAGGCGGGCGCGCGCAGGCGGTTGGCGCGGGCCAGTTCCGGCAGGCTGCAGGCGAAGCGGCCGGCGATCCTGCCCAGGGTGTCGCCGCGGGCGACCTTGTAGGTGCGGGCCTGCTTGTCCTTCGGCCGCGCGGGCACCGGCCGGCCGCTGGCCACGGTCACCGCCACGCCCGCCGGCAACGGGCTGGGATCGCCCACCGCGACCGTGCCGGCCGGGTACGCCGGCGGCTTCAGGGCCGCTTCGACACTGGCGGTGGCCAGGACGTGGGCCAGGTCGGCGCGCTCGCCGCTGACGCAGTAGCGGCCGTACAGCCAGGCGATGCGCGAATTGGCGGCCAGCACAGTACCGGCCGGGATCCAGGCGTCAGCGGCGTAGCGCGGGTTGAGGTTGCGCAGGGTGCGCATGTAGCCGTCGCGGCTGCCGGCGTCGCCCAGGCAGATGGTCAGTTCGTAGATCGAGCTGGTGCGCACCAATTGCAGCGTCTGCGGATGGGCGTCCACGCGCGGCAGGGACAGGCCGTACTGCTTGGGATGCAGGTACAGCCAGGCCGCGGCGATCACCATCGGCACGTAGTCCTGGGTTTCCGGCGGGAACTGGGCGTAGACGTCGGCGTCCCAGAAGCTTGCGCCCGGCCGGCTGCGGTAGATCCGCGCCGCCCGCCCTTCGCCGCCGTTGTAGGCGGCCAGGGCGAACTCGATGTTGCGGTTGAGCTCGCCCATGCGCTCGTTCATGTACGCGGCGGCGGCAGCGGCGGCAGCGTACGGGTCGAAGCGGGTGTCGAAGCCGGTGTCGTCCAGGCCCAGGTCGAAGCGCCGCGCGGTGGCCGGCATGAACTGCAGCAGGCCGGCCGCGCCGGCGCGCGAGGTGGCGTGGACCTTGCCGTTGGACTCCTTGGCCATGATCCCGAACAGCAGCGCCTCGGGCAGGCCGCTGGCCTGCCAGCCCGGCCACATCAGCGCGCGCAGGTTCTGGTAGTTCTCGTAACTGTCGATCAGCGCCGGCCGCATGTCGGTCAGCCAGCGGCGGATGCCGGCCTGCACCGCCGGGTTGAATTCGACCATGCGGTCGAACGGGTGGCGGCCGTCGTCGAGCAGCTGGGCGGTGCGCACAGCCTCCGGCACCTCGGCCGACAGCGGCGAGGCGTGCTCGCGGCCGTCGTCGAGCGGATCGCCGCCGCCGTCCTCGCCGACCATCTGCTCGTCCGCGCCCTGGCCCTGCGCGTCGACCCGCGCCTTGAGCAGGCGCTTGTAGGTGGCCAGCAGGGTGGACACCTGGCAACCGCGCTGGCCGATGCAGGCCGACAGCACGTCCTCCATGTCCTCCAGCGCGGCGTCGGCCTCGGCCTGGGCCTTGGGGTCGCTGTTGGAGGCCAGCACCAGGGCGTCGTCGTAGCGTTTCTCGGCGGCCTGCATGCGCGCGGCCAGGGCATCGGCGGCGGCCTGGTCGCGGGCCGAGACGCGGGCCAGGGCCGGAACGGCGAGGCAGGAGAACAACAGCGATGCGGCCGCCAACCGGCGGAGGACGACACGGGACATCGAGGCAGCGGCTTCGGCAGCGGAGCGCGGCACCTTAGCCCCCGCCCGCGCCGCGGGCAAGAACACAGAGCCCCATCCCGATCCCCGATCCCGATCCCTGGCCCCCGGTCCCCAGTCCCCGAATCCCCCTAGAATCACCCCATCTCCCGCGAGGTACCCACGATGGACCCGATCCTGATCGGCAAAGGCACCACCGACGACATCCCGGTCACCCTGCTGCCGCAGTTCGGCAACCGCCACGGCCTGGTGGCCGGCGCCACCGGCACCGGCAAGACCGTCACCTTGATGACCCTGGCCGAAGGCTTCTCGAAACTCGGCGTGCCGGTGTTCATGGCCGACGTCAAGGGCGACGTGGCCGGCCTGGCCGTCGCCGGCCAGGCCAGCGACAAGCTGCTGGCGCGCGCCAAGGAAATCGGCGTGGACGGCTGGTCGCCGGCGGCCAACCCGGTGATCTTCTGGGACCTGTACGGCAAGCTCGGCCATCCGGTGCGCACCACCGTCAGCGAGATGGGCTCGACCCTGCTCGGCCGCATCCTCGAACTCAACGACACCCAGGCCGGGGTGCTGGACATCGTGTTCAAGCTGGCCGACGACCGCGGCCTGCTGCTGCTCGACCTGGACGACCTGCGCGCCCTGCTGGCCCTGGTGGTGCAGGACCGGCAGGAAGTCTCGACCTCCTACGGCCTGGTCAGCGCGACCTCGGTGGCGGCGATCCAGCGCGCCCTGCTTCGGCTGCAGCAGGACGGCGGCGAGGGCTTCTTCGGCGAACCGGCGCTGGAACTGGCCGACCTGATGCGCACCGGCCCGGGCGGCCACGGCGTGATCGGCATCCTCGCCGCCGACCAGCTGGTGCTCAAGCCGCGCCTGTACTCCTCGTTCCTGCTGTGGCTGCTGAGCGAACTGTTCGAGAACCTGCCCGAGGTCGGCGACCTGGACAAGCCCAAGCTGGTGTTCGTGTTCGACGAGGCCCACCTGCTGTTCGACGACGCCCCGCCGGCGCTGCAGCAGCGCATCGAGCAGGTGGTCCGGCTGATCCGCTCCAAGGGCGTGGGCGTGTACTTCTGCTCGCAGTTCCCCGACGACGTGCCCGACAACATCCTCGGCCAGCTCGGCAACCGCGTGCAGCACGCCCTGCGCGCCTTCACCCCGCGCGACCAGAAGGCGGTCAGGACCGCGGCCGAGACCTTCGTGCCCAATCCCAAGCTGGACGTGGCCAAGGCCATCTCCGCCCTCGGCACCGGCGAGGCGCTGGTGTCCACCCTGCAAGCCAAGGGCACGCCCAGCCCGGTCGAACAGACCCTGGTCGCGCCGCCGCGCTGCCGGATGGGCGCGATCACCGACGCCGAGCGCAGCCAGGTGCGCGCCGGCAGCCCGGTCGGCGCCAAGTACGACACCCGCGTCAACCGCGAATCGGCCGCCGAGATGCTGGCCGCGCGCGCCGGCACCGCCAGCCAGCAGGCGCAGGCGCCGGCGGCCAAGAAGGACGCGCCGGGCGACGCCGACAGCGGCCTGGGCCAGGCGGTCAAGGACCTCATGCTCGGCACCGGCCGCCGCCAGGGCCTGCTCGAGACCATGGCCAAGCAGACCACCCGCACCGTCAGCAGCCAGCTCGGCCGGCAGATCGTGCGCGGCGTGCTCGGCGGCATCTTCGGCGGCAAGAGCCGCTGACCCAGGGGTTGGAACACGCTCGATGATCGACCGCCGCCACCTTCTCGCCTCCTTCTGCACCCTGGCTGCCGTCCTGCCCGGGCGCACAGCGCGGGCCTCGGCGCTCGCTGCTGCCGCCACCGCCCATGCCGGCAGCGCCGGCGTCCGCCCGCGGGTGGTGTCGACCTGGGATTTCGGCATCGCCGCCAATCAGGCCGCCTGGCAGGTACTGGCCGCCGGCGGACATGCGCTGGACGCGGTCGAACGCGGCGTGCAGGTGCCCGAGTCGGACCTGCGCAACCACAGCGTCGGCAAGGGCGGCTATCCGGACCGCAACGGCATCGTGACCCTGGACGCCTCGATCATGGACGAGCGCGGCAACTGCGGCGCGGTGGCGGCGCTGGAACGCATCGCCCACCCCATCAGCGTGGCCCGCGCGGTGATGGAAAAGACCCCGCATGTGCTGCTGGCCGGCGCCGGCGCCCTGCAATTCGCCCGCGAGCAGGACTTCCCCGAGGACGATCTGCTCACCCCCGAGGCCGAGCAGGCCTGGCACGAATGGCTCCAGCACGCGCACTACTCGCCGCGCGCCAACAGCGAAGTGAGGGACTACGACAAGCTGCCCGGCGGCGCCGACAACCACGACACCATCGGCATGCTCGCTCTCGACGCGCAGGGCCGCCTGTGCGGCGCCTGCACCACCAGCGGCATGGCCTGGAAGCTGCACGGCCGCGTCGGCGACAGCCCGATCATCGGCGCCGGCCTGTACGTGGACGGCGAGGTCGGCGGCGCCACCTCCACCGGCGTGGGCGAGGAGGTGATTCGCAACGCCGGCAGCTTCCTGGTGGTGGAACTGATGCGCCAGGGCCGCGATCCGCAGGACGCCTGCCGCGAAGCGGTCGAACGCATCGCCCGCAAGCGCCCGGACGCGGCCAAGACCCTGCAAGTCGGCTTCCTCGCCCTGGACCGCGACGGCCGCTACAGCGGCTACGCCCTGCAGCCGGGCTTCAACTACGCCGTCTGCGATGCGGACGACCAGGCCCGACTGGTGCCGGCGGCCAGCCTGTTCCCGGCTTCGACATGAACCTGGACTCGTCGTTCCTGCGAACAGCCTGCCCTCAATCGAGGGCGGGAATCCATGCCGTTGCTTTTGACTTTCCAATCCCCTTCCGAGCGGCGTCGCGAAGCGCAGGGCACGAGGCAGGAGCGTGTTTCTTCTGGTTACCTTCTTTTTTTGCACGAGCAAAGAAAACTGACCCGCGCCGAAGGCGCGAAAGCCTTGGCTTGAACGGCAACCCAGCATGAGCCGCTGGCGCCCGCCCGGCGAAAAAGGCACTGCCCTGATCACCCCCGGCGGCCACGCCCGCCTGAAGGCCGAACTGGACGAACTGTGGCGCCTGCGCCGGCCCGAGGTGGTCAAGGCCCTGGCCGCCGCCGCCGCCGAGGGCGACCGCTCGGAGAACGCCGAATACACCTACCGCAAGAAGCAGCTCGGCGAGATCGACCGCCGGGTGCGCTACCTGAGCAAGCGGCTGGAGACGCTGCGCGTGGTCGCTGGCGCGCCCAGCAATCCGGATGCCGTGTTCTTTGGCGCGATTGTGCAACTGGAGCGCGTGGACACCGGCGAAGTCTCGCGCTACCGCATCGTCGGCCCCGACGAGACCGACGCCGCGCGCGGCTGGATCAGCATCGACTCGCCGCTGGCGCGGGCGCTGCTGAAGAAGCGCATCGACGACGAGTTCGAGGTCGACCTGCCCGGCGGCCGCCACGGCTTCGCCATCGTTGCGGTCGAATACACCGCATAACGGCCCACATCACCGGATTCCCATCGAGGGACCTACATCGGATGCCGTAGGAGCGCACCGCAGGGGCGCGATTGGCTTTTGATCCGCAGGGAAAGCCTCATCGCGCCCCTGCGGTGCGCTCCTACGCGCATCGGGGGATGATGCTTCAAACCACTCGCAAATCGAGCGTGCGCGGCGCCGACCGGGCCCCGGTCAGGTCGAAGATCGCCTCGCCGAACAGGTCGTGCTCGTCGCTGTCGGTGATCTCCACCTCGGCGAAATCGCCGACCCGCAGCCCGGCCTCCTCGCCGTTCTGGATGTGCACCAGGCCGTCGATCTCCGGCGCGTCGGCCTGCGAGCGCGCCACCGCGATGCCGTCCTCGATCGCATCGACCAGGCATTGCTGCACGCTGCCGATCTTGGCCTCGAGTCTGGCTGCGGAGATCGCCGCCTGCTTCTCCATGAAGCGCGCCAGCCGCTCCTGCTTGACCGCCTCCGGCACCGGCTCGGGCAGCGCGTTGGCGGCCGCGCCCTCGACCGGCGAATAGGCGAACGCGCCGACCCGGTCGAGCTGGGCGGCGTCGAGGAAATCGAGCAGCGCCTCGAACTCGGCCTCGGTCTCGCCCGGGAAGCCGACGATGAAGGTCGAGCGCACGGCGATGTCCGGGCAGATCTCGCGCCAGCGCAGCACCCGCTCCAGGGTCTTGTCGACCGCGCCGGGCCGCTTCATCAGCTTGAGGATGCGCGGGCTGGCGTGCTGGAACGGGATGTCCAGGTACGGCAGGATCCTGCCCTCGGCCATCAGCGGCACCACCTCGTCGACGTGCGGATACGGGTAGACGTAGTGCAGGCGGGTCCAGGCGTCCAGCTCGGACAGACCCTCGCACAGCGCCTTCATGCGGGTGGCGTATTCGCGCCCCTGCCAGGTCCCGGGCGCGTACTTGCGGTCCACACCGTAGGCCGAGGTGTCCTGCGACACCACCAGCAGTTCGCGCACGCCGCCGCGTACCAGCCGCTCGGCCTCGCGCAGCACCTCGTCCACCGGCCGCGACACCAGGTCGCCGCGCATCGACGGGATGATGCAGAAGCTGCAGCGGTGGTTGCAGCCCTCGGAAATCTTCAGATAAGCGTAGTGGCGCGGGGTCAGCTTGACGCCGACGTCCTCGTCGTCGCGGACGCCAGGACGCCCGCGCGGAAGCAGATCGACGAACGGATCGTGCCGCGGCGGCAGCGCCGCATGCACCGCGGCCATCACGCTGGCGTAGTCCTGCGGGCCGGACACCGACAGCACGTCCGGATAGTGCGCGCGGATCATCTCCGACTTCTTGCCCAGGCAGCCGGTGACGATGACCTTGCCGTTCTCGTTCATCGCCTCGCCGATCGCGTCCAGCGATTCGGCCACCGCCGAGTCGATGAAGCCGCAGGTGTTGACCACCACCACGTCGGCGGCGTCGTAGCTGGGCACGATGGCGTAGCCCTCGACCCGCAGCTGGGTGAGGATACGCTCGGAATCGACCAAGGCCTTCGGGCAGCCGAGACTGACGAAACCGACCTTGGGGTTCGACGGGGACATGGACCTGGGTTCGCAGAAGGCCTGGGGCGGCGGATTATAGAAAACCGCGGTGAGTGTGCACTTTCCGCCTGGGAGGAGAAGGAACCCTGCAGGCTCTAGAATCCGCCATCCCCACGCATAGCGAGACACCTGCCATGGCCCACTGGATCACCCTCCAAACCCCGCTCGGCCCGGTCCAGGCCTGGCTGGCCGAACCCACGGGCACGCCGCGCGGCGGCCTGGTGGTGATCCAGGAGATCTTCGGCGCCAACGCGCACATCCGCGGCGTGGCCGAGCGCTACGCCGCCGAAGGCTACCTGGCCATCGCCCCGGCGTTCTTCGACCCGGTGGAGAAGAATGTCGAACTGGCCTACCAACCCTCGAGCTACGCCAAGGGCCGCGAGCTGATCGCCGCGCTGGGCTTCGACAAGGCGCTGCAGATCGTCGAGGCCGCCGCCGCGTACGTCGCATCGGCCGGCAAGGTCGCCACCGTCGGCTACTGCTGGGGCGGCTCGGTCGCGCTGCGCGCGGCGCAGGTGCTCGGCCTGCCCGGCATCAGCTACTACGGCACCCGCAACGCCGGCTTCCTCGACGTGCCGCTGCAGGCACCGGTGACGTTCCACTTCGGCGAGAGGGACAGCTCGATCCCGCCGGAGGCGATCCAGGCGCACCGCGAGAAACTGCCGACGATGGACGTGTTCGTCTACCCGGCCGACCACGCCTTCAACCGCGACGTCGATCCCAGCCACTACGACGCCGCCAGCGCGGCCCTGGCGCTGCGGCGCTCGCTCGACTTCCTGCACCAGCAGGTCGGATGAACGTCGCGCAGGACGGCTTCGTCCTCGATCCGCGCCTGGCCGCCGACAGCGCCTTCGTCGCCGACGGCCCGCTCTCACAGGTGCGGCTGATGGACGACGCACGCTTCCCCTGGCTGCTGCTGGTGCCGCGCGTGGCCGGCGCCAGCGAATGGACCGAACTGGACGGCGCGCAGCAACGCCTGCTGCTGGCCGAAATCAACCGCGTCGGCACCCTGGTCCAGGCCGAAGCGGGCGTGGAGAAGCTCAACATCGGCGCGCTCGGCAACCTCGTGCGCCAGCTGCACGTGCACCTGGTGGGCCGGCGCGCCGGCGACCCGGCCTGGCCCGGCCCGGTCTGGGGCAGCGGCCCGGCGCAGCGCTTCGCACAGGACCAGCTCCGGGCCCGTGTCGAACACTGGCGCCAGCGGCTAGCATAGGCGCCCGTTCCCCACGCCCCGACCCACATGAAGCCTGGCCTGCTCGCCCCCCTGATCCTGATCGGCGTGGGCCTCTATTTCCTGGCCGACAACCTCGGCTGGGTGCACTTCAGCCTGGGCCGCCTGATCGCCACCTGGTGGCCGGCCATCCTGGTGCTGGTGGGCGTGGTGCTGCTGGTGGACCGCTCGCGCAAGTAGCGCGCTCCGGCGGGCCTGTACCGCCGCGCAGGGCGTCCCGGCGATCCCCCGGGCCATTGCCCTTGGCGCCGCCAAGGGTTCGATTGCACGCCGCCGCCGCCACGGTCTAGGCTCGGCGCTCCTTTCCCGGGAACCGCCGTCATGCCCGCATTCCGTACCCTCGCCCTGGCCATCGGCATCGCCGCCGTCCTAGCCGGCTGCCAGCAGGACCACCCAACCGCACCGGCGGCCAACGCGCCGGCGCCGACCACTGCCGCCGCCAACGACGACGCCGCGCTGGACAAGGCCGTCGATGCCTTCATCGACGGCTACTTCAAGCACAACCCGGTGGCCGCCGCCAATGCCGGCAAGCACGAATACGACGGCCAGCTGCCCGACTACAGCCCGGCCGGGCTGAAGGCCACCGGCGACTGGCTGCACGCCCAGCGCGACGCCTTCGCCGCCTTCGGCGACGACCGCCTGGACGCGCAGGGCCGCTTCCGCCGCGACTACGCGCTGGCGGTGATCGACGGCAGCCTGTTCTGGCTGGAGGATTCCGGGTTCGCGTACGACAACCCCGCGTTCTACACCAGCGACCTCTCGCCCAGCATGTACCTGACCCGCCCGTACGCGCCGCTGGCGCAGCGCATGGAAGCGTTCGTGCGCTACCAGGAGGCCCTGCCGAAGGCGGTGGCGCAGATCAAGGCCAACTTCAAGCCGCCGCTGCCGGCCACCTACGTCGACCTGGGCATCAACTCCTTCGCCGGCTACGCCAGCTTCTTCGCCAGCGACGTGCCAAAGATCTTCGCCGAGGTCAAGGACGACGCCCTGCAGGCCCGGCTCAAGGCCAGCAACGCCGCGGCGATCGCGGCCATGCAGGACATGGCCGCCTGGTTCAAGGCGCAGAAGCCGCATGCGACCCAGGACTACGCGCTGGGCGCGGAGAAGTTCGCGAAGATGCTGCAGGCCACCGAGCGCGTGGACATCCCGCTGGACCGGCTCAAGGCCGCCGGCGAGGCCGACCTGGCGCGCAACCTGGCCGCGCTCAAGGCCGCCTGCGACCAGTTCCTGCCCGGCAAGCCGCTCACCGCCTGCATGGACAAGGTCAACGCCGACAAGCCGCAGGGCGGCGCGGTCGAAGGCGCGCGCACGCAGCTGGCCGGCCTGCGCCAGTTCATCCTCGACAAGGACCTGGTCACCATTCCGGGAACCGAGCAGGCCACGGTCGAGGAGGCCCCGCCGTTCAACCGCTGGAACTTCGCCTACATCGAGATCCCCGGCCCGTACGAGAAGAACCTGCCGTCGGTCTACTACATCGCCCCGCCGGACCCCACCTGGTCCAAGGCCGAACAGGCCGCCTACGTGCCGGGCAAGTCGGTGCTGCTGTTCACCTCCGCGCACGAGGTCTGGCCGGGCCACTTCCTGCAGTTCCTGCACTCCAACCGCGCCGACTGGAAGTTCGGCCAGCTGTTCGTCGGCTACGCCTTCGCCGAGGGCTGGGCGCACTATTGCGAGGAGATGATGTTCGACGCCGGCCTGGACGGCGCCACCACGGAGGTGCACATCGGCCAGCTCAGCGAGGCGCTGCTGCGCGACGTACGCTTCATCTCCGCCATCGGCCTGCACACCGGCGGCATGACGGTGGCGCAGTCCGAGAAGATGTTCCGCGAGCAGGGCTTCCAGGACCCGGGCAACGCACGCCAGCAGGCCGCGCGCGGCACCTACGACCCGGCCTACCTCAACTACACCCTGGGCAAGCTGATGATCATGCAGCTGCGCGAGGACTGGACGCACGACAAGGGCGGGCGCGAGGCGTGGAAGCAGTTCCACGATCAGTTCCTGTCATACGGCGGGCCGCCGATCCCGCTGGTGCGCGCGCAGATGCTGGGCGGCAAGCCGGAAGCGACGCTGTGGACCGCACCGACGGCCACTGCCTCTGCCGCCGCAACCGTAGCGGCGACGCCCGCCGCCGCGCCGGCGCCGAAAGCCGACTGATCCGTCCCGGCCGCGCCGCGGGCCTCAGGTCCGCGGCAGGGTCACGCCGGTCTGGCCCTGGTACTTGCCGCCGCGGTCCTTGTACGAGGTCTCGCAGACGTCGTCGGCATCGGCCTGGAAGAACAGCATCTGCGCCACCCCCTCGTTGGCGTAGATGCGCGCCGGCAGCGGCGTGGTGTTGGAGAACTCCAGGGTCACGTGGCCTTCCCACTCCGGCTCCAGCGGGGTGACGTTGACGATGATCCCGCAGCGCGCATAGGTGCTCTTGCCCAGGCACACCACCAGGGTGTCGCGCGGGATGCGGAAGTACTCCACCGTGCGCGCCAGCGCGAAGCTGTTGGGCGGGATGATGCATTCGTCGGCCACCACGTCCACGAAGCTCTTCGGATCGAAATGCTTGGGATCGACGATGGTCGAGTTGATGTTGGTGAACACCTTGAACTCGCGCGAGCAGCGCACGTCGTAGCCGTAGCTGGACGTGCCGTAGCTGACGATCCGCTCGCCGTCGCCGCCGTTCTTGCCGGCGAACTTGACCTGGCCCGGCTCGAACGGCTCGATCATGCCGTGCTGCTCGGCCATGCGGCGGATCCAGCGGTCGCTCTTGATGCTCATGCGAAAAACCCGATGCGTGCGTGGCGGCGGATTCTAGCCCAGGCCGAGCCTCGGCTCGCCTCACTCCCTGCTCGCTGCGCGAGCAGGTGCAGGATCAAAACCATGGAGCCCTAGAGCGTGTTGTGTACTTTTGAGTGCGTTATCCGCGTTTTTATGCCGTTGCGAGGCAAGGCGCGGGCCGCCGGCAAGGCTGGCCGCCTTGGCAAGGCCCGCAACGCCGCATCGCGGCGGCATAGAAGCGCGGGAATGTGCTCAAGAGTGCATAACACGCTCTAGGACAGCGTCGCCAGCGGAATCCCCGCCCTTGGCCGCTTGTCCAGTTCCGCCAGCAGCGCCCGCGCGGCGGCGCGGTAGGCCTGCGCCGGCACCGAGTCGGGCGCGGCCGCGACCACCGGCGTGCCGGCATCGCCCTGCTCGCGGATGGCGATGTCCAGCGGCAGCGAGCCCAGCAGCGGCACCCCGTAGTGGACCGCCATCGCCTGCCCGCCGCCCTGGCCGAACAGGTGCTCGGCGTGGCCGCAGTTCGAGCACACGTGGACCGCCATGTTCTCCACGATCCCCAGCGTCGCCACCCCGACCTTCTCGAACATCTTCAGGGCCTTGCGCGCGTCCAGGGTGGCGATCTCCTGCGGCGTGGTGACGATCACCGCCCCGGCCACGGGGATCTTCTGGGCCAGGGTCAGCTGGATGTCGCCGGTCCCAGGCGGCAGGTCCACCACCAGGATGTCCAGGTCGCCCCACAGGGTGTCGTTGAACAGCTGGGTCAGCGCCGAGGTCGCCATCGGCCCGCGCCAGACCATCGGCGTGTCCGCATCGATCAGCAGGCCGATCGACATCGCCTCCAGCCCGAACGCCCGCAGCGGCTCGATCGACTTGTCGTCCGGGCTGTCCGGCCTCCCCGACAGCCCCAGCATGGCCGGCACGCTGGGCCCGTAGATGTCCGCGTCCAGCACGCCCACCCGCAGCCCCTCGGCCGCCAGCGCCAGGGCCAGGTTGACCGCGGTGGTGGACTTGCCCACCCCGCCCTTGCCGGAGGCCACGGCCAGCACGTTGCGGATGCGGGGATGGGGGCGCAGGTCGCCCTGGGGTCGATGCGGAACAGACGGCATGTCGATGCGGCGGCAAGGCGAAGGAGAACGGTAGCAGATGATCGGATGCAACTTGTTTTGTGATTTACATCACATATTGAAATATGTCGATGCATTGCAACATATAAACATTGTGTTAAATTTCCTCAAGAAGGGATTTTGTAACGGGTTCATTCAGTAACCACTGGGGGAAGCCACCAATGTCACAGACCAAGCGCCGCCGCCCGGCGATCCGTTCGCTCAGCGCCGCCATCCTGGCCGGCCTGATCCTGCCCGCCGCCGGCGGGGCCTTCGCGCAGGACAGCACCACCACCGACGACACCACCACGGCCGAGCAGAAGAAGGCGACCGAACTGGAGAAGGTCACCGTCACCGGCTCGCTGATCCCGCAGACCGAGCTGGAAACCTCCAGCGCGGTGCTGACCATCACCGCCGAGGACATCCATTCGCGCGGCTTCACCAGCATCGCCGACGTCCTCCAGCAGAGCAGCTTCGCCAGCGGCGGCATCCAGGGCGGCGAGACCTCGGCCTCGTTCACCCAGGGCGCGGAGACGGTCAGCATGTTCGGCCTCTCCCCCGGCTATACCAAGTACCTGATCGACGGCCGGCCGATGGGCAACTATCCGGCCCTGTACAACGGCTCGGACGTGTTCAACGCGATCCAGGGCATTCCGATCGACCTGGTCGACCGCGTCGAGATCCTGCCCGGCGGCGCCTCCTCGCTGTACGGCTCCGACGCGCTGGCCGGCGTGGTCAACATCATCCTCAAGAAGCACCTGGACGGCGGCTCGCTGCACATCCGCGGCGGCGGCTATTCCGAAGGCGGCGGCAGCAACTTCCGGGTCACCCTGGCCGACGGCTTCAGCGCCGCCGACGGCCGCCTGACCGCGGTGTTCGGCGCCCAGTACGAGGAAAGCCATCCGGTCTGGGGTTACCAGCGCGACCTGACCGATTCGGTCAACCAGGACGGCTATTCGGCCGCGGTCGCCCCGCGCGACTACCTGGTCTACGGCTACAGCAACTGGAGCAGCGACACCACCTACGGCTACGTGTTCCCGGACGCCGCCGACGACTGCGCCAACGTCACCAGCCAGTTCAACGGCACCGAGGCGCTGCAGTACCGTTCCGGCTACGGCTACTACTGCGGCTCGCTGTACTCGACCGGCTACCGCACCATCAAGAACGGCAAGAAGGACGGCCAGCTGTACGGCCACGTCACCTTCGACTTCAACGACAACGTCCAGCTGTATGCCGACGTGCTGTACAGCCAGGACAAGACCAGCTACGCGGTCGGCAGCAACTACACCTGGTGGGGCACAGGGGTCAAGTGGGGCTACTACTACGACCCGGACTACGACGCCTTCCTGAACCTGCAGCGGGTGTTCACCCCGGAGGACATCGGCGGCCTGGGCTATGGCGACATCATGGACTCGATCACCAACAAGACCTATTCGGTCGACGTCGGCGTCCGCGGTTCGTTCGGCACCGCCTGGGACTACGACGTCAGTGTGTACCGTACCGAGACCAAATACCTTAGCCACAACTTCGTGCGCTGGGCCGATGCGATCAACGACTGGTTCGAGGAGAACATCCTGGGCACCCAGCTCGGCGTCGATCCCTACTACAACTACTACCCGGTGTTCCGCCCGGACTACGCCGCGTTCTACAGCACCGAGCTGACCGCCGAGGACTTCGCCAGCTTCACCGGCTACGCCGATTCCCGCGCCAAGACCTGGGACGACGTGGTGCGCGCGCAGTTGACCAACAGCAACCTGTTCACCCTGCCCGGCGGCGATGCCGGCCTGGCGGTGGCGGTCGAGGCCGGCAACGAGGGCTGGGACTACGAACCCGACCCGGGCTTCCTCAACGGCGACATCTGGGGCACCACCGACGTGTCCGGCGCCGCGCACCGCACCAAGTACGCGGCGATGACCGAACTGCGCCTGCCGGTGTTCAGCCTGCTGAGCGCCTCGCTCTCCGGCCGCTACGACGCCTTCGACGCCTACGGCACCAAGATCGACAAGCCAACCTGGAGCGCCGGCCTGGAGTTCCGGCCTGTCCAGAGCCTGCTGATCCGCGGCAAGTACGGCACCGCGTTCAAGGCCCCGACCCTGTCGGACACCTACCAGGGCCTGAGCGGCTACTACTCCTACGCCACCGACTACTACCGCTGCGGCCTGGCCGGCTACAGCCCGGGCGACACCGACGGCTGCTCGTACGACAGCGTGCAGTATTACGGCACGCAGTCGGGCAATACGGAGCTGCAGCCAATCAACGCCGACTACTGGAGCGCCGGCATCGTCTACGCGCCGCTGCAGAACCTGTCCTTCAGCGTCGACTACTACAACTGGGACATCCGCAACGAGGTCCAGCAGCTGTCGGCCGACAACGTGCTGCTGCAGGAGTACTACTGCCGCAACGGGTTGTCCGGGGTGAACATCACCTCGTGCGAGAACGCCCTGTCCTGGGTCACCCGCAGCGCCAATGGCGCCCTGGTCTCGGTCTACACGCCGAAGGTCAACGTCGCCCGCCAGAAGCTGGAAGTGGTCTCGCTCTCGGCCAAGTACCAGCAGGACATGGGCCGCTACGGCTCGCTGGGCGTGTCGCTGAACTACACCCAGACCCGCAAGCACACCAAGCAGGAACTGCCCACCGACTCCGTGATCGATCTGCTCAACGACCCGTACCAGAACTGGGTCTACGACGCCGGCCCGAGGTACAAGGCCGACGCCGCGCTGACCTGGAACATCGGCAAGTTCAGCGCCACGCTGTACGCCAACCAGCTCGGCCCGACCTGGAACTACCTGGCCTATGCCTACGACAGTTCGAGCTATGTCAACGCCTACGGCGCCTCGGCCGGCAAGTGGGGCGCCTACACGACCTACAACGTCGGCGTGGACTACCAGGCGATGGACAACCTGACGTTCTCGTTCAAGGTCAACAACGCGCTCAACAAGATCCCGGACTACCAGGCGTCCAACTATCCGGGGACCAGTTCCGTGCCCTACAACAACTACCTGTACAGCGCGCTGGGCCGCTCGTTCTACCTTGAACTGAACTACAAGTTCGACACCTCGCTGTAAACCGCGAGCCAAGGATCCGCCCGCACCACCACGAAGGCCCTGCTCCGGCGGGGCCTTCGCTTTTCATCGCGGCCTTGCAGGACCCTGCGCGAGCATTCCCATACGCATGCGCAGGGTATACATTCGCCGCGGCACACCCACGCCCTGGGAGGGGACATGAAATCCAAGCATCGCGCGGCCGTCCTGCTTGCCGCCGCCCTGTTCGCGCCGCTGGCGGCCTGGGCCGCCGATCCGGTCGGTCGCTGGACCACCATCGACGACGAGACCGGCAAGCCCAAGTCGATCGTGGAGATCTACAAGACCGACCAGGGCACCCTGGCCGGCAAGGTGGTGCAGGTGCTGCAGTCCGACCAGGGCCCGCACCCGCGGTGCGTGAAGTGCTCGGGACCGCTCAAGGACAAGCCGGTCGAAGGCATGGTCATCCTGTGGGGGCTCAAGCCCGACGGCGACCAGGTGTGGAGCGGCGGCAACATCCTCGACCCGCACAACGGCAAGACCTACAAGTCCAAGATCACCCTGATCGAAGACGGCAGGAAGCTGCAGATGCGCGGCTATATCGGCTTCGAGGCGCTGGGCCGCACCCAGACCTGGGTCCGCGACTGATTCGTGTGGGGCAGATCGCGGCCACGGGCTGCTACGTAGGACCGTGCAGGTAGTCCAGCGTCGCCTGCAGCATCGCACGCACGCCGATGTCGAGCGCGGTTTCGTCGGGCGAATACAGCGGCGAGTGGTTGATCGGCGTCGTCGCCAGGTCGACGCCGGCCGGGGTGGAGCCGACGAAGAAGAACATCGCCGGCGCCGCTTCGGCGAAATAGGCAAAGTCCTCGGACACGGTCTGCGGCGGTTCGTCGAGCACGTTGTCCTTGCCGACGGCCTTCTCCAGCGCCGGCCGCAGCCGGGCGACCAGCGCCGGGTCGTTGACCAGCGCCGGTGCGTTCGCATCGACCTCGAGTTCGGCCTTGGCGCCGCTGGCGGCGGCGAAATCCCCGGCGGTGCGGCGGAAGCGCTCGATCACGTCCTGGCGCACCGCCGGATCGAACGTGCGCAGCGTGCCGACCAGGGTCGCGTCGTCGGGGATGATGTTGAAGCGCACCCCGGAAGTGAACTGGCCCGCGGTCAGCACCACCGGCGAATTGGCGATGTTGACCTGGCGCGCGATGATCGATTGCGCGCCCAGCAGGATCTGCGCGGCGACGGTGATCGGATCGACGCCGTCCCACGGCCGCGCTCCGTGGGTCTGCCTGCCGGTGACCTTGAGCGTCCACTCGTCGACCGCGGCCATGGTCGGCCCGGCGCGCACGCCGATCTGGCCGGTGTGCAGGCCGGCCCAGACGTGCAGACCGATGATCGCGTCGGGCTTGAAGTCGCGGAACACGCCTTCGTCCAGCATCAGATGCGCACCGGCGATCTCGCCCGGAGTGGGCGGGCCTTCCTCGGCCGGCTGGAACACGAACATCACCTCGCCCGGCAGGTCCTTCTGCATCTTCGAAAGCGTCTCGGCGACGCCGAGCATGATCGCCAGGTGCATGTCGTGGCCGCAGGCGTGCATCACCCCGACCGGCTGGCCGCGGTATTCGCTCTTGACCGTCGAGGCGAACGGCAGCCCGGTCTGTTCGGTGACCGGCAGCGCGTCCATGTCGGTGCGCAACGCGATGCGCGGACCGGGCTTGGCGCCTTTCAGTATCGCGACCACGCCGGTATGGGCGATACCGATCCGCGCTTGCAGGCCGAACTTGCGCAGTTGCTCGGCGACGATCTGCGCGGTGCGCGTCTCGTGGTTGCCCAGTTCCGGATGCTGGTGGAAGTCGCGGCGCCAGGCGACCAGTTGCTGTTCCAGCGCAGCGTCGACGCCCACCGGCGGCGACTGCGCGAAGGCGGGAGCGGCGAACAGGGCAAGTGCGAAACAGGCGGCAAGGCGCATGGGCGGGCTCCGGTCGGATGGTCCGATATTGCCATGCTCTCCCGTAGGTGCGCCCCCTGGGCGCGATGGGCATCCGCGATCGATCGTCCGCAACCCGGTGGACGCGGCCATGGGCCGCTCCTGCCGGCGCGATCATCCCGCGAACGGCAGCGCGCGCCCCCGCCTTCGCGGGGGCAGGCTCTGCGGTGCGCTCCTGATTTCGCAGGCGCGGCCATGCATCGCACCCCTGCGGTGCGCTTCTACTTCGCCAGCGCGGTCAGCAGGCGATGCCAGAAGTCCAGGGTGGCCGGCACTTCCGAGGCCGGCAGCTTCTCGTTGAGGCCGTGGGCGAAGCTGTCGTTGTCCTTGGTGAATGCGCCGTCGACGCCGTAGCAGTCCACCCCCAGGGTGCGGAAATGCATGCTGTCCGAGGCGCCGGCGGACATGCTCGGCACCACTTCGACGCCCGGGAAGCGGGCATGCACGGCGGCGGTGACCGCCGTCATCACGTCCTTGCGCAGCGGCGACTCCGGGCTTTCCACCGGCGGCGGTGGCAGGATCTCGATCTGTGCGCTGGCATCGCCGATCACCTTGGCCAGGGTGTCGCGGACCGCGTCGATCGGCGTGCCGGGGAAGATCCGGCAGTTGACGTCGACCGCGGCGCGCTGCGGCAGCGCGTTCAAAGCATGGCCGCCGTGCAGCATGGTCGCCACGCAGGTGGTGCGGATCTGGCCGACGTAGGCCGGGTCGGCGCTGATCGTCGCCGCGGCCGCCGCGTCGTCGGGATGGTCGGCGTAGCGCAGCAGCGCCTGGCCCAGTTCGCCGGGCAGGCGCTGGCCGGCGCTGCGCAGCGAGGCGCGCGTGGTCGGGCTGATCTGGGTGGGGAACTGGTAGGCGGCGATTCTGTCGATGGCGCGCGCCAGCCGGTAGATCGCGTTGCCCGGCACGTCCGGCGCGCTGGAATGGCCACCGGGCGAGGTGAAGGTGATCTGGAAATCGGCGTAGGCCTTCTCCGCGGTCTGCACCCCGTACAGCACCGGCTTGCCGGTGGCGTCGAGGGTGCCGCCGCCGGCGTCGGCGTTGAGCAGGAAGCGGGCATCGTGGTAGCGCCTGGCCAGCTCGCGGGTGCTGGCCATTTCGGTTTCCTCGTCGCCGGACAGGACCAGGATCAGATCGCCGTCCGGAACGAAGCCCTCGCGCCTGAGGCGGATGAAGGTCTGCACCAGCACCACCACCGCGGTCTTCATGTCGGCCACGCCGCGGCCGTAGAGGTAGCCGTTCTCCTCGATCAGGGTGAACGGATCGCGGGTCCAGTCCTCGGGATTGGCTGCGACCGCGTCCATGTGCCCGGAGATCAGGATCGGCTTGGCCTTGCCCTTGCCGTGGTAGCGCACGGTCATCGCCGCGGTGTTGCCGACCGGGATGATTTCGATGTCCGCCGGCGCGAACCCGCCCGCTTCCAGTCTGCCGGCCAGGTAGCGGGCGAAATCCGGCACCTGGCCCTGCTCGGTGCGGAAGGCGATCGCATGGCCGAGCATGTCCTTGGCGGCGGCCACGTCCGGCGCGGGCGCCTGCGCCGATGCGGCGGCGGCCAATGCGAGCACCAGGCCGAGAGCGGATCGGGACAACAGGCGGATGCGGCGGTTCATCGGCAGGCTCCGGCGTGGGGTGCGGGGTTTTCCCGAGTATCCATGAAGCGGGCAGGCCACGGCCACCGGCCCGCGGTTTCCCGCCGGGCCGGGCCGGGCCGGCACGCATGCGATAATTCGCGCTTTCCCCCGTACCCGCGCCGTCCTTCATGTCCCGCACCGCCCTGGTCACCAACGCCCTGCCCTACGCCAACGGTCCGCTGCACCTGGGCCACCTGGTCGGCTACATCCAAGCCGACATCTGGGTGCGCGCGCGCCGGCTGGGCGGCAACAAGACCTGGTACGTCTGCGCCGACGACACCCACGGCACGCCGATCATGCTGGCGGCGGAAAAGGCCGGGGTCACCGCGGAAGCCTTCATCGCCGACATCAAGCAAAGCCACGAGCGCGACTTCGCCGCTTTCGGCGTGGCTTTCGACCACTACGACTCGACCCACTCGCCGGTCAACCGCGAACTGACCGAACAGTTCTACGCCCGCCTCGACCAGGGCGGCCACATCGCGCGCCGCTCGGTGGCGCAGTTCTACGACCCGGCCAAGGGCATGTTCCTGCCCGACCGCTACATCAAGGGCATCTGCCCGAACTGCGGCGCGGCCGACCAGTACGGCGACAACTGCGAGGTCTGCGGCGCCACCTACGCGCCGACCGACCTCAAGGAGCCGAAGTCGGCGGTGTCCGGCGCCACCCCGGAGATCCGCGACTCGGAGCACTTCTTCTTCGAGGTCGGGCAGTTCGAGGGCTTCCTGCGCCAGTGGCTGGACGGCGACGTCGCCCGGCCCGGGGTCAAGGCCAAGCTGAAGGAATGGCTGGACGCCGAGGGCGGCCTGCGCGCCTGGGACATCTCGCGCGACGCGCCCTACTTCGGCTTCCAGATCCCCGGCCAGCCGGGCAAGTACTTCTACGTCTGGCTGGACGCGCCGATCGGCTACCTGTGCAGCTTCAAGACCCTGTGCCGGGCCAGCGGCGAGGACTACGACGCCTATCTGAAGGCCGATTCGGACGCCGAGCTGCACCACTTCATCGGCAAGGACATCGTCAATTTCCACGGCCTGTTCTGGCCGGCGGTGCTGCACGGCAGCGGCCAGCGCGCGCCGACCCGGCTGCACGTCAACGGCTACCTGACCGTGGACGGCGCCAAGATGAGCAAGTCGCGCGGCACCTTCGTGATGGTGCGCACCTACCTGGACGTCGGCCTGGAGCCGGAGGCGCTGCGCTACTACTTCGCGGCCAAGTCCTCCGGCGGCGTCGACGACCTGGACCTCAACCTGGGCGACTTCGTCGCGCGGGTCAACGCCGACCTGGTCGGCAAGTTCGTCAACCTCGCCAGCCGCTGCGCCGGCTTCATCGGCAAGCGCTTCGACGGCCGGCTGGCCGCCACCCTGCCGGACCGCGCCCAGTACGACCGCTTCGTCGCGGCGTTGGCGCCGATCCGCGAGGCCTACGAGCGCAACGACCCGGCCGCGGCGATCCGCCAGACCATGGCGCTGGCCGACGAGGCCAACAAGTACATCGACGATCGCAAGCCCTGGGTGATCGCCAAGCAAGACGGCGCCGGCGCCGAACTGCAGTCGGTCTGCAGCCAGGGCCTGAACCTGTTCCGCGTGCTCGCCGCCGCGCTCAAGCCGATCCTGCCGCGCACCATCGCCGAGGCCGAGGCCTTCCTGTCGGCACCGCTGACCGGCTGGGACGACCTGGTCGAGCCGCTGCAGGACGGCCACGCGATCCAGCCCTACACCGCCCTGTTCACCCGCATCGACCCCAAGCTGATCGACGCCATGACCGAAGCCTCCAAGGACACCCTCGCCGCCACGCCGGCGGTTCTTGCTCCCGCGTCCGCTCCCGCGAGTTCCGGGTCCCGGGTCCCGGGTCCCGGGTCCATCGGCCTCGACGACTTCGCCAAGCTCGACCTGCGCATCGGCAAGGTACTCGAATGCGGCTTCGTCGAGGGTTCGGACAAGCTGCTGCGCTTCCTGCTCGACGCCGGCGAACTGGGCCGGCGCCAGATCTTCTCCGGCATCCGCGCCAGCTACGCCGAGCCAGACCAGTTGATCGGCCGTAACGTGGTGTTCATCGCCAACCTGGCCCCGCGCAAGATGCGTTTCGGCCTCAGCGAAGGGATGATCCTGTCGGCCGGCTTCGACGGCGGCGCGCTAGCGCTGCTTTCGGCCGACAGCGCGGCGGAGCCTGGAATGCCGGTGCGTTGAAGGCCGGGACCCGGGACCCGGGACCCGGGACCCGGGAAAAACGTACCGCTTTTGCTCGTCATTCCCGCGAAGGCGGGGCTTTCAACAGACGAACGTCTGGTCATCGCTCCTGTCTTTGCTTGCATCGCTTATGCGCAATATTGAAAACCAAGAGCGATTCCCGCCTTCGCGGGAATGACGGCAAAAGCATGTGCTGTACGCTTTTCCCATTCCCACTCCCGGCCTTCCACCCATGCATCTCGTCGAACGCCTCGACCGCCTGCTGCCGCAGACCCAGTGCGGGCAGTGCGGCTTCGACGGCTGCCGGCCGTACGCCGAGGCGATGGCGCGCGGCGCGGCGGATATCGATCGTTGCCCGCCCGGCGGCGATGCCGGTGCGCGCGCGCTGGCGCACGTGCTGGGCGTGCCTGCCCGTCCCTACGACCGCAGCCGCGGCGCGCACAAGCCGGCGCAGGTGGCGGTGATCGTCGAGGCCGACTGCATCGGCTGCACCAAGTGCATCCAGGCCTGCCCGGTGGACGCCATCGTCGGCGGCGCCAAGTTCATGCATACCGTGATCGAGCCGCTGTGCACCGGCTGCGAACTGTGCCTGCCGGCCTGCCCGGTGGATTGCATCGAGATGCAGCCGGCGGCCTGAAGCCGGGTGTCGTGATGGCCCCATCCCAACCGTAGGAGCGCGCCCCTGCGGTGCGCTCCTACGGGATGTCGGGAACGGCGATGCCGCCGGCCTGCAGGATCCGACGCAGCGGTTCGACCAGTTCGCCATAGCGGCGCCAG
Organism: Pseudoxanthomonas sp.; assembly: GCA_047606785.1. Lineage (GTDB taxonomy): Bacteria > Pseudomonadota > Gammaproteobacteria > Xanthomonadales > Xanthomonadaceae > Pseudoxanthomonas_A. The sequence goes on from JASGEB010000021.1 coordinate 24,147, forward strand.
CGCTGCAGCGAGCTGCGGTAGATCTTCGAGCGCACCTGCACGGAACTGGCGGTGGAGATGGGCGCGGCGTTCTGCTCGAAGCGCAGGCAGGCGTCCTCCCACTGCAGGCCGCAATGTTCGAGCAGGCGGCGGGTGCTGCCGGCCTGGTCGTCCACCACGTCCTCGTAGCGGATTTCCAGGATCCTGCCGGGCATCACCGCGCGCCAATGCGCCATCAGCCGGTCGAACAGCAGGTAGTAGCGGCCGGTGTCCTCCAGGTCGAAGCAGTAGTTGTACAGCGGCGAGGTCAGGGTGAACAGCTGGCGGAAATTGCCCACGCAGGTGTCCATGGCGTCGCGGCGCAAGCAGATCAGGGTGGCGTCCGGCAGCGCGCGCGCGATCAGGCCGGCGTAGAGGAAGTTCTGCGGCAGCTTGTCGATGAAGCGCGGCGTATCGCCGACCATCGGCCGGGTCGCGTCCAGGTAGGCCTGGCCCAGCGCCCGCCAGTCCATGCGCGGCAACGCGGCCAGGGTGGCGCTGTCCAGGATCAGCGGGCTGTCCACCCGCGACAGTTTCTTGAACGCCACCGGGAAGGCTTCCAGTTCGCCGGCCGAATGCACCTGCGAATGCGAGGAGACGATGCGCTCGACCAGGGTGGTGCCGCTGCGCGGCATGCCGAACACGAAGATCGGCGCGCGCGTGCGCACGCCGGCGGGCACGGCCGGCAGCGGGCCGCAGGCGTCGATCAGCGCCTGGAACACCTGCTCGTCGCTTTCGGCCGGGCGCGGCAAGCGGACCTGCCAGGCGCGCTTGCCTTCGATCAGGTGGCGCATGGCCTGCGGGTATTCGCCCAGGTCGTCCAGTTCCTTCTCCAGGGCCAGGTTGAGGTAGAGCTTCGCTTCCGGCGTGTCCGCCCGCTGCAGCAGCGAACGCAGGCGCGGCAGGTGGTTGCGTTCGGGGGTCTGCTTGCTCAGCTGGGCCAGGATCAGGTGCGCCCGCCAGTAGCTCGGGTCCAGGCGCACGCTCTCCTCGCAGGCGGCGATCGCGCCGTCGATGTCGCCCAGCGCCATCAGCGAGGTGGCCAGGTTGAAGTGCAGGCTGGCCTCGTTCGGGACGGCCTGGCAGGCGCGCCGGAAGGCTTCCGCGGCACGCGCGTGCGCGTTGGCCCGGCTGAACACCACCGCCAGCACGTTCAAGGCCATCGGATTCAGGGCGGTCGGATCGGCGGCATCGAGTGTCAGCGCGCGCTCGGCCTCGGCGACGGCCTCGGGCAGCGCCCTGCACTCCATCAACACCCGCGCGCGCATCGCCGCGTAGTCGGCGCGCGCGGCGTTGAGCTGGCAGGCCATGGTCAGGTGGCGGAAGGCGGACTTGAGGTCGCTGGTCTCCAGCGCGGCCACGCCGATCACGAAGTGCAGGCCGGCGTGGCCGGGTACGTGCGGCAGCAGGGCTTCGGCCAGTCGGCGCGCGGCCGGCCACTGGCGGCGGTTGAGCGCGTCCACCGCCTGGGCGTAGCGCTGCTTGAGCTGCTGCTCGTTCATGGCTGCGCTGCGTGCCGGCAGGCCGAGCAGATGCGTTCCACCCGGTAGCCTTTCGCGCGCAGCTGCTCGACCACGCCGTCGCCGCCGAGCAGGTGCAGGGCCCCGACCACCGCCAGGGTGTCGTGGCCGCCGGGCGCGTGCAGGCGCGCTTCCAGTTCCGGCAGCCAGCGCCGGTTGCGCTCGACGTCGATGCGCCGGTACAGCGCCGGGTAGTCGCGCTTCATCTGTTCGGCCATGCCGTCGCGCAGGCTGCGCAGGTCGCCGGCGCGCCAGGCCGCATGCAATTGCTCGCCCTGGTGTTGGCCTTCGGCGCTGGCGTCGTCCAGGGTCTCGGCCAGGAACTGCGCCTGCTCGTCCGCGCTCATGCCGTCGAGCAGGTCGATCTGGTCCTTCGCCGTCTCCAGCCCGGCCTCGGCCTTGCCGGCCTGCTGGCCCTGCTGCATGAAGTGCAGGTCCAGGCCCAGCTTCGGGTCCAGGCCCTGGCGGACCATTTCCCTCTGGGCGATGGTCAGCGCCACCAGCCACGGCTTGAACGGCTGCAGCTGCGCCGGCTGCAGGCCGTTGCGCGCGGCCCAGGCCTGCACGCCCGCCCAGGTCGCGGCCGGCAGCACGTCCTGCAGGCGCTGGCCCTGGGCCAGGGTGCCGGCCGCGAGCATGTCCGCGGCCAGCTGCGGCGACTGCATCTGCGCCGGCGGCACTTCGAACAGCAGCGACTCGGCATCGTCGAAGGCGGCCTGCACGTCGGCCGAGAGCGGATAGTCCTCGGCACGCAGCGCGTGGAAGGAGCCAAGCAGGTACAGGCTGCGCCGGCCGTCGCTGACCTTCCACAGCAGCGGCACCGGCGGCGCTGCGCCCGCTGGCTGCGGACGTGCCGCCGTGGGCGACGCTGCCGCGATCCGAACGAGTGCCGCCGGGCCGCCCTGCACGCTCGCCGCCACGCACAGCAGCAGCGCCAAGGCGCAAGCACGCAGGCGCTGCCTCACGGAGAAGTCGCCCTGGCAGCGGCCCCGGGCACGTAGGCGCGCTCGCCGGCGGTCAGCGCCAGCGGCAGCCGGTTCTCCGGCGGCGGCAGCGGGCAAGTGGCGAATCCGGTGAACGCGCACGGCGGGTTGTACAGGCGGTTGAAGTCCAGCACCACCCGGCCCTGCGGATCGGGCGCATCGACGTCGAGGAAGCGCCCGGCCGCGTACGAGCCATGGCCGCTGGTGGCGTCGGCCAGGACCAGGAACAGCCTGCCCTGGCCGCCGTCCAGCGCGGTCAGCCGGTACGGCTTGCCCTGCACGTCGAACTCGACCGTACCCGGGCTGGGCACGCGGCTGGCGGTGCCGGTGATGTCGACCATGTCCACCGCGCTGCCCGCCGGCGCGGGCACGAAGCGGCCGGTGATCTTCCAGGCCGGGTCCGGCGGCCAGTACTCGAGGGTGCCGAAGTTGAGCCGCGCCGGCGCGTCGGCGTGCTTCAGGCGCAGGCCCAGGCGCTCGCCGCGCTGGATCAGGCTGAGCTGGCCCTTGCCGTCGTCGAAGCCGATCAGGGTGGGCTGCGGGCCCTGGTCCGACACCAGTTCGATCCGCCCCTTCAGCGGCTGGCCGTTGGCGGTCAGCGCCACCCCGCGCTCGGGCGTGAACCAGACCTTGCCGTCCTGCCGCTGCACCAGGCCCATGCGCGGCGGCCCCACTTCCAGACGCATGCCGGCGCCGGGGCTGCTGCCGATCCAGTGCGACTTCAGTTGCAGCCAGTGCAGGCCGACCAGGCTGGTCCAGCCGTCGGGCCTGAGCAGTTCCTGCCGGCGCTCGGCCTGCCAGACCGCGTTGTCGGCCAGGAAGTCGGCATCGGTCTTGGGGGTGGACAGCAGCGGCGGCGGGGTGGAATCCATGCACGCGGCCAGCAGCAGGCAGGACAGCAGCACGGCGGGCAATCGCGGCATCAGCGGCCTCGCAGGAACCAGCGGTCGATTTCGGACAGGGAAAAGCGCGCCCAGGTGGGGCGCCCGTGGTTGCACTGGCCCGAGCGCTCGGTGGCTTCCATGTCGCGCAGCAGGGCGTTCATCTCCTCGAGGGTCAGCCGCCTGTGGGCGCGCACCGCGCCGTGGCAGGCCATGGTCGAGAGCAGCCGGTCGCGCTCGGCGGCCACCCGCTGGCTGTGGCCGTGCTCGCGCAGGTCGGCCAGCACGTCGCGCAGCAGCGCGCCCGGCTCGGCCTGCGCCAGCAGCGCCGGCAGTGCGCGCACCGACAGGCTTTGCGGGCCGCTGCGCACCACTTCGAAGCCCAGTTCGGCCAGGGTGCCCGCTTCGCGCTCGGCGAGGTCGGCCTCGCGCTCGGCCACCGCCAGCGTCAGCGGCACCAGCAGCGGCTGCGACTTCAGGCCGATGCCGTCGTGGGCGGTCTTCAGGCGCTCGTAGCCGATGCGCTCGTGGGCGGCATGCATGTCCACCACCACCAGCCCCTCGGCGTTCTGCGCCAGGATGTAGATGCCGTGCAGCTGGGCGATGGCGAAGCCGAGAGGGGGAACCGGCGCTTCCGGCGCCTGTTCCCGGTTGGCCATGGAGGGCCAGCCGGGAGCCTGGGCACCGGGCGAAGTTCCGCCAGGGACCGCAACGGTGTTGCTGCCGTACAGCGCGGCATAGGCCGCCGGTGCCTCGGCCACGCCCAGGCCCAGCGGCGATTGCCGGGTCGGCATCCACGCCGGCGCGGCCGACGCCGGGACGGCGGTGGCCGGCGCTGCGGACGGCTGCCCCGGCAACGCGACCGCCGCGCCCTCGCCCACCGTGCCGGCGCGGGTCTGCGCCAGCACTTCCTGCAGGGTGCGGAACACGAAGTCGTGGACCATGCGCGCGTCGCGGAAGCGCACCTCGTGCTTGGCCGGGTGCACGTTGACGTCGACCCGCGCCGGGTCCATCTCCAGGAACAGCACGTAGGCCGGCTGGCGGCCGTGGTAGAGCACGTCCTGGTAGGCCAGCTTGACCGCGTGGGCGACGCTGCGGTCGCGCACCGCGCGGCCGTTGACGTACAGGTACTGCTGGTCGGCGCTGGCGCGCGAATAGCTCGGCTGGGCGATCCAGCCGTGCAGGCGCAGGCCGGCGCCGCTGTGGTCCAGGTGCAGGCTGGCGCGGGCGAACTCCTCGCCGAGGGTCTCGTGCAGGCGCAGCAGCGGCTGTTCCCGGCCGCCCTTGTAGCGGCGCGTGGGCTTGCCGTTGTGGGCCACGCGCAGCTCCACGTCCGGGCGCGCCAGCGCCAGCGAACGCAGCCATTCCTCGATGTGGCCCAGCTCGGTGCGCTCGGCGCGCAGGAACTTGCGCCGCGCCGGCACGTTGTAGAACAGCTCGCGCACCTCGACCGTAGTGCCGGGCCCGTGCGCGTGCGGCGCCACTTCGCCGACCTTGCCGCCCTCGACCTTGAGCGCGGCGCCGTGCGCGTCGCCGGGCCGGCGCGAACTGAGCGCGAAGCGGCTGACCGAGGCGATCGACGGCAGCGCCTCGCCGCGGAAGCCGAGGGTCGCCACCGCTTCCAGGTCGTCCAGCGAGGCGATCTTGCTGGTGGCGTGGCGCGCCACCGCCAGCGGCAGTTCGTCGGCGGGAATGCCGCCGCCGTCGTCGCGCACCCGGATCAGGCGCGCGCCGCCTTCTTCCAGGTCGATGTCCACGCGGGTGGCGCCGGCGTCGAGCGCGTTCTCCACCAGTTCCTTGACCACCGAGGCCGGGCGTTCGACCACTTCGCCGGCGGCGATCTGGTTGACCAGGATGTCGGGAAGCGGGCGGATCGGCACGGTGCGGCGGCGCACGTGCGCCATCGAAGCAAGCAAGGCAGCGATGATAGCCGACCGTCCGGCCGGCGCGTCCATGCGCGCGGCCAGAGCCCGTCAGGGCGCGCCGCCGCCGGCCGCGCCGGTGCCGCTACTGGCCACGGTCTCGGCCTGCGCGCGCGCGGCGAACAAGGTGCCCGGCGGCGGCTCGCGGGTGAAGTAGCTCTGCACGCCAGTGAGGACCGCGCCGGCGATCCTGCGCTGGTAGGCCGGATCGGTCAGCCACTTCTCTTCCTGGGGATTGGAGATGAAGGCGGTCTCCACCAGCATCGCCGGCATGTCCGAGGTGCGCAGCACCGCGAAGTTGGCGCGCTCGATCTGGCCGCGGTGGTTGTTGCCGACCCGCGACAGGCCGGTCAGCACCTGGTTGGCGGCGTTCTCGGAGGCACGCATGTGGCCGCTCTGGGCGAGGTCGATCAGCACCGAGCCGAGGGTGTTGTCGACCTGCTGCAGGCGTACCCCGCCGACCAGGTCGGAGGCGTTCTCCTTGTCGGCCAGCCAGCGCGCGCGCTGCGAGGACGCGCCCTTGAGCGAGAGCACGAACACCGACGAACCGCTGGCGCTGCGGTTCTCGGCGGCGTCGGCGTGGATGGAGACGAAGATGTCCGCGTGCGCGGCGCGGGCCTTGCGAGCGCGGTCGTTGAGCGGGATGAAGTAGTCGCCGTCGCGGGTCAGGTAGGCCTTCATGCCGGGCGTGGCGTCGATCTGGCGGGCCAGTTCGCGGGCGATGGCCAGGGTGACGTTCTTCTCGTACTTGCCGGTCGGGCCGATCGCGCCGGAATCCTGGCCGCCGTGGCCGGCGTCGATGGCCACCACCAGCGGGCGCATGCCGGCGCGCATGCGCACGATCGACGGCGCCGACGCGGCCACCGCGGTGGAGGTTTGCGCGCCCACGCTCTCCGCACGCACCGGCGCGGGCTTGCCGGTGGCGATGGTGTACGGGCCGACCGGGCGGACTTCCGGCTGCGCGGCGGCGGGAACCAGCACGGCCGCCGCACCGGCCAGGATCGCGGCCGGGTCGGAACTGCCGGCGTCGGCCGCTTGCGCAGCCGCGGTCGTCTGCGCTGCGGCAGGTGCAGGCGCCGGCGCGCTGGCCTGGCGGGCCACCTCGCCG
>JASGEB010000022.1:0-2823 GCA_047606785.1 Pseudoxanthomonas sp.
CCCTGGCGCTGGCTGGCGCCGCGGCGCCTGCCCGGCGCGGCGGCGGCGTTCGGCGCGGACTTCGCCGCCGCCCTGCACGCACCGCCGAGACTGGCGATCGGTTGCGGCCGCCAGGGCGCGCTGGCGACCCGCCTGGCGCGCGCGGCCGGCGCCCGGGCGGTGCAGATCCTCGACCCGCGCCTGGACCCGCGCCACTGGGACCTGCTGATCGTGCCCGCGCACGACCGCCTGCGCGGCGCCAACGTGCTGACCCTGCTGGGCAGCCTCAACCCGGTCGACGAAGCCTGGCTGGCCGCCGGCCGCACCGACTTCCCCGCCCTGGGCGCCCTGCCCGGCCCGCGCATCGCCCTGCTGCTCGGCGGCCCGACCGCGCAGCGGCCCTGGCGCCCCGACCAGCTCGGCCCGTTGTGCGCGCAACTGGCCGCGCAGGCACGCGCACGCGGCGGCAGCCTGCTGGTCAGCGCCTCGCGCCGCACCCCGGCGCAGACGCGCCCACTGCTGCAGCAGGCCCTGCGCGAACTGCCCTCGACACGGCTGTGGTGGGACGAGAACGACGGCCGCAACCCCTACCGCGGCCTGCTCGGCTGGGCCGACGCCATCGTCGCCACCGCCGACTCGGTGAACCTGCTGTCGGAAGCCTGCGCCACGCCGGTACCGGTCGCCGCCGCCTTCGCCGAACACGCCCGCGGCCGGATCGGCCATTTCCTCGAACAACTGCACGAACGCGGCCGCCTGCGCACGCTCGATACCCTGCTCGACCACGGCGCCTCCATCACCCCCCTGCGCGAAACCACACGCATCGCCGCCCTCGCCAGGCAGCGTCTGGGGTTGCCGTGATCCCCTGGCCGACGACGTCAGCTCGCGGGTCAGCCCATGAACGGTAGGAGCGCACCGCAGGGGCGCGATCGGCTTTACCGAAAATCCTGATCGCGCCCCTGCGGTGCGCTCCTACGAAGGCCGTTCCCATTCGGCCGACGCTTCTTCGCTGATCAACTCGAAGAACAGCCTGTCATCGAAGGCGATCTTGCCGGCCAGCGCACCGGGAACACGCTTGCCCACGCCGGGCTCGGACGCCAGCGGCATCAAGCGTGCATACGGCTTGCCGGCCTTGGCCAGGATGATTTCCTGCCCGGCATGGGCCTGCTCAAGAAGACGCGAGAAATGGGCCTTGGCCTGGCGAACATTGACGAGAGTGGGCATGGCTGCATCCTGCCTTGGGGCTCGATCATCGAATCAAACCCACCTTCCCACGCCATGGACACCGATGCAATGTCAGCGCGAAGCGGCGACTGAAAGCCCAAGATAATCGTGCAGGCGGCGTTCGGCGTGTTTCATACGGGCGAGGCTTCGGCGATGACCTCGTCGCGGAAACTCGGCGGAAGCGCCCTTGGCGTAAACAAATCCACGCGCACGCCAAGAAGTTGCCGCAACTCGTAAACGATGCCGCCAAGGTCGAACAGCGAAGTTCCTTCAATCGGATCGACCAGCAAATCCAGGTCGCTGTCCTCCGTATCCTCGCCATGCAGCACCGAGCCGAACACCCGCGGATTGCGCGCGCGCTACGATTCGACGATCCGGCGGATCGCCTCGCGGTGGGCTTCGAGGGCAAGGGAAGGCTTCATCGGCAGAAGGCTAACGGTTCAGTCGCGAACTGTATGGACCCGGCTTGCATGAGGGGGGCAGCCGGGCAGCCTGTGCGGATGGAGCAACTCTTCACACAAGCATCATTGGGTTTGAGCCCGCCGTGGGCGGTGGCATCGGTGGATTTCAGGCAGGACGAGGGTGCGATCCACTTCGCGGTCGAGTGTCAGGCCAAGCGCTTGGCGTGTCCGACGTGCGGTGCGCCGGATCAGCCGATCCACGACCGGATCGAGCGGCGTTGGCAGCACCTGCACTTCTTCCAGTTCCGCGCCTTCATCGATGCCCGCCTGCCGCGGGTGGCTTGTGCGCAGTGCGGCAAGACCGGGCAGGTGGAGGCCCCTTGGTCGCGACCGGGCTCGGGGTTCTCGCTGGTCATGGAGGCGTTCGTGATCGCCCTGTGCCAGGCCATGCCGGTGGCACACGTGGCGCGGCTGGTCGGGGTCTCGGACGACCGGATCTGGCGAGTGTTGCGCCATCACGTGACGCAGGCGCGCGCACTTGAGGACTTCAGCCAGGTGCGTCGCCTGGGCGTGGACGAGACCAGCACGCGGCGCGGCCAGCGCTATGTGACGCTGTTCCACGATGCCGATGCACGGCGGCTGCTGTTTGCCACGCCGGGGCGCGATGCCGCCACGTTTGCGGCCTTCACCGCCGACCTGTACACCCATGGTGGCCAGGCCGGCCAGATCACCGACATCAGCATGGACATGTCCCAGGCGCTCCAGTCCGGTGCGCGCCAGCAGCATCCGCAGGCGCAGCTCACCTTCGACCCGTTCCATGTCGTGGCACTGGCCGGCAAGGCGCTGGACCAGGTGCGCCGGGCGGAGGTGAAGGGTGAGCCAGATCTGAAGGGGGCCTGCTGGGCCTTGCGCAAGCGCGCCGAGAACTGGAGCCCGGATCAGATCACCCAGATGCACTGGCTGCAGCGCAGCACGCTCAAGACAGCACGGGCCTGGCGGCTGAAAGAGGCCTTGCGATCCATTTATGAAGTGCGACCGCCGGCCGAGGAGGCCGAGCGCCTGTTCCTGCGCTGGATTGATCTTGCCCCCGTTTTTCGGACACCCGTCTAAGCAGCGTGTGCCTTCTCGAACTGCTCCGGGGTGACATAGCCCAGTGTCGAGTGAAGGCACACGCTGCTTAGACGGGTGTCCGAAAAACGGGGGCAAGATCAATCCAGCGCAG
>JASGEB010000023.1:0-16146 GCA_047606785.1 Pseudoxanthomonas sp.
CCGCGCGAACTGGCCGCGCAGCTCGCCACCGGCAGCCGCGGCGAAGGCGACCTGGATGCCGCCCTGCCCGGCTGGCGCGCCGCCGCGCGCAGCCTGCAGGCGCGCGGCCTGGCCGAACGACGGCCCGACGACCCGTCCGATCCGCCCTCGCTGCCGCAGGCGCCGGCGCCGGTTCCCAGCGACGAACAGGCCGCGACGATCGCCGCGATCACCGCCGCCGACGGCTTCGCCCCGTTCCTGCTCGAAGGCATCACCGGCAGCGGCAAGACCGAGGTCTACCTGCAGGCCATCGCCGCCGCCCTGGCGCACGGCCGGCAGGCGCTGGTGCTGGTGCCGGAGATCGGCCTGACCCCGCAGACCCTGGCGCGCTTCCGCGCGCGCCTGGGGGTGGAGGTGCACGCGCTGCACTCGGGCCTGGGCGACGGCGAGCGCGCGCAGGTCTGGGCCGATGCCGCCAGCGGCCGCGCGCGGGTGATCGTCGGCACCCGCTCGGCGGTGTTCGTGCCGCTGCCGCAGGCCGGCCTGATCGTGATCGACGAGGAGCACGACGGCAGCTACAAGCAACTGGACGGCATCCGCTACCACGCCCGCGACTTCGCCTTGGTGCGCGCCAAGGCGCTGGACGTGCCGGTGCTGCTGGGCAGCGCCACGCCCTCGCTGGAGACCCTGCACAACGCCCAGGCCGGCCGCTACCGCCACCTGCGCCTGACCCATCGCGCCGCCGGCGCGCAGCCGCCGCAGGTGCGGGTGGTCGACGTGCGCAAGCGCCCGCTGCAGGCCGGGTTGTCGCCGGAGACGCTGGCGGCCATCGACGCCCAGCTGGCCGCGGGCGGGCAGGTGCTGGTGTTCAAGAACCGCCGCGGCTACGCACCGGTGCTGCAATGCCACGACTGCGGCTGGAGCGCCACCTGCCCGCACTGCGACGCACCGATGACCGTGCACGCGCACGGCCGGCGCCTGCAATGCCACCACTGCGGCACCCGCCGCGCCGCACCCCTGGCCTGCCCGGACTGCGGCGGGCTGGCGCTGCAGCCGCAGGGCGTGGGCACCGAGCGGCTGGAGGAACTGCTGGCCGCGCGCTACCCGCGGCTGCCGGTGATCCGCATCGACCGCGGCACCACCGCCCGCCGCGACGCGCTGGAGAAGCACTTCGCCGCGCTCGGCGACGGCCCCGGCATCCTGGTCGGCACCCAGATCCTGGCCAAGGGCCACGACCTGCCCGCGCTGACCCTGGTGGTGGTGGTGGGCATCGACGAGGGCCTGTTCTCGGCCGACTTCCGCGCCAGCGAGAAACTGGCCCAGTTGCTGATCCAGGTCGCCGGCCGCGCCGGCCGCGCGCAGCGGCCGGGCACGGTGTGGCTGCAGACCCACCACCCCGGCCACCCGTTGCTGGAGACGCTGCTGGCCGGCGGCTACCCCGCCTTCGCCCGGGCCGAGCTGGAACAGCGCCGCGCCGCCGGCTTCCCGCCGTTGGCCCACCTGGCGCTGCTGCGCGCCGAGGCGAAACATGCCGAAGCCGCGCACGCCTTCCTGCAGGCCGCGCGGGTGATCCTGGCCGAAGCGGCCCCCGCTTTGGAACTGGCCGGCCCGCTGCCCGCGCCGATGCCGCGCCGCGCCGGCTACCAACGCATGCAACTGCTGCTCAGCGCGCCGGCGCGCCCGCCCCTGCACGCCGCCCTGCAGGCGACCATCGGCGCCATCGAAGCCCTGCCCGAAGCCCGCCGCGTGCGCTGGTCGCTGGACGTGGACCCGGTGGATCTGTATTGACCGCGATCGCGCCCATCGAGCGCGATGATCCACCGGCGCGACCCGCAGGCACGCCGATCCATCCTCACGCCAAGCGCGTCATCCACCCATGCGTATCCGGCGCGCGGCCGTACTGGATGTCGGTCAGCGCCTTGCGCAGGGCCATGGTCACCTCGCCCGGCGGCTTGGCCGCATCGCCGGCGGCGAAGCCCTCGCCCTTGAGCGCGCCGATCGGCGAGACGCTGGCGGCGGTGCCGCAGGCGAAGGACTCGACGATCTCGCCCGAGTTCAGGCCGTCGATCCATTCCTGCACCGGGATGCGCCGCTCCTCGACCTGGTGGCCCATGTCGCGCGCCAGCTGCAGGATGCTCAGGCGGGTGACACCCTCCAGGATGGTGCCGGTCAGCTCCGGGGTGACCAGGGTGCCGTCGCGGCGCACCAGGAACACGTTCATGCCGCCCAGTTCCTCGACGTAGCGCATGTGCTCGCCGTCCAGGAACAGCACCTGCTCGCAGCCGTTGGCGTAGGCCTGCTGCTGCGGCAGCAGCGAGGCGGCGTAGTTGCCGCCGCACTTGGCCGCGCCGGTGCCGCCGCGGCCAGCGCGGGTGTAGTCCTGCGACACCCAGATGGTCAGCGGCTTGATGCCGCCCTTGAAATACGAACCGGCCGGGCTGGCGATCACGTAGTAGCTGGCCTTGCGCGCCGCGCGCACGCCCAGGAAGGCCTCGTCGGCGATCATGAAGGGGCGGAAGTACAGGCTGGACTCGCCGCCTTCCGGCACCCAGGCCGCGTCCAGCTTCAGCAGCGCGCGCAGCGATTCGACGAAGGTCTCCGCCGGCAGTTCCGGGAGCGCCAGGCGCCGGGCCGAGCGCTGCAGGCGCGCGGCGTTGGCCTGCGGGCGGAAGCTCCACACCGAGCCGTCGGCGTGGCGGAAGGCCTTCAGGCCCTCGAAGATCTCCTGCGCGTAGTGCAGCACGCTGGCCGCCGGGTCCAGCGCGATCGGCCCGTAGGCCTGCACCACCGCGTCGTGCCAGCCGTTGTCCGCGTCCCAGCGCACCACCGCCATGTGGTCGGTGAAATACTGGCCGAAGCCGGGGTTGGCCAGGATCTGCGCGCGCTGTTCGGGCGTGCGCGCCTGCGCCGAGGGCTGCAGCTGGAAAGCGGGAACGGCCGGGTCCGACATGACGCGCGCACCTGCAACGAAACGGGAAAGGCCGCCATTTTCGCACAGCGCCCGGCCGCACCGGGCGCCGCCCACAAACGCGCACGGCCCGGTTGCCCGGGCCGTGCGTTTCCAGCGCGTCGATGGCGCCGATCAGGCGGCGAACAGCGCCTTCATCTTCTTCATCGCGTTGGCCTCGATCTGGCGGATGCGCTCGGCGGACACGCCGTACTCGTCGGCCAGTTCCTGCAGGGTCACCTTGGAATCGGCGTCCAGCCAGCGGCGGGCGATGATGTCGCGCGAGCGGGCGTCCAGTTCGGCCAGGCCCTCGCGCAGCAGTTCCATCTGGTGGTCCTCGCTGTCGGCGCGCTCGTAGACCTGCGAGGGGTCCTCGCCGTCGGCGACCAGGTAGGCGGCCGGCGACGGCGGCGCGTGGTCGTCGTCCTCATCGGCCGGCGCGTCGAAGCCGATGTCGCGGCCGGACAGGCGCGCCTCCATCTCCAGCACTTCGTGCTCGGAGACGTTGAGGTCCCTGGCCACCGCGCTGACCTCGGCCGCGTTCATCCAGCCCAGCCGGGTCTTGGCCTTGCGCAGGTTGAAGAACAGCTTGCGCTGGGCCTTGGTGGTGGCGACCTTGACGATGCGCCAGTTCTTGAGGATGAACTCGTGCATCTCGGCGCGGATCCAGTGCACCGCGAAGGACACCAGGCGCACGCCCATGTCCGGGTCGAAGCGCTTGACCGCCTTCATCAGGCCGATGTTGCCTTCTTGGATCAGGTCGCCCAGCGGCAGGCCGTAGCCACTGTAGCCGCGCGCCACGTGCACCACGAAGCGCAGGTGCGAATGCACCAGTTCGCGCGCCGCGTCCAGGTCCTCGTGGTCGCGGAAGCGTCGGGCCAGCGCCTGCTCGTCGTCGACGCTGAGCACCGGGATCTGGTGCACGGCGCCGATGTAGGCCTCCAGCGAGCCGAGCGGGCTGGGAATGGGGAGGTTGTTGGCCACCAGCGCGGTGGCGGGAGCGGTCTGGGTCATGGGCAGGAGTCTAGCAATGTATTTATTGGACTGCCAGGTACAGGAACTGTCTCGAGCGTTGCATGGGTGGAACGGGTTGCGGGTTGCGGGTTGCGGGTTGCGGGGACCGGGGACCGGGAGCCGGGAGCCGGGAGCCGCTACCTTGACCGCTTCCCGTTGCAGAGGTTCCCGACATGCGCAAGAAAACCTCCCGGGCCGTCCGGGTCCGCCTGGCCCTGGCCTTCGCGCTCGCCCTGGCCGGCCTGGCCACCGGCGCCGCGGCGGCCGCGCCGCTGCGGGTGATGACCTTCAATGTGCGGGTGCCGGTGGACACCGGCCCGCGTGCCTGGGAGGCCCGCCGCGACCTGATGGCGCGCACCATCGCCGAGGCCGACCCGGACGTGCTCGGCACCCAGGAGTTGGTGCCGCGCCAGGCCGCCGACCTGCTGGCGCGCCTGCACGCCTGGGCCTGGGTCGGCCGCGGCCGCGACGGCGGCCAGGGCGGGATGGAGGAGCACATGGGCCTGTTCTTCCGTCGCGACCGTCTGCAGCTGCTGGATTCCGGCGACTTCTGGCTGTCCGCCACCCCGGACGTGCCCGGCAGCATCAGCTGGGGCCATCCCTATCCGCGCATGGTCACCTGGGCGCGCTTCCGCCGGCGCGCCGACGGCGCCACCTTCACCCTGTTCGACACCCACCTGCCCTACCGCGAGCAGGACGAGGACGCGCGCCTGCGCGGCGCGCGGTTGATCCTACAGCGGCTGGCGCAGCTGCCGGCCGACGAGCCGTTCGTGCTCACCGGCGACTTCAACACCACCCCGGCCAGCCCCGTGCATGCGGCGCTGACCGCCGTGCTGGCCGATGCCTGGCTGACCGCGCCGCGGCGCCAGGGCCCGGAACTAACCTTCCACGACTTCACCGGCAAGCCCGACCGGCGGCTGGACTGGATCCTGTTCCGCGGCCTGCGGCTGCTGGAGGCACGCACCCTGGACACCCACCAAGGCGACGTCTGGCCGTCGGACCACTTCCCGGTGCTGGCCACGTTCGAACTGCCCGCGCCGGCGCGCTGAAGAAATGCAGCAGGCCGTCAGGGCGTGTCCTGCCCGGCCTTGCGCTGCGCCTCGGCGGCGGCGCGCGCCTGTGCATCGACACGCGCCCGGGCGAAGCGCGGTTCCTCGCGCAGCAGCCGCGAGTCGGGGTCGAGCGTGTACAGCTGGCCCAGCGCCAGCGCGACATGGCCGCGGCCATCGGCCATCGGCACGCTCACCACCCGCCCGGGATTGCCGCCCAGGCGCACCTGCACCGGCATCGGGAACGGCAGGTCGCCCGGCACCTTCCAGCGCAGCGCCAGGCCGGTCGCGTCGCGCTCGGCCAGCAGTTCGGGCAGTGCCGCGCGATAGAGATAGACGTCGAAGAACCAGCGGTAGTCCTTGCCGGTGACGCGGTCGACGATGTCGATGTAGTCGCGGGTGGTCGCGTAGCGCGGCCCGAAGCCGCCCGGCTTCGGATCGTCGCTGCCGTACACCAGCTCGCGGATGCTGCGAAAGAAGGCCTCGTCGCCGATCAGCCAGCGCAGCGTGTGCAGCATGTACGAGCCCTTGTAGTAGATGTCGTTGCCCGGCCCGTCGTCGTGGTTGTAGACCGCCTCTTCGGTCATGGTGTGGCCGCTGACGATCGGCACCTGGTTCACCACCCCGGCGCGCTGGTCGAGCAGCGCGGCGCGGTAGTCCATCTCGCCGCGCAGGTACTGCAGGTACAGCGGCTGCATGTAAGTGGCGAAGCTCTCGTGCAGCCACATGTCGTCCCAATCGGCGTTGGTCAGCTGGTTGCCGAACCACTCGTGCGAGAACTCGTGCTGCAGCAGCCAGTCGTAGCCGTACTTGTCGCGCTTGTAGCCGTTGCCGTAGGCGTTGACGGTCTGGTGCTCCATGCCCAGGTGCGGAGTCTCGACCACCCCCATCTTCTCGTCGCCGAACGGGTACGGCCCGATCACGCCCTCGAAGAACTCGAGCATCTTCGAGAACTCTTCGAACAGTTCGCGCGCCTTGGCCTGGTTGCCCTTGAGGTACCAGAACGCCAGCGGGACGGTGTTGCCGTAGCGGCTGCGGTACTCGCCGCTGAGCTGCTCGAACGGGCCGACATTGATCGTCACCGCATAGGTGTCGGGCTGCCGGGTGCGCCAATGGTAGGTACGCCAGCCGCCGTGCTCCTGCATGCCAAGGAAGCGGCCGTTGCCGGGCGCCACCAGCGGCGCCGGCACGGTGATGCGCTCGTCCACCAGCGCCGGCTCGCCCTGCGGATGGTCGATGCACGGCCACAGCAGGTCGCAGCCCTCGCCCTCCACCGCCGAGGCCACCCACGGCTCGCCGCTCGGCGCGGTGGCCCAGACCAAGCCACCGTCCCACGGCGCCTTGGCGGCCACGTGCGGCCGGCCGGCGTAGACGATGCGCAGGGTCACCGCCCGGCCCGCCGCCAGCGGCCTGGGCAGGGCGATGCGCATGCGCCCTTCGGGGTTGCTCCAGGCGCCGGCGGCGATCGCCCGGCCGTCCACCTCGACCCGGCTGACCGTGTAGTTGCGGTCCAGGTCGACCACCAGCGCCGCCAGCGGCGAGCGGGCGCGGAAGGTCAGCCTGGCGTCGCCCTCCAGCCGCCGCTCGGCCGGGATCACCTTGAAGGCCAGGTCGGCGTGTTCGAACGTCACCGCCTCCTGCTCCGGCGCGCACGGGCGGCCGCTGTCGCGGGTCAGCACGGTGAGGGCGGGCTGCGCCGGTGCGGCGTCGGCCGGCCGGGCCGGCGCCGGCGTCGCCAGCGCCGTGGCCAACGCCAGCATCAGCCGTGCCTGCGTGGATGCGTGCATCGTCGTTCCTGTGGCCTGGAGCGGGTCGCGCCCGCGAGGCCGGCGAGTCTACGGCGGCACAGCGATGCGCGGATCGGCCGGAAGTACCGGGGAAACGCGCATGCCCTGCGCCGGTACGCCGCCGCGCTGCCCGTCCGCCGGCCTCAGCCGCCGGCCGGCGGCCGCGCGCGCTGCATGCCAAGTACCAGCGATACCCACCGCCAGCCCGGACGCCACGTTGCCCAGGCGCAGGCCATGGGAGACCTGCACGGCCACCGCCGGCAGCGCCATGGCCACCGCCAGATAGGTCAGGAACAGCGCCAGGGTCAGCCAGACCAGGCGGCGCAGCGGCGCGTCGTCGAGAAAGTTCGTCATCGTTCGCTCCTTCAAGCAGGAAAGAGCGGCCGCCGGGTCGGCGGAACGATGCGCGTCGCGGACGACCGGCACGCACCATCCGCCGGCCGCCATGGTCGCGGAGGATGCGTTGGTTGACGTTGAACGCTTACGGCGCCGTGCATCGGCAAGGGAGGTGGCGCAGCGGCAGTCTACCCGAGCGCGGTCCGGATCAGGGCCTCCGCTCCCCGGCTCTTCCCGACCGGCTCACCCGCACTTGCTGTAGCCGCAGTTCAGGCAGGTCTGGCAGCCGTCCATGATCACCATGGCCTTGGTATTGCACTTGTGGCACATGCTGGCCGAGGGCGGGAAGGAGGCGCCGTCGCCGGTGACGGCGACATCCTCTTCGTGGTCGGCGGTGGTGGTCGGGTTGCCCGCATCCGCCCTGCCGGCGCCGGCTCCCGCCGGCGCGGGGGAAGCAGGCGCGGCGACCGGGCTCGCCCCAGGGGGTTTTTTTGAACGCTCCTCGTACTGCCTGCGCTTCTCGGCCAGCACGGCGCGCTGGCGCGGGTCCATCTCCGGGTCGTGCAGCAGACCGATGGACTTGAGGTGTTCCTCGACGATGCTGCCCAGCTCGGCCACCAGCGAAGGCATGTACACGCCGCCGGCCTTGAAGTAGCCGCCGCGCGGGTCGAACACCGCCTTCATCTCGTCCACCAGGAAGGTCACGTCTCCGCCCTTGCGGAACACCGCCGACATGATCCGGGTCAACGCCACGATCCACTGGAAATGCTCCATCGACTTGGAGTTGATGAAGATCTCGAACGGACGGCGGTGCTCGTGCTCGGTGCCGGCGTTGAGCACGATGTCGTTGATGGTCACGTACATGGCGTGCTCGACCATCGGCGACTTGATCTTGTAGGTGCTGCCGATCAGCACGTCCGGGCGCTCGATGCGCTCGTGCATCTGGATGATGTCGGCCTTGGGCAGCTCGGCCTCGGCCTCGGCGCGAGGCACCGCCTCGACCGGCACCGGCGGCGCGGCCTCGCGCGCCTTGTCTTCCGGACGGACGACGGCATACGCCTTGATTTTCTTGTCGATCTTGACGGCCATGGACGGCTTCCTGGTGCTGCGTGTCGGGGTGAGTGGAGGGCAACGCCCTGTCCCGATCCTCCCGCGCGGGGAGGACCGGAGGCGGCGGTCCCGCCTATTGCTTCGCCGCCTTCTTGACGGCCTTCTTGACAGCCTTCTTCGCCGCGGTCTTCTTCGCGGCGACCTTCTTGACCACCTTCTTCACCGCCTTGGTGGCGGCCGCCTTCTTCACCGCGGCTTTCTTGACGGCTTTCTTGGCCGCGACCTTGCGGCCCACCCCCTGCTTCTTCAGGGCGGCGGCCTCGGCCTTGCCGGCGGCGCTGGCGGCGGCCAGCTTGTTCTTCGCCGAAGCGGTGGCTTTCTTGACCGCCTTGGCGACCTTGGCGGTGCGCTTGCCGACCGCCTTCTTCACCGCCTTGGCCCGCTTGGCCACCGCCACGCCGGCCTGGCCAGCGACGGCCCGGGCCTCCACCACCACGGCGCTGCCGATCTCGGAGGCCTTTTCCTTCACGCTCTCGGCAACCTCGGACAAGGTCGCCGTTACACCGTTGCCATTGCTCATGATGCCCTCCTCGGGGCGCGGTCGTAGGGATTGCGGACGATGACGAACAGCGGTGCGGCGGGTACGACGGAAAATCGATCGCGAAGACGCTCAGAACTTACCGTAATAGCCTTCCTTCAGCGCATCGAACAGGTTGGCGGCGGTATGCAGCTCGCCGTCGTACTCGATCTGCTCGTTGCCCTTGGCCTCCACCACCGTGCCGTCCTCCAGCTCGAAGCGGTAGGTGGTGTTCTCCAGGTCCGCCTCCTTGACCAGCACGCCCTGGAAGGCGGCCGGGTTGAAGCGGAAGGTGGTGCAGCCCTTCAGGCCCTGCTGGTAGGCGTAGCGGTAGATGTCCTTGAAGTCCTCGTAGGGATAGTCGGTGGGCACGTTGGCGGTCTTGGAGATCGACGAATCCACCCATTTCTGCGCCGCGGCCTGCACGTCCACGTGTTCCTTCGGACTGATGTCGTCGGCGGCGACGAAGTAGTCCGGCAACTTCGCCTCGGCGTCCTCGGCGAACGGCATCGCCCCGGCGTTGACCAACTCGCGGTAGGCCAGCAACTCATAGGAGAACACGTCCACCTTCTCCTTGGTCTTCTTGCCCTCGCGGATCACGTTGCGGCTGTAGTGGTGGGCGAAGGACGGCTCGATGCCGTTGGAGGCGTTGTTGGCCAGCGACAGCGAAATGGTGCCGGTGGGCGCGATCGAGCTGTGGTGGGTGAAGCGCGCACCGGCCTCGGCCAGTTCGTCGACCAGTTCCGGCGCGACCGTGGCGATGCGCTGCATGTAGCGCGAATACTTCGCATGCAGCACCTTGCCGGGGATCCGCTGGCCCACGCGCCAGCCGTCCCGGGCCATCTCCGGGCGCTTGCGCAGCATCTCGGCGGTGACTTCGAAGCGTTCCTCCATGATCGGCGCGGCGCCCTTCTCCCGGGCCAGCGCCAAGCCGATTTCCCAGCCGGCCAAGGCCATGTCGCGGGCGATGCGCTCGGTGAACTCGCAGGACTCGGCGCTGCCGTACTTCACCCTCAGCATGGTCAGCGTACTGCCCAGGCCGAGGAAGCCCATGCCGTGGCGGCGCTTGTGCAGGATCTCCTCGCGCTGGCGCTGCAGCGGCAGGCCGTTGACCTCGACCACGTTGTCGAGCATGCGGGTGAACACGCGCACGACTTCCTTGTATTCCTCCCAGTCGAAGCGCGCCTGCTCGGTGAACGCATCGCGCACGAAGCCGGTCAGGTTGACCGAGCCTAACAAGCAAGCCCCGTAGGGTGGCAAGGGCTGCTCGCCGCATTGCCCGGTCACCAGGCCATTGAAAACAACCGAGTTTTGATCGGGCTGGGTGGTATCAAACACCGCCTCCTCGCCGACGTATTCGATCGAAGCGATCCGCGACGCGTAACGCTGTGTCTTGCGCAGTACCTTGTCCTGCACCCAGCCGGCGTATTTCTCGTTCTTGGCCGGCAGCAGGAAGCCGATCTGGCGCATGAAGCACTCGCGCGACTCGCCATCGACGATCAATTCGAACTGCTCGGCGCACGGATAGTCGCGCTCGCCACCATGGCCATCCGGCAGGGCGGTCGCCCGCGCATCCCGGCGCTTGCGCAGCCGGCAGAACACGCCAAAATTCGCCAGCAGCATCTGCACGTCCTTGAGCAGGCTTTCCTGGCTCGATGCCAGGCGTATGGAGCAGCTCTGGCTGCGCGCGGAGATGTTGACCGTGCCGTCGGTCTGGAACAGCGCGCGCAGGTAGGCGCGCACGCAGGCCTCGCTGCCGCGCCAGATCACTTCGGGCACCTTGAGCTTGCTGCTGCGGGTGAATCCGTAATGCTCCAGCAGTCGCGCCAGCACCACCGAGCGGATGAAGACCTGGTTGCGCTCCGGCACCGCCACCGGGGACACGCTGTACTGGCGATGGCTTGCGTGCAGGCTGGCGCCGGCGATCAGCGTATTGACATAGACGGCGACACGATCGGCAAGCGCGCGCTCCTCGCCCCACAACGTGATCACCGCGGCTTCCTGGCCCTTGCCGCGGTTGGTGAAATGACCATCGCCGGTCAACAGGCCGAGCAGCAATCCCAGATCCTCGCTGCCCTGCGAACCGAACTGGCCCTTCCCCGACTGCACCAGCAGGCGATCGCCGACCTGCAACTCACGCAATTTGATCTTGCCGCGCTCGGTATAGAAATCGTGCCACTCGGTCGCCTTGATCTCGTAGCCGTCCTCGCTGCGCACGCGATAGACCGGCGCACGCGCGGCGGTCATGAACGCCGGCTTGGCCGGGCGCACCGCGGTACCCCTGCCACCGACCGCCAGCGTGCGGGTATCGACCGTGGCCTGAAGCGCGACGCCGGCCGCGTACAACTCGCCGATCGGCACCATGCCGAACTGGGTCGCCAGGCGGGTATCGGCGGTCACACACGGGTTGGTCGCTCGGATGTTCTCGCACCACCAGTTGTTGTTCATCTCGTTGACCTTGTCGATCAGGATGAAGCCCGGCTCGGCGTAGTCGTAGGTAGAGACCATGATCATGTCCCACAGGTGGCGGGCCCGGATGTGGCCGTACACCTTGCAGGCCACCAGGCCGTCGTCGCGCACGAGGTAGTTGTCATGGACGGGCCAGTCGCGCCAGATCACCTTGTCCGGGTCGGCCAGGTCGGTGTCGGCCTCTTCCTTGCGGCTGATCGGGAACACCAGCGGCCAGTCGGCGTCGTGCTCGACCGCCTGCATGAAGCCGTCGGTGATCAGCAGCGACAGGTTGAACTGGCGCAGGCGGCCGTCCTCGCGCTTGGCGCGGATGAAGTCCTTCACGTCCGGGTGGGACACGTCGAAGGTGCCCATCTGCGCGCCGCGGCGGCCGCCGGCGCTGGACACGGTGAAGCACATCTTGTCGAAGATGTCCATGAACGACATCGGCCCGGAGGTGTAGGCGCCGGCGCCGGCCACGAACGCGCCCTTCGGCCGCAGCGTGCTGAACTCGTAGCCGATGCCGCAGCCGGCCTTGAGGGTGAGGCCGGCCTCGTGGACCTTCTCCAGGATGCCGTCCATCGAGTCGACGATCGTGCCCGAGACGGTGCAGTTGATCGTGCTGGTGGCCGGCTTGTGCTCCTGTGCACCGGCGTTGGAGGTGATGCGGCCGGCCGGGATGGCGCCGCGGCGCAACGCCCACAGGAAGCGCTCGTACCAGTAGCTGCGCTTGTCCTCGCTCGGCTCGGCATCGGCCAGGGCGCGCGCCACGCGCTGGTAGGTACCGTCGATGTCGGCGTCGAGCGGCGCGCCGGCCTTGGTCTTCAAGCGGTACTTCTTGTCCCAGATGTCCCAGGATGCCGGCTGCATCGGGATCTCCCGCGCCGCCTTGTCCGTCTTGACCGCCTCGAGGCGCACCGTGCTCATGTCCTGGTTGTCTCCTTGCAAAGCTGGAAGAAAAAGCCGCCGCCGGTCAGACCGGGCCGGCGACCGGATCGGGTCGACGCGATGGCGGGTATACAGGTGGGCGACCGGCCCGGCTGCGCAGGACACACGCTCGAACCAAGCCCGGATTGTGTGGCCGCCCATGTTGCGGCGGCGTATCCGACTGCGGCATGCGCCAACCCCTGAAGGCGCCTGAACCTTCCCAAGCTCGAACCCTATGGCTTGGGGCCCTCTGGCCGCCCACTCGCAAGATGTAGTGGGGACAGGAAACCGACGTTAAGCCGGGCCAGGGCCGGTGTCAACGCCGCCACAGCCGGCCGCAGCGTTGCGCCGGGCAGGGCGCGCGTGGAACCGCCGCGGCGCGCCGAAGCGGCGGTTTCATGAGCGGTTTAGGCGGCCACGGCGACACTCGTTCAGCTTCGTGGCTGCGCTGGCGCAACGCGTGCGCGCAGTCCACGCGTACCCTGTCCACGCTCTCGCCGACGCCTCCCCGATCCATGCGCCCGCTGCCCACCCTGCTCGTCCTGTCCGCCGCCGCCGCATTCGGCGGTTTCGCCGCCGTGGGCGGCTACCAGCTGCTGGATCGCGACGCCCACGCCGGGCCGCCGCCGGCGGCGGCGCAGGTACTGCCGGCGATCGGCGGCACCACCCTGCCGGCGGCAGTGGAAGGCACGCCCGTGCCGTCGCTGGCGCCGATGCTCAAGCGGGTCAGCCCGGCGGTGGTGAGCGTGTACAGCCGCCGCACCGTGCGCGTGGCCAGCCCGCTGGGGCCGTTCGCCGACGACCCGGTGCTGCGGCGCATGTTCGGCATCCCCGACATGCCGCAGGAACGCGTGCAGCGCGCGCTCGGCTCGGGGGTGGTCATCGATGCGGCCAAAGGCTACGTGCTGACCAACCACCACGTGGTGGAGAACGCCGACGGCGTGTCGGTGACGCTGTCCGACGGGCGCACCCTGGAGGCCGAATTCATCGGCTCGGACCCGGACACCGACGTGGCCCTGATCCGCATCCCGGCGCAGAACCTGACCGCCATCCCGCTGGGCGACAGCGACCGCCTGCAGGTGGGCGACTTCGTGGTGGCGCTGGGCAATCCCTACGGGCTGGGGCAGACGGTGACCTCGGGCATCGTCTCGGCGGTGGGCCGCAGCGGCATCCCGGTGGCCGGCTACCAGAACTTCATCCAGACCGACGCCTCGATCAACCCGGGCAACTCCGGCGGCGCGCTGGTCAACCTGCGCGGCGAGCTGGTCGGCATCAACACCGCCAGCTTCAACCCGCGCGGCTCGATGGCCGGCAACATCGGCCTGGGTTTCGCCATCCCGGCCGACCTGGCCCGCAACATCGCCCAGCAGCTGATAGCCAACAACGGCGTGGTCCACCGCGGCACCCTCGGCCTGACCGCGCAGGATCTGACCCAGCGTCTGGCCGACGGCCTCGGCCTGGACGGTCCGGGCGGGGCGGTGGTGACCGCGGTCTACCCGGGCTCGGCCGCCGCCACCGCCGGCCTGCAGCCGGGCGACGTGGTGGTGGCCGCCAACGGCCAGCGCATCGACTCGGCGGCGGCGCTGCACAACTTCGAAGGCCTGCAGGGCGTGGGCGGCAAGGTCAGCCTGGACGTGCGCCGCGACGGCAAGCCGCTGCAGCTCACCGCCACCCTCAAGGAGATGGCGCGCAACATCGACGGTGCGGCCCTCGACGCGCGCCTGACCGGCGCGCGCCTGGACGAGGTCGACGAAGCCACCCGCCAGCAACTGCAGCAACTGGGCGCCGAAGGCGGCATCAAGGTCACCGCGGTGGACCAGGGCAGCCGCGCCTGGAACAGCGGTCTGCGCGCCGGCGACATCATCGTCACCGTCGTCGGCGTCCCGTTCACCGACCTGGCGTCCTTCGGCGCCGGCCTGCGCAAGAACAAGCCGCAGCAGTTGCTGCTGCAGATCCTGCGCGGCGACGCCAGCGGGCGCTTGCTGATGCGGTGAGCGCCGCGCGCACCGTGACGGGTCATTCATGCCGGTACGTTGTAGATTGCGGCATGTCCCCCCACCCCAAGCCGCAGGAGACCGCAATGACCCCTCCCTCCGCCACCCAGGACGTCAAGGCCAACCTCGGCGACGCCGGCGCCCATCTGAAGTCGGCCGCCACCGCCGCCGGCGATGCCATCAAAGGCGCCACCAGCGCGGCCGGCGACGAACTGAAGCTGGGCAAGGCCCAGGTCAAGGCCGAACTGGCCGACGGCGCGCTCTCGGGCCTGGCCGCCGCCGAGCTGAGCGGCGACGCCGCGCGCGAGCAGATGGACGCGCTGCTGGACAAGGGCAAGGACCTGATCGACAGCGCCGCCGAGTTGATCCGCGAACGGCCGCTGGCGTCCTTCGGCGTGGCCCTGGCCGCCGGCTGGCTGATCGCCAAGCTGGGCCGCAGCAGCGACTGAGCCACGCCGCCGCGTGGATTCCTCCGCACCGCCACCGGCCGAGGAAGGCGCCGGCACCGCCGGTCCGGCGCCTTCCCTGCACGACAGCCTGCGCCGCATCGAACGCGAGGCCCGTGCCGGCCTCGGCGCCGGCGTGGATGCGCTGCGCGCGCTGCACCGGCTGGTCCTGGCCGACTTCGCCCTGGCCCGGCTGGGGCTGGCGCGCGCAGCGGTATGGTTGGCGGTGACGGTGGTGTTCGGCGCCTCCGGCTGGCTGCTGCTGATGGCCACCCTGATCGCCCTGCTGCGCGAAGTGATCGGGCTGTCCTGGCTGGCCGCGCTGGCGATCGCCACCGCGCTGAGCCTGGCGGTGACCGCGCTGGGCGTGTGGCGCATGCGGCACTACTTCGATCTGAGTCGGATGGACGCCACCCGTCGCCAGCTGCATGCCCTGGGCCTGGGCGACATGGACGACGAGGACGAGGACCAGGGCGGCGGCCCGGCGGGACCGGCCACTGGCGATGACACCGGCACGCCGGACGCGCCTTCTCCGGCGCAGGCGGACCCGGCGACGGCCGAGGTCGATCACGACCTGGACAACCGCGTGCGCAGGGCCGGCCCATGAAACTGACGCAACTGCAGCGGCGGGTGGCGCGGGCCGAGCAGCGGGTCGCCGGCCACATCGAACAGACCCACAATCATCTACTGGCCGCCGGCACGGCCTGGCGGCGCAGCTGGACGCCGTGGCGGATCGTCGGCGCCGGCGTGATCGCCGGCTTCCTGCTCGGCAAGTCCCGGCCCGCTCGCGCTCTGGCCGACGGCCGCTGGATGCAAGTGGCCAGCTCGGTCGCCACGGTCTTCTCCTCCCTGCAGAGCGCCCTGGCCGCCTGGCAGGCCGGCCTGGCCGCCGATGCGGCCGCCGAAGCCGATGGCGACACCGACAACACCGTCGAAGCCGCCGACCAGGCCCCCGAAGCCGGCCCTGCCGCCGAGCCGCAACCCCCGATGTCCCAGTGGCGCTCCACCCAACCCCGCGCCGCCGAAGCCGCGACCGACGTGTCGGAGCACTGAGCTTCTGCCTTTCCCTTCTCCCGCCGGGAGAAGGGAAAGCAAAAGCCCCACCGCACGTCAGCCCGAAACGGCCGCTTTTCGGAATGCCTGCGTTGCCCCGGCCGGGCGTATGTGTCAGACCTGCAATCCAACTCTCGACGTGGCGGGTGCAAACATCTGCCGCCAGCCATCAGGGCACGGCTATCCGTATCCATTGAGAAACAAGGATGTGCTTTCACACAGCCGCGATGGTCCGGACCACTGCACAAGCATCGACAGTCCATTTCGTTCGCATCGAGCAGTACTCAGTTTGTTTCAACGAAGACCATTGAGTGCCTCGAAGTGACACAAAGTCGACAAGAAGCGACTTAAGGCCAGCATGGCCAGCCTCTAGCTTGTCCTCGCGCCCGGCAGCCGGGTGCGTAGGCCACAAGGCTCGGGGAAATATGGCAAGCATCGGGGAACACGGCAGACCGGCCGGCGGGTTCACGCTGGTCGAAATGATGGTGACGGTCGCCGTGCTGGCGATCCTGACGGCCATCGCCGCGCCCAGCTTCACC
>JASGEB010000024.1:0-7269 GCA_047606785.1 Pseudoxanthomonas sp.
GCAGCGTGGGAAATCATGGTCGGCACCCCGGCCATCCGCAACCTGATCCGCGAGGACAAGGTGGCGCAGATGTACTCGGCCATCCAGACCGGCCAGCAGTTCGGCATGATGACCCTGGACCAGCACCTGCAGGACCTGGTCAAGCGCAGCCAGGTGACCCGTCTGCAGGCGAAGGAATACGCCAAGGACAAGCGCTTGTTCGAGTGATGTCGGGACCCGGGACCCGGGTCCCGGAAGGGCAGCAGAACGTTTCCGATTTTCCATTTGAGCGGACCGATGGCAGCCCCGAATCCGTGCACTGGCGTCAGCTGTGGCTGATCCGGTCCCGGGTCCTGGGTCCCGGGTCCCGGAGATTCCCAGATGAGCACCATCGACTTCACCAGCTTCCTCAAACTGATGGCGCACCAGAAGGCGTCGGACCTGTTCATCACCGCCGGCATGCCGCCGGCGATCAAAGTCCACGGCAAGATCTCGCCGATCACCCAGGCGCCGCTAACCCCGCAGCAGAGCCGCGACCTGGTGCTGAACGTGATGACCCCGCAGCAGCGCGAGGAGTTCGAGAAGACCCACGAGTGCAACTTCGCCATCGGCGTGTCGGGCGTGGGCCGCTTCCGCGTGTCCTGCTTCTACCAGCGCAACCAGGTGGGCATGGTGCTGCGCCGGATCGAGTCCAGGATCCCGAGCGTGGAGGAGCTCAACCTGCCGCCGATCATCAAGACCCTGGCGATGACCAAGCGCGGCATCATCATCTTCGTCGGCGCCACCGGCACCGGCAAGTCGACCTCGTTGGCGGCGGTGATCGGCTACCGCAACCAGAACTCGACCGGCCACATCATCACCATCGAGGACCCGATCGAGTTCGTGCACAAGCACGAGGGCTGCATCATCACCCAGCGCGAGGTCGGCATCGACACCGACAGCTGGGAGGCGGCGCTGAAGAACACCCTGCGCCAGGCCCCCGACGTCATCATGATCGGCGAGGTGCGCACCCGCGAGGGTATGGACCATGCCATCGCCTTCGCCGAGACCGGCCACCTGGTGCTGTGCACCCTGCACGCCAACAATGCCAACCAGGCGATGGACCGCATCATCAACTTCTTCCCCGAGGACCGTCGCGGCCAGCTGCTGATGGACCTCTCGCTCAACCTCAAGGGCGTGGTCGCCCAGCAGCTGGTGCCGACCCCGGACGGCAAGGGCCGGCGGGTGGCGATGGAGATCCTGCTGGGCACGCCGCTGGTGCAGGACTACATCCGCGACGGCGAGATCCACAAGCTCAAGGAAGTGATGAAGGAATCCACCAACCTGGGCATGCGCACCTTCGACCAGAGCCTGTTCGAGCTGTACCAGGCCGGCGAGATCGGCTACGAGGACGCGCTGCGCTACGCCGACTCGCAGAACGAGGTGCGCCTGCGCATCAAGCTGGCCCAGGGCGGCGACGCCAGGACCCTGGCCCAGGGCCTGGACGGGGTGGAAGTGGCCGAGGCGCGGTGAGTCCCGCCGTCCTTTCTGCTGTGACCTGCGATGCCCCGGTTTGCCGGGGCATCGTGTTTCCCCGGTCCGGAATGCCGGTGCGCAGGCGGTTCGGGCCTTTGTCCCGGCCTGCGCCCTGGATGCTGCAGGGCAGCAAATCATGTGCGGATCGGGTCTAATGATCCGCCCGTCCACCCATCCACCACCATGCATGTCCCTGCCGACGATGTCCACGCGGTGCCGCCGTCCGACGGCCCCTTCGACATGCCCGAGACCGGCGAGGACCGGTTGCCGCCCGGCACCACGATCACCTCCGGGCCGCTGACGCCGCCGCCGGATTTGGCCGGCACCCGGGCCGATGCCAGGGCCCTGCGTCACACACCGGCCGAGGACGCGCAGGGCCTGCTGCTGGCCACGCTGACCGCGTCGCTGGGGCTGGCGGTGTTCGCCAAGGGTGGGCTGATGATCGGCGGCATGGCCGGGGTCGCCTTCCTGGCGCATTACGCCTTCGGCTGGAACTTCGGCCTGGTGTTCGTGCTGGTGAACCTGCCGTTCTACTGGATCTCGATCCGACGCATGGGCTGGGAGTTCACTCTCAAGACCTTCTTCGCGGTGCTGGCGGTGGGCCTGCTGACCGACCTGCTGCCGCGCTGGGCCGGCTACGATCGCATGCACCCGCTGTACGCGGCCATCGTCGGCGGCGCGCTGACCGGCATGGGCATCCTGTTCTTCATCCGCCACCGCGCCAGCCTGGGCGGGGTGGGCATCCTGGCCGTGTACCTGCAGCGCAGCCGTGGCTGGAGCGCGGGCAAGCTGCAGATGGGCTTCGACATGGCGCTGATGCTGGCGGCACTGCTGGTGCTGGCGCCGGGCAAGGTGCTGTATTCGGCGATCGGGGCGGTGGTGCTCAGCCTGGTGCTGATGTTCAACCACCAGCCTGGGCGCTACATGGGCGTGTAGAGCGGGCAGCCGGGCAAGCACGGCTCACGGCATGGAGGCCGGTGGCGAGCGCGACCGAGCGCGACTGCATGGCGGGGTCGGCGGGGAACCCGGGCCGCGCGTCAGCCGGCCGCGCGCACGGCCTCCAGCACGACCTCGCCGTAGCGGGCGACCTTGCCACTGCCGATGCCGGCCACGCGCACCAGTTCGCCGATGTCGCGCGGGCGCAGGCGGGCGATCTCGCGCAGGGTGGCGTCGTGGAAGATCACGTAGGCCGGCACGTTCTGCTCGCGCGCCAGCTGCGCGCGCAGACCGCGCAGGGCCTCGAACAGCGGCGCGTCGGCGCCGTCGACGTGGACGGCGGTGGAGGTGCGCGTGCGCGGCTCGCTGCGCTTGCGCCGGCCGGCCGCGTCGCGGCGCAGCAGCACGCTCTGCGCACCCTGCAGCACCGGCTTGCTGGCGGCGGTCAGGCGCAGCGCGCCGTAGCCCTGCGCGTCCACTTCCAGCAGGCCGCTGGCCACCACCTGGCGGACGATGCCGCGCCAGGCGTTGGCGTCCAGGTCGGCGCCGATGCCGAAGGTGCTCAATCGCTCGTGGCCGAACTGGCGGATCTTGTCGGTGTCGGCGCCGCGCAGGATGTCGATCACGTGCGCCGCGCCGAAGCGCTGGCCGCTGCGGTACACCGCCGACATCAGCTTGCGCACCGCCTCGGTGGCGTCCCAGCCCTGCGGCGGGGCCAGGCAGTTGTCGCAGTTGCCGCAGGGACCGGGGTAGGTCTCGCCGAAGCTGGCCAGTAGTACCTGGCGGCGGCACTGCATGGTCTCGGCGTAGCCCAGCAGGGCGTCGAGCTTGCGCCGCTCCAGCCGCTTGCGCTCCTCGCCGGCCTCGCCCTGCTCGATCATCTGCCGCAGCAGCACCACGTCGCCCAGGCCGTAGCACAGCCAGGCCTGCGCCGGGTCGCCGTCGCGGCCGGCGCGGCCGGTCTCCTGGTAGTAGCCTTCCAGCGACTTGGGCAGGTCCAGGTGGGCGACGAAGCGTACGTCCGGCTTGTCGATGCCCATGCCGAAGGCGATGGTGGCGCACATGACGATGCCGTCCTCGCGCAGGAAGCGACGCTGGTTGTCCGTGCGCTCCTGCGCCGGCAGGCCGGCGTGGTAGGGCAGGGCGTCGATGCTGCGCTCGCGCAGAAACTGCGCGGTCTCCTCGACCTTGCGCCGCGACAGGCAGTAGACGATGCCGGCCTCGCCGGCGTGGCCGGCCAGGAAGTCCAGCAGCTGCCGCTTGGCGTTGTCCTTCTGGACGATGCTGTAGCGGATGTTGGGGCGGTCGAAGGAGCTGGCGAAGCGGCGCGCCTGGCCGAGCTGCAGGCGCTCGGCGATCTCGGCCTGGGTGGGCGGGTCGGCGGTGGCGGTCAGGGCGATGCGTGGTACGTCCGGCCAGCGCTCGTGCAGCACGGTGAGCTGGCGGTACTCGGGGCGGAAGTCGTGGCCCCACTGCGAGACGCAGTGCGCCTCGTCGATGGCGAACAGGGCGATGTCGATGCGCTCGAGCAGGGCCAGGAAGCGCGGGGTGAGCAGGCGTTCGGGGGCGACGTAGAGCAGGTCCAGTTCGCCGGCCAGCAGCGCGTCCTCGACGAAGCGCGCCTCCTCGCCGTCCAGCGCCGAATTGAGGAAGGCCGCGCGCACGCCCAGCTGGCGCAGCGCCTCGACCTGGTCCTGCATCAGCGCGATCAGCGGCGAGACCACGATCGCCGTGCCTGCGCGCAGCAGCGCCGGCAACTGGTAGCACAGCGACTTGCCGCCGCCGGTGGGCATCAGCACCAGCGCGTCGTGGCCGGCGGCGAGGTGGCGGACGATCTCGCCCTGCTGGCCGCGGAAGTCCGGATGGCCGAACACCTCGCGCAGCAGGCGCTGTGCGGGCGGCAGGTCGGGAGCGGGGTCGTTCATCGCCGCCAAGGATACCGGGGCGGTCATCGATCGGCCCCATGATGCGCAGGAGCGCACCGCAGGGGCGCGATCGGGCTTTCGCGCGAAAGCCATCGCGCCCCTGCGGTGCGCTCCTACGGAAGCCTCACTGCAGCAGCGAGCGCAGCATCCAGGCGTATTTCTCGTGGGTCTGCAGGCGCTGGGTCATCAGGTCGTTGGTCGGGTCGTCGCCGGCGTCGTCGGCGATCTCCAGGGTGCGGCGGGCGGTGCGGCAGACCGCCTCGTTGCCGACCACCAGCTGGCGCACCATCTCGCGCCAGTCGGCGCTGTCGGTCAGGCCCGGTTCTTCCTTGATCGAGGTCAGGGCGATGAACTCGCGGTACGAGCCTGGCGCGTTGAAGCCCAGCGCACGGATGCGCTCGGCCACGTCGTCCAGCGCGCCCCACTGTTCGGTGTACTGGTCCTCGAACATGGTGTGCAGCGAGTTGAACATCGAGCCGGTCACGTTCCAGTGGAAATTGTGGGTCTTCAGGTACAGGGTGTAGGCGTCGGCCAGGTAGTGCGACAGGCCGTCGGCGATCTTCCTGCGGTCGGCCGCGGCGATGCCGATGTCGATGTTGGGCGCGCTCGGGGCGGCGGCGGCCAGCGGCGTGGCCTTGGCTTTGGCGGTCTTGGTCTTGGTCTTGGTCTTGGTTTTGGTCTTGGTCTTGGTCTTGGCCATGACGGACTCCATGCGAAAGGGGATGGCTCACAATAGCCGCTGTCTATGTGTTTTTGAAATCGCTTGTTCGACTTGTGGTCATAGATGTCACCTATTGATTCGTTTGCTTTGCGGCCGCTGGCGGCGCGCGCCGCCCTCGACGGCGCGCTCAGCCGCGACCGCGGCCGCCTGCTCGGCCTGTGGCGGCGCTGGAACGAGCATCCCGGCGATGCGGGCCTGCGCGATCGCTTCGCCGCCGCGCTGCAGGCTTCGCTGGCGCAGCGACAGGCGCGCGCGGCGTCGTTGCCGGCGGCGGCGCTGGACGCCAGCCTGCCGATCGCCCGCGAGGGCGCGCGCATCGTCGAACTGATCCGCGCCCACCCGGTGGTGGTGGTCGCCGGCGAGACCGGCTCGGGCAAGACCACCCAGCTGCCCAAGCTGTGCCTGGCGGCCGGGCGCGGTGCGGCCGGCATGATCGGCTGTACCCAGCCGCGCCGGATCGCCGCGCGCGCGGTGGCCCGGCGGGTGGCCGAGGAACTGCAGGTGCCGCTGGGCGGCACGGTCGGCTGGCAGGTGCGCTTCAACGACCAGGTCGGCGCCGACACCCGCATCAAGTTCATGACCGACGGCATCCTGCTGGCCGAGGTCGGCTCGGACCGCTGGCTGTGTGAGTACGACACCCTGATCATCGACGAGGCGCACGAGCGCAGCCTCAACGTCGACTTCCTGCTCGGCTACCTCAAGGGCCTGCTGCGCCGGCGCCCGGACCTGAAGCTGGTGGTCACCTCGGCGACCATCGACACCGCGCGCTTCGCCCGCCATTTCGACGATGCGCCGGTGGTGGCGGTCGAGGGACGGACGTATCCGGTGCAGGTGCGGTATCGGCCGTTGGAGGAAGGGCCGGGTCCCGGGACCCGGGACCCGGGACCGGGAACGGCAAAAGGCGGGGATGGCGGGGGTTCCGGCTCTTCCCCGGGTCCCGGGTCCCGAGTCCCGGGTCCCGGTTTTCCCCCGGGTCCCGGCCTCACCGTCACCGACGCCATCGTCGCCGCGGTGGACGAGGCCACCGGCGAGGACGCGCGCGGCGACGTGCTGGTGTTCCTGCCCGGCGAGCGCGAGATCCGCGACGTCCACCAGGCGCTGGAGCGGCGCAAGTACCGGCATACGCAGATCCTGCCGCTGTATGCGCGGCTGTCGGCGCGCGACCAGGACGCGGTGTTCGATCCCGGCGCGCAGCGGCGCATCGTGCTGGCCACCAACGTGGCCGAGACCTCGCTGACCGTGCCGCGCATCCGCTACGTGATCGATCCCGGACTGGCGCGGGTCAAGCGCTACAGCCCGCGGCAGAAGCTGGACCGCCTGCACGTCGAGCCGATCAGCCAGGCCAGCGCCAACCAGCGCGCCGGCCGCTGCGGGCGGGTGGCCGAGGGCGTGTGCATCCGCCTGTATTTGCAGGCCGACTTCGAGGCGCGGCCGCAGTTCACCGACCCGGAGATCCGCCGTTCCTCGCTGGCCGGGGTGATCCTGCGCATGCTGCAGCTGGGGCTGGGGAAGATAGAAGAGTTCCCGTTCCTCGAAGTACCGGACGAGCGCGCCATCGCCGACGGCTGGCAGCAGTTGCTGGAACTGGGCGCGATCGACGAGCAGCGCCGGCTGACCGCGATCGGTCGGCAGATGGCGCGCCTGCCGGTGGACGTGAAGCTGGCGCGCATGCTGGTGGCCGCGCAACAGCACGGCTGCCTGCGGCCGATGCTGGCGATCACTTCCTTCCTCGGCATCCAGGACCCGCGCGAGCGCCCGGCCGACGCGCGCGAGGCGGCCGACAACGCACATGCGAAGTTCGCCGACGCGCGCTCGGAGTTCGTCGGCATCCTGCGCCTGTGGGAGGCCTACCGGCAGGCGCACGAGGAGCTGACCCAATCGAAGCTGCGCGACTGGTGCGCGCGCCATTTTCTCGGCTTCCTGCGCATGCGCGAGTGGCGCGAGCTGCACCGCCAGCTGCACCTGCTGTGCGAGGACCTGCGTTGGCAGCAGGAGCCGGCCGATGCGCTGCTGGCTCCGTTGCTGGCCGGTCCGGTCGCCCCGCCAAAAACCGATGCGGCCAGCGCGGCGCGCGCGACCCGCAGCCAGTTGCACCGCGCCGCGCGGCTGGCGCGCGAGGGCAAGGTTGTGGCTTCTGCAGGAGCGGCTCCGGGTGGCCTCGGGCCATCAGTCGCGATGGGCTCTAACGGGAAC
>JASGEB010000025.1:0-14488 GCA_047606785.1 Pseudoxanthomonas sp.
AGCGTGGTGTCGGCGCGCACGTCCGCGGTCGTGCTCGAGGTGGCCGTCGCGTCGGTATAGGTGCTACCGATGCCCGGGTCGTCCTGGTCCATGACCTGCACGATCACACCGTTGTCGGCGCTCAGCGTCGGTGCCTCGCTGCTGCTGCCGGTGACGTTGTAGGTCGTGGTGTAGTCCTCCGCCTTGTCCTCGAACAACGCATTGACCGTGCTCACCGTCGTGCCGCCGTCGATGGTCACCGTGTTGGTGCCGCCCCAGGTCATGAAGCCGTACTTGCTCGAGGTCAGGCTCGAGGACTGCTCGGTCAGGGCCGCCAGCTCGGTCGAGGTCAGGCCGATCGAGTTCGAGGTGTTCAGCGTCGCCACCGCATCGGCGGTGCTGTCGCCGAAGTGGACGGTGTTGGTGCCGCTGGCCGAGATCGAGAGGTAGGTGGCGGTGTTGTAGGTGACGCCCAGCATCTCGTTGTCGGACGAGCCGATCGCATAGGTGCCGTAGCCGGAGTCCTCGACGGTGACGGTGCTGTTGATCGCCGTGAGCTTGACGTCAGAGCCGGAGTCGGTCGACAGCGCGCCCCAGTCCTGGGCGGTGATGCTGCTGTTGATGTAGGAGGCGATGCTGCTCTCGCCCAGCGCCAGCGTGGCGCGGTTGGTGCCTTCGATGCCCAGCATCCACGGCGCGGCGATCATGGTGTCTTCGGAGACGTTGGCCTCGTAGTCGCTGGGCAGGGTGCCGCCGGCGACGGTGATGGTCGAATTCTTCACCACCACGTTCGCGCCGCCGGTCGAAACCACCGCGGTACGCACCACGCCGGTGTTGTTGAGCGTGAGCCCGTCGACCGTCACCGTGGCGCCGTCGGTGCCGACGATGCCGGCACCGTCGCCGACGAAGTCGCTGCGGCCGTTGCCGGTCAGCGAGATCGTCGGGCTGGTCAGTGAGTAGGTGGCGCCGTCGATCCAGACGCCGTCGAAGGTGGAGCCGGTGGACGTCAGCACCAGTCCGGTAGCGCTGCTGTCACCCGGGGTGGTGCCGTTGACCCAGCTCGCCGCTACCGAGTAGTCGCTGGCGATGCCGCTGGAGTTCACGTACAGGCCCTGGCGGATCGGGAACACGTCGCTCGAACCGGTCTGCGTGGTCTGCGTGGTGACCGTCAGCACGACTCCGCCCGTCGCCGAGCTGGTGTAGGTGCCGGGCTGCAGCCAGCCGGCAAGGTCGTCGATCGAGTCATAGGCCTGGCCGGTCTCGACGCCATCGACGGTCATGGTCACGTCATAACCGCTGGGCGCGTAGAGATAACCACCGGTACCGATGACGACGCTGTCCAGTGTCGTGGTCGCACTGATCGTGCAGGTATCGCCCGCAGCGACCGTGAGCACGCTGTCGGAGATACCGCTGGAGCTGCTGCCGCACGAGAGGTCCGCGCTCGAGGTGGCGTCCGAACTCGAGCTCGATGAACTCGAACTGTCACTGTCGCTGTCGCCGCCGCAGCCGGTCAAGAACGCGGCGCTGCTGGACAGCGTCAAGAGAAATAAGCAGGTATGACGGACATTCTTATTCACTTTCATCTCCTCGTGGCCCATGTGGGTGGTTGGCCTTGCAACGATTGCAAGGGCCTCTTGAACCGACGCGGATGCTCGCGGCACGAGATTGTTTTGGGAAATTAGAAATTCCGGGATGGGCAATCGGACATAACGATATCTGCAGTGCAACATAATCTCGCCGTCGCGGGAAGAATTACCCGGAAGCCAGCAAGTTATAGGGGATTTATCCCTGGAAAACGGCCTTTTTCAGCCACTGCGTGACGGATGGCGTTATGAAATCCACCCGCTTATATGCAAGGAAATTCTGCTCGATCTCACGCCCTGCAACCCAAGGAGACACATCAGGTTTTTGTGTCAAATTCTCGCCATTGTCGCATTAATTGCTCATGTGTCACTTTATGCCTGGATATTGAATCATTCGGACCTTGACCAGAAGATTCATGAACAGGGCAATCAGTCAACAGAAAGAAGCGAAGAATGGCGGAGTGAAGCAGATTGATTCGATGTCCTGTCTTTACGCTCTTGACGTTCCTTGCGGACAAAACACTTGTTCGGGCCCTCCGCCTTGGCAAGGGCCGCAACGCCGCCCGGCAGCGGCACAAACCAACGTCAAAAGCCCCTTTCGCACCGTGTGCGAAAGGGAGGGAGCAAAACCCGCTTGTCTGTGGTCTGCAACACAGTCCTGTCCGCTCACCTCCACGCCCCAACCCAGGCATATCAAGGCTCGTGGCAGCTTCTGAAATTCCCCCGGACAGCCGTGCACCCCCGACTAAAGGCAGGTCCTGCGTGGGGATGACGCATCGCATCAGACTTCTTTGAGTCGAGAGCATCGGGCGGGCGCCACGCATAACGGCTGGCTTATTCAGGCGCTCCGAAGTCGGCCTGGCAGGCGCCGGCACGCCGTACTGCCGCGTACTGAAACCGCGGGCTTTCATCGTCGTCGCCGACATCCCATTCCGACCTGGCGCATCGAGGCCCCACTCGCGGCCAGGCGGAGCGGCCACGTTCATTCAGGTGCATGGCGGCGGCAGCGTAGCCGCTCCGCCAAGCGTCATCGCTCTAGCCCGATGGATTGCGTCGCTTTTCCGGCTCCTCGGGCTTCGCCGGCTCCTCGGGCTTCGCCGTCCCTTCCGGCTTGGACGTCGTTGCCGGCGGATCGGGCAGGGTCAGCGTGGTCTGCGACCCGGTGCCATCGGCCGGGCCGATGACCACCGATTTGCGCGCCACGCTCAGCAGGACATTGCCATCAGGCAGGCGCGAACCGATTCGGTAAGGATGGGGCGGTTCCTTGGCCGAGCCGATGAGTGCCACGCCATAATCGGCATCGAGCTGCTGGCGGCGGGCGTCGGATGGATCAACCGAAGCGACGACACCCAGCAACTGGTACGGCGCCTGCGTTGCGGGCGCCTTCGACACGGCCCCCAGCAGCCTGGCGACCGCTTCGGGATCAGGCGCTGTCGCTTGCGACGGCAAATCGACCACCCGGATCCCTTGCGGCAGTATCTCCGGCTCGGACAACAGCGCCATCCCCCAGTAAGTCGCGATTCCGGTGGCTGCCAACCAAACGGCAAAAGCTCCAATTTTTGGAAACATATCGTAATTGGCTTCGTGGTGTATAAAGCGCGCGTCCGCTCGGCAGACGAGTATTCTATACTCTCACGTTCACTCGAGCCCCAGGCATCTTCGTGAATTTTCCGTTCCCTGTTTTCACGCGTCTCCGCCCTTCCACCCACACTCGTCATGCCGTGCGGTCCCTCCATCGAATGGAAGGGTTCACCCTGATAGAGTTGATGGTGGTACTGGTCATCATCGGCGTGCTGGCGGCGCTGATCGTGCCCAACGTGATCGGCCGAGCGGACGAAGCTCGGGTGACCGCAGCGCGTACCGACGTAACCAATCTGTATCAGGCACTCAAGCTGTATCGCCTGGACAACATGCGCTATCCGACCCAGGAGCAGGGATTGGAAGCCTTGACCACGCGACCGACCGTCGCCCCGATTCCGTCCAACTGGAAGCCCTACCTCGAAAAGCTGCCCAATGATCCCTGGGGCAATCGCTACCAGTATCTGGCCCCCGGCATCCATGGCGACGTCGATGTGATGAGCTTCGGCGCCGATGGCCAGCCTGGAGGAGAAGGCAACGACGCCGATATCGGTTCCTGGCAATGACAAAACGGCAGGACTACCGTCTTGCACGGCGAAGCCGCCCGCAGGGTGGCGCACACGGATGTGCGCCATGAACAAGGGTTCGGCGGGCTTCACGCTCATCGAACTGCTCGTGGTGGTCGCATTGGTGGCGGTCGCCACCGCGGCCGTGACCTTGTCGCTGCGCAAGTCCAGCGACGCGCAACTGGATCGGGAGGCGGCGCGGCTTTGCGCCTTGCTCGATGCCGCGCGCGCGGAATCGCGCACGACCGGCATCGCGATCCACTGGATGCCTGCAAACCAGGGATTCCTGTTCTGGCCCTGGCCCGCCACGGCCTCGCCCCTGCCCGATCGCTGGATGGCCGCGGACGTCCAGGCCCACGCCTCGCCCACGGTGTTGACGCTGGGCCCGGCGCCGATCATCGAGGCATCGCGAGTGACGCTCATCGTCGGTGACCGACAACTGACCATCGGCACCGATGGTCTGCATGCTTTCGCGCCGGTCGAGGCGCAACTGTGAAGCCGCACGATCGGCGGCCGCGGACGCGTAGAGCGGCGCCGTCCGGGTTCACCCTGATCGAAGTGCTGGTCGCCGTCGCCATCGTGGCCGTGATCCTGATCGCCGGACTGCAGGCCAGCATGGCGCTCGGCCGGCAGACCCAGCACCAGTTCGACGCCATCGTTGCGCAGTGGTGCGCCGAGAACGCATTGGCCGACTTGAGGCTCGGCCACAAAATGCCGGATATCGGCGAAGAATCATTCACCTGTGAGCAGGTCGGCCACACGCTCTCCGGCACCCTCGAAAGCCGGTCGACGCCCAACACGAATTTCCGTCTGATCAAGGTTTCGATGCGCGACGCGCAGGGCGGCCCGATCCTCTCCATGGTGGCCGTGGCGGGCAATGTCCCATGAACGAGCGCAGATTCCAGCGAACGCTCTCACGCCCTTTGCGTTGGCCTGTACATGGCTTCACCCTCATCGAAGTGCTGGTGGCGATCTCGATCCTGGCGGTGATGGCGACCTTCGCCTGGCGCAGCGTCGACAGCATCATGCGCAGCCGGACCATTGCCGCTGCACAGGTCGATGGCATCGAGGCCCTCAACCTGGCCCTCATGCAGTGGGACGACGATCTCGACGCGCTGCAGGAAACCGGCATCGTGCCGGCACTGTCCTTCGATGGCCGGGTCCTGAAGCTGACCCGACGCGACCTCGTGCCGCAATCCCAGGGCAACGGCGGGCAGCGCAATGCCGCCGTGATCCGGGTGGTGGCCTGGACGGTCCGCGACGGCCAATGGCGGCGCTGGGCTTCGCCGCCGCTGGTGCGCGCCGACCAATTGAACAATGCCTGGTCACTGGCGCAACGCATTCCCGCGGGGGGCCAACCGGCGGGAACCGTGGGCGGCGAACTGGCGCTGCTGCCAGTGGCCGATTGGCAAATCACCTATTACCGCAGCGATACATGGACCAATCCGCTGTCCTCGGATGGTTCGGATTCGCCGTTCAATGCCAGTCTTCCCGACGGCGTGCGCCTGCAACTGAGCTTGCCCGCCAGCGGCACGCCCAACGGACAGGTGGTGCGCGACTGGGTCCGCAGCTTCGCCGAGCCGGTGCTATGAACATGCCCCTGGCCGCCTCGCGCCGCTTGCCACGCTGCGCCCGTCACCATCGGCAGCGCGGCGCGGCGCTGCTGATGGCGATGTTGATCGTCGCCCTGGTCACCACCCTGATCGCCGCGATGGCGTGGCAGCAATGGCGCGGCATCGAAACCGAAAGCGCCGAACGTGCACGTTCGCGCGATGCGTGGCTTTTGCTCGGTGTCAGCGACTGGTCGCGCCTGCTGCTGCGCGCGGACGCCAGCACCAGCAAGATCGATTCGCTCGACGAACCGTGGTCGGTACCGCTGGCCGAGGCGCAGCTGTCCACCTTCGTCGCCAGCGGGCACATCGGCGACGACGACGACCTGCCCGATGCCTATCTTTCCGGCCAGATCGAGGACGCGCAGGCGCGCTTGAACGTGCGCGACCTGGCCAGCACCGAGATGACGCCCTCGGCGGATTGGCTGGCGGTGTTCGCACGCCTGTATGCCACTCTCGGCCTCGACCCGGCGGAGCTGACGCGGGTGCAAGCCAACCTCGTCCTTGCCCTGAATGCGCAGGTCACCCGCGGCACCGACGGCCAGCCCGTCATCCCCCAGGCCGGAACCGCCCCTCTGCTGCCGCAGACCTTCGACCAGCTGATCTGGCTCGGCTTCTCGCCCGCGCATCTGGACCTGCTGCGCGACTACATCACCATCCTGCCCGTACGCACGACGGTCAACGTCAATACCGCCTCGGCACCGGTCCTGCAGGCGGTGCTGGGCCAAATCGACCAGTCCGACGTGCAGACCTTGATCGCAAGCCGCAGCAAGAATCCAATCATTCAAGATGAAGAGTTGCTGGAGATGTTCCCGAACCTCAAGCAGGACGATGGCGTGATCGCGCGGATCTCGCCGTCCACCCGCTTCTTCCTGGCCCGCGGCAACCTGCGCTCGGATCGTCGCACCGAAACCGACCAGACCCTGATCCAGCGCGCGGTACTCGATGTACGAGTGCTCGTGCGCGAACAATCGGCGGGAGAGGCAAGCCTTTCCCCACGGGTCTCTTCCCGGTAATTTCTCCCAGCGGCGGGCCAGGGGCCAGCCATGCAGTCCGCCTCTTTTTTGCCATGAATACCCTAGCCATCCTCCTGCCCAGCCCCTCGCGGACAGCACCAGCACGCTCGTCGCCGGAAATCTATACCTGGACCGCCGCCGATCCGAATACCGATGCCAAGTCCGGCGTCCACAGCGCGCCGCTGGACCTGTTGCCGCGCACGCGCTCGGCGATCCTGGTCGTGCCGCCGCAGCGGCTGTCGTGGCATCGCATCAACGTGCCCAAGGTCGCGCCCAGCCGTCTGCGCCAGGCGCTGTGGGGGGTGCTCGAAGACGTGCTGCTCGACCCTGAAGAGACCTTGCATTTCGCGCTCTCGCCGGGCGCGCGGGCAGGCAGCGAAGCCTGGGTCGCCGTTTGCGACAAGGCTTGGCTGGCCCGGCAAATCGATCTGTTCGAGCAAGCCGGCTACGCGCTGCTCGGCGTCGTCCCCCTGGTCGCGCCTGCGCCTGCGCATGGCCACCAGGACGCGGCCGCAGGTGCCGATGCCGCCGCCGCGCTGCCATCGGCGCGAAGCCTGTGGGTGCAGCAGGCCGACGAGGTTCCGTTCGCCCACTGCAGCGATGGCGAAGGCACGCTGAGCCTGCGCCTGGAAGAGGCACCGAACGCCTGGAAAACCGGCATCCATGACGGGGAAACCGTCTTTTCCGCCGAACCCGCCGCGGCCGCCGCGGCGGAAGCCTGGGCCGGCAAGCCGCCGCAGTTGCGCACGCTGGCAGAGCAAATGCGCCTGACCGCGGCCTCCGGCTGGAACCTCGCCCAATTCGATCTTGCTCCGCGCCGCAACGCGGCGCTGATGGCGCGCTGGCTACGCGGCCTGCAGGCCCTGGCGCAGGCGCCGGAATGGCGCGCGACCCGCTATGGGCTGGCCGCGGCGCTGGTTGTTCAGATCGTCGGCATGAACGCCTGGGC
Source organism: Pseudoxanthomonas sp. (assembly GCA_047606785.1). GTDB lineage: Bacteria > Pseudomonadota > Gammaproteobacteria > Xanthomonadales > Xanthomonadaceae > Pseudoxanthomonas_A. The sequence goes on from JASGEB010000025.1 coordinate 7,282, forward strand.
CTGGCACGCCAAGCATCGTCTGGCCCAGAGCCAGCAGGCGGCCATCGCCGAACTGCGCCAGGTCTTTCCGGCAACCGGTCTGGTCGTGGATGCGCCGGCGCAGATGGAGCAGGGCCTGGTGCAATTGCGCCAGGCCGCGGGAACCCCGGCCGCCAAGGATCTCGGCCCCATGCTGCAGGCCCTGGCCGGCGCCTGGCCGGCAGGGGTGCGCATCGACGCGCTCGACTATGAAGCAGGCGCCCTGGACGTGACCTCCGGCGTCAGCGAGCAGCAGCAGATCGAACTGGTGGCGAAACTGGCCCGGGCCGGTTATGCCGTGCGTGTCGATGCCGGCTTGCAGGGCACCAAGCTGACGCTTTCGCCCGCGGCCGCGCCAGCGGGGAACCCGACATGAAGCCCCGTTCGAGTTCCGCCCTCCCACCCGGCCGTCAACGCGCGGCCCGTTCGGTCAAGCAGACCCTGCTCGGCCCAGTCAAGGCGTGGCTGGCCACGCGCTCGCCGCGCGAACGGCAACTGCTGGTCACGGCGGTCGCCGTGGTGCTCGTCGGCGCATTCTGGGCCGTGGCCGTCGCACCGGCCTGGCGCGTCATCCGCACGGCCTCCGCGGCACAGGCCGAAGCCGCCGCACAGTTGCAACGCATGCAGACCATCGCCAACGAGGTGCAAGCCTTGCGCGAAGCGCCCGACGTATCGCCGCAGCAGGCGAGCCAAGCCCTGACCCAGGCCAGCGAGCGCTACTTCGGCGATACCGGCAAGCTGGTGTTGTCCAAGGATCAGGCGACCCTCCAGCTTAACCACGCCACGCCCCAGGCCCTGACGGCCTGGCTGGATGAAATCCGGCTCTCCGCCCACGCGCTTCCGGTCAGTGCCCATCTGACCCGCGTCGGCGACGGTCCGGAAGCGGCCTGGCAAGGGACGGTGGTGATCACCCCGCCGACGCTCGCCCAGGAGGCGCCATGATCGGCGCAAGGCGCTTTGGCCGCGGGCCGAACCGGATCGGTGCCGGCACCCGCTCGGGCCGGCGCTGGCGCTGGGCGATCGCAGGCGCTGTGATCGGCGGCCTTGCGGTCATCCTCTGGCAACTGCCGGCCGCATGGATCATCGCCCCCGCAGTGGCGCGCGCCAGCGGCCAGCGCCTGCAATTGCTGGCCGTGCAGGGTAGCGTGTGGAACGGTTCGGCGGTGGTCGCACTCACCGGCAACGACGGCAAGCTCGAATCCCTCGCCCTGCCCGGACGCCTGCAGTGGCGCCTGCGCCCGGCCTGGGATCGACGCGCCTTGATCGGCATCGGGTTGGCCGCAGATCTCGACCAGCCCTGTTGCCTGCAAGGCCCGGCCCGGCTGCGCATCGCCTGGACGCCGCGGCAACTGGTGGTCGACATGCCCGCCATCGCATGGAAGGGCCCGGCTGCCTGGCTGGCCGGCCTGGGCACGCCCTGGAACACAATCGCCCCGGAAGGCCTGCTCACGCTCACCCTGCACAACGCTTCGTTTTCGCAGACCGAAGGCCGCCCCGCCTTCAGTGGCCAGGCCATGCTCGAAGTGCACGACGTCGTCTCGCGGCTCTCGCCGATCCACCCCCTGGGGTCCTACCGGCTCGCATTGACAGGCCGCGCCGGCAAGACTCCGCGGCTGGAAATGAGTACGACCAGCGGCGTGCTGCAGATCTCCGGCCAGGGCACGTTCGCCAACGGCTACCTGCATTTCAACGGCCAGGCCCAGGCCGCGGCAGGGCACGAGGCCGCGCTGGCCAACCTGCTCGATATCATCGGGCGCCGCCAAGGTGCCATCTCCGTCATTTCCTTTGGATAAGCGTGCAACATGGTCTCCCATCGCCTCGAACAAAGTCCCTCTTCCCTTCGGCCACGCCGCCTTGCGGCAAGAATGCCGCTGGTCCTGGTGCTGCCGCTGGCGCTGCTGGCCACCCTCCCCCTGGATGAGGCCGGCGCACAGCAACCCAGCGCCAAGGCCACCCAGCAGCCCGCTGCCGATCAAGGCACGGTCACCTTAAACTTCGTCAACGTGGACATCGCCGCCGTGGCCCGGGCCATGGCCGACATGCTGCAACACAACATTGTCCTGGATCCCCGGGTGAAGGGACAGATGACGCTGACCACCGAGAATCCGGTCTCCGTCGAGACGGCCTATCTGCAGTTCATGGCCGCGCTGCGCCTGTCCGGCTACACCATGGTGCGCACCGGCGACCTGTACAAGGTCATTCCCGAGGCCGACGCCAAGCTGCAGGGCGACCAGGTCGTCACCTCGGCCAACCGGCACACCGCCGCCGGGCAGGTCGTCACCCAGATCTTCCCGCTGCATCACGCCGATGCCAACGCGCTGGTCCCGGTGCTGCGCCCACTGATCGGCCCCAACAACACGATCAACGTCAATCCGGCCAGCAATTCGCTGGTCATCACCGATTACGCGGAAAATCTCGCGCGGATCTCGCGCATCATTGGCACCCTCGACGTGCCCAATGCCACCGGCCTGGACGTGGTCCCGCTGCAGTACGCCATCGCCAGCGAGGTCGCGCCCTTGCTGCAGCAGTTGCTCGATGGCGATACCACCACGGCCAAGACCGGCGGGACCAGCCGTGCAAGCAACAACCGCAACGAAGCCGATGCCGTCGGCTCGGTCTATCCGACCACGATCCTGACCGATCCGCGCACCAATTCGCTGCTGATCCGCGCCGCCAACTCCGAGCGCCTGGCGCTGGCGCGCTCGCTGGTCGCCAAGCTCGACATACCGCCCGCAGCAGGCAGTACCGAGGCCGGCAACATCCACGTCGTGTACCTCAGGAACGCCAATGCGGAGAGCCTGGCGCAGACCTTGCGCGGGACCATCGGCCAGTCCTCCGGCACCAGCACATCGAGCCAGTCCTCCGGTCCCGCCAGCGGCCTGGCGGGCATCAACAGTTCCACCACCAGCAATTCGTCCACCTCCAGCACCAGTTCGTCCACCTCGTCTTCGACCGGGACCTCCTCCGGCAGCGCCATCAGCGGCAACACGGCCGCGCTCGGCAGCGGCAATTCGGCGAGCAACGGCGCGAGCAACGGCGGCCAGATCCAGGCCGACGTTTCCACCAATTCGCTGATCATCACCGCACCGGAACCGCAGTACCGGCAACTGCGCGCGGTGATCGACCAGCTCGACACCCGCCGCGCGCAGATCTACATCGAGGCGCTGATCGCCGAGGTCACCTCCAGCGACGGCGCCAGCCTCGGCGTGCAGTGGCTGGGCCTCAATGGCAGCAATGCCATCGGCGGCACCAACTTCGGCTCGACCGGCAACCTCAACACCGTTGCCTACGAGGCCTACGCAGGCGCCTATTCGTCGATTTCGCTCGCCCAGGGGCTCAACCTGGGCTTCTACAACGGCTCGTTCGCTGCGCTGATCAATGCGCTGCGGACCCAGTCCAACACCAACATCCTGTCCACGCCCACGGTCATGACCCTGGACAACCAGGAAGCACGGATCCTGGTCGGCCAGAACATCCCGATCTCCACCGGCTCGTACACCTCGACGTCCTCCACCTCCACCTACACCACCTACCAGCGCATGGACGTCGGCGTCATGCTCGATGTGAAGCCGCAGATCAGCGCGGACGGCACGATCAAGCTCGACATCTACCAGGAAGTTTCCAGCGTCGACGACTCGTCCTCGTCCTCCTCGTCGTCTTCCTCCGACACCAGTTCGACCGGCACCTACACCATCAACAAGCGCTCGATCGCCTCGACCGTGCTCGTGCAGGGCGGCAGCACGCTGGTGCTGGGCGGCCTGATGCAGGACGAAACCGCCTCCACCAACTACAAGGTGCCGCTGCTCGGCGACATTCCCTTCCTCGGCCAGTTGTTCCGCAGCCAGAGCCGGACCCGCACCAAGACCAACCTGATGGTGTTCCTGCGCCCGGTTGTGCTGCGTTCCGAGGCCGACAGCAACGATTTTTCGCGCAACCGCTACGAGGAGATGCGCGCCTTCCAGAACAACGAACACGATCCAGTCCCCAACTGGATGCCGGCCAAGGGCATTGCCGTCCTGCCGGAGCAGTCGAAGCAGCCGGCCCCGCCGGTGCAGGTACAAAGCGCCACGGTCGAATCGTCGCAGAACAAGATCGATCCATCGAAGGTAAAGGAAACCGTCGATGGCTCCACGGTCGATCCATCGAAGGAAAAGGACGCCACCGATGATCAGTGACCCGGTCGAGCACCCACCGCTCGCCATCGCCGGTCTCCCCAGCCCGCCGACGCCCAACGGCGTCGCCCGCGCACCTGCGCGCTTCCCCTTGCCCTACGCCTATGCCCGCGCGCAGCAGCTCCTGCTGGAACGCCAGGGCGAGGATTGGGTGCTCTGGATCCAGCCACGGACGCCGCACAGCGCGATCGGCGAAGTGCTGCGCAAATACCCGTACACGGCCCTGCGCGAAGAAGGTCCCGACGACCTGATGCGCCGCATCGGCAGCGCGTACACCGACAACGAATCGAGCGCGGCCGCGGTGATCAGCGAGGTCGAGAGCGATGCCGACCTCTCGCGCCTGATGCAGGAACTGCCCACGGTCGAGGACCTGCTCGAGAATTCGGACGACGCACCGATCATCCGCATGCTCAACGCGCTGCTGACCCAGGCCGCGCGCGACGGCGCCTCCGACATCCACATCGAGACCTACGAACGCAGTTCGGTGGTGCGCTTCCGGGTCGACGGCACCCTGCGCGAAATCGTCGAACCGAACCGGGCCCTGCATGCGGCGCTGATCTCGCGGCTGAAGATCATGGCCGGACTCGACATCGCCGAGAAACGCCTGCCCCAGGACGGCCGCATCTCGCTGCGCATCGGCAACCGCGCGGTGGACGTGCGCGTCTCGACGCTGCCTTCGGCCCATGGCGAGCGCGCGGTGCTGCGCCTGCTCGACAAGACCGACAACATGATCGACCTCGAACGGGTCGGCATGACCGGCGACACCCTGACCCGCTTCGACGCGCTGATCCGTCAGCCGCACGGCATCGTGCTGGTGACCGGTCCGACCGGTTCGGGCAAGTCGACCACGCTGTATGCGGCGCTCGGCCGGCTCGACGCCTCGCGGCAGAACATCATGACCGTGGAGGACCCGATCGAATACGAGCTGGCCGGCGTCGCCCAGACCCAGGTCAATCCGAAGATCAACCTCACCTTCGCCTCGGCCCTGCGCGCGATCCTGCGCCAGGATCCCGACATCATCCTGATCGGCGAGATCCGCGACCTGGAAACCGCGCAGATCGCCATCCAGGCCTCGCTCACCGGCCACCTGGTGCTGGCCACGCTGCACACAAACGACGCGGTGTCGGCGATCACCCGCCTCGACGACATGGGCATCGAACCCTTCCTGCTTTCGTCCAGCCTGCTCGGCGTACTGGCCCAGCGCCTGGTGCGCAAATTCTGTTCCGCGTGCCGCGGCCAGGGATGCGCCAGCTGTGGCCACACCGGCTACCAGGGCCGCACCGGCGTGTTCGAGCTGCTGACCTGCGACGAAACGATTCGCTCGCTGATCCACCGCCAGGCCTCGGAAGCCGAACTGCGCACCGCCGGCATTGCCGGCGGCCTGCGCAGCATGCGCGAGGACGGCCAGCGCCTGGTGGATGCCGGCGTCACCAGCCTCGAGGAAGTGGTGCGCGTGACCGGCACCTGATCGTTCCCAGGACCCAGATCCATGCCTGCCTATACCTTTCAAGCGGTCGATGCCGATGGCAGGAATCGCACCGGCGTCCTCGAAGCCGACTCGGCGCGCAGCGTGCGCAGCCAATTGCGCGCACAAGGCTTCGTGCCGCTTGCGGTCGGCGTGGTCGAGGCCGCCGGAGCGGAAGCGGGCCAGCGGCGCTGGCGCGGTCGGGCGTTCAATTCCACCGCGCTGGCGGTCTGGACCCGGCAGCTGTCCGGGCTGGTTTCGGCCGGCCTGCCGCTGGAACGCGCGCTGGCCACCCTGGCCGAGGAAATGGACACGCCCGTCCAGCGCCAGCTGGTCGCCGTCCTGCGCGCCGAGGTCAACAGCGGCAGCACCTTCGCCACCGCCATGGGCCAGGCCCCGCGCGAATTCCCGGCGGTGTACCGCGCCGTCATCGCCGCCGGCGAACAGGGCGGGCAGCTGGGGCCGGTGCTGGAACAGCTCGCCGACGACCTCGAGGAACAGCAGCAGCTCAGGAACAAGTTGATCGCCGCGTCGCTGTACCCGGCCATCGTCTCGGTGGTCGCGCTGCTGATCGTCGTCTTCCTGATGACCTACGTCGTGCCGCAGGTGGCGGCGGTGTTCAACGGCACCCGCCATGCTCTGCCGCTGCTCACCCGGGTGATGCTGGGCCTGAGCACCTTCGCCAAGCACTGGGGCTGGCTGGTGGCCTTGCTCGGCGCGGCGACGTTCGGCCTGCTCGCCCTCGCCCTGCGCACCCAATCCTTTCGCCTGCGCTTCGACGCGGCGTGGCTGCGCCTGCCGCTGATCGGCCGCCTCGCGCGCGGCTACAACACCGCCCGCTTCGCCGCCACCCTGGCGATGCTCTCCGGTTCGGGCGTGCCGATCCTGCGCAGCCTGCAGGCCTCCGCCGAGACCCTCAACAACCGCGCCATGCGCGCCGACGCGCTGGACGCACTGAACCTGGTGCGCGAAGGCGCCCCGCTGGCCAGCGCGCTTGCCGCCAGCAAGCGCTTCCCGCCGCTGCTGATCATGTTCACCCGCCTCGGCGAACAGACCGGCAATCTGCCGATCATGCTCAAGCGCGCCGCCAAGCAGGTCTCCAACGACGTACAGCGGCATGCCATGGCCCTGGCGACCATTCTGGAACCGCTGCTGATCGTCACCATGGGCCTGTTCGTCATGCTGATCGTGCTGGCCGTGCTGATGCCGATCATCGAGCTCAATCAATTGGTCAAATAGGAACGGGCTCTCGCGGGCGAAGCGCTCCGAACGGCTATCGCGGCCATGGGCCGTTCCTACGGGATTGGCGTGATGCGGTTTTCGGTCCCGGAAAAAAGGTTCTTCTCCCGATTGAGGGAAATGGAAGTTCCAGGTCGTTCGGCGTACTGACTTCGGAAAGCGGCGCAGCCCCCGGCGGGGATGCTCCTCGGCTCGGTCAGACATCCTCGTCTGACTCGCCGCCGCAGACCATCCCTGGCCTGCTTTCCGCATCCCCGCCGGGGGCTGCGCACCGGCCCGTTCCTATTTGACCAATTGATTGAGCTCGATGATC
>JASGEB010000026.1:0-5545 GCA_047606785.1 Pseudoxanthomonas sp.
CCAGAAGTAGGCGTAGTAGCCGGCCGAGTAGCCGCCGCCCCAGATATGGTCGAAGTAGCTGGTGCGGTAGCGCGGTGGCACTTCGGCCAGGTCGACCTTGAACTTCTTCAGCGCGTCGGCCTCGAACTTGTCCACGTCCTGCAGCGGCGCGTCGGCCGGCAGGCTGTGCCAGGCCAGGTCGAGCAGCGCGGCGGCCAGGTACTCGGTGGTGGCGTAGCCCTGGTTGAAGGTCTTGGCCTTGCGGATCTTGTCGACCAGTTCCTTCGGCATCGCCTCGCCGGTCTGGTAGTGCTTGGCGTAGTGGGCGAACACCTGCGGATCGCTGGCCCAGTGCTCGTTGAACTGCGAGGGGAACTCGACGAAGTCGCGCGAGGTGCTGGTGCCGGAGATCGACGGGTACTCCACCTTGGAGAACATGCCGTGCAGGGCGTGGCCAAACTCGTGGAACATGGTGGTCACGTCGCCGAAGCTCAGCAGCGCCGGCTGGCCGGGCGCCGGCTTGGTGAAGTTGGCCACGTTGTAGACCACCGGCTTGGTCCCGGTCAGGGCGTTCTGGCCGACGAACTCGTCCATCCACGCGCCGCCGGACTTGCTGTCGCGCTTGAAGTAGTCGGCGTAGAACAGCGCCAGCGAGCTGCCGTCCTTGTCGAACACCTCGAACACGCGCACGTCCGGGTTGTACACCGGGATGTCCTTGCGCTCCTTGAAGGTCAGCCCGTACAACTGGTTGGCGGCGTAGAAGACCCCGTTCTGCAGCACGTTGTCGAGCTCGAAGTAGGGCTTGATCTGCGACTCGTCCAGGTCGTACTTGGCCTTGCGCACCTGCTCGGAATAGAAGTCCCAGTCCGAGGCGGCGAGCTTGAAGCCGCCGTTCTGGGCGTCGATGACCTTCTGCATCTCGACCACTTCACTGCGCGCCTTGGCGGTGGCCGCCGGCACGGTGTCGGTGAGCAGCTTGAGCGCCTTGTCCGGGGTGCCGGCCATCTGGTCGCCCAGGCTGTAGGCGGCCCAGCTGTCGAAGCCCAGCAGCTTGGCCTTCTGCGCGCGCAGCTGGGCCAGGCGCTGGATGGTCTGGCGGGTGTCGTTGCCGTCGCCCTGCTCGCTGCGGGTCTCGGAGGCCTTGAGCACCTGCGCGCGCAGGTCGCGGTCCTTGAGCGAGGCCAGCACTGGCTGCTGGGTGGTGTTCTGCAGCGCCAGCAGCCACTTGCCGTCGAGCTTGCGCGCGGCGGCGTCCTGCGCGGCCGAGGCGATGTCGCCCTCGCTCAGGCCGTCCAGCCTGGCCTTGTCGTCCACCACCACCGCGCCGGCCGCGGCGGCGGCCACCAGCTTGGTGTGGAAGGCGGTGGACAGCGTGGTCTCCTCGACGTTGAGCTTGCGCAGGGTGTCCTTGTCGGCGTCGGACAGCTGCGCGCCGGCGCGCACGAAGTCCTTGTAGGTCACCTCCAGCAGGCGCGCCTGCTGCGGGTCCAGGCCCAGGCCGTCGCGCTGGTCGTACAGGGTCTTGATGCGGGCGAACAGCTTCGGGTCCAGGTAGATCTCGTCCTGGTGCGCGGCCAGCTTCGGCGCCACCTCCTCCTGGATCTTCTGGCGCGCATCGCTGGTGTCGGCCTGGACCAGGCCGAAGAACACGCTGGACACCCGGGTCAGGGTCTCGCCGGAGCGCTCCATCGCCTCCAGGGTATTGGCGAAGGTCGGCGGCGCGGGATCGTCGGCGATCTTGCGGATCTGCTCCAGGTGCTCCTTCATGCCCTGCTCGAAGGCCGGCAGGTAGTCGCCGTCCTCGATCTTGTCGAACGGCGGGGCCTGGAACGGCAGGGTGCTGGCGGCGAGCAGCGGGTTGGCGCGCTGCGGCGCCGGAGCCGGGGCGGGCTGGGACACGGCGGAGGACTCCTTGTCGGAAGGTTCCTGGTTGGAGCAGGCGGCCAGCGCCAGGCTGACGGCGGCGGCCAGGGCGAGGGTTCGGATCATCGGCGATTCCTGGGAGGATTGAACCGGCCAAGGCTAGCGCAAGCCCTGTCGTGGCGGCATGTGCCATAGGACCCGGACTTGTGCGGCACGGACGGCCACAGACTCCGTGGGACCATGCTAGGATGTGTATGGAACTTGCCAGGAATACACATATGCGTACCAACATCGAGATCAACGACAGGCTCATGAAGGACGCGCTCAAGGCGAGCGGCGCCAGGACCAAGCGGGAAGCCGTCGAACTTGGCCTCAAGGCCCTGGTGCAGTTGCAGGCGCAGGCGAAGGTGCGCGAGCTGCGCGGCGCGATCGCCTGGGAAGGCGACCTGGAGGCGATGAGAACCGACCGGTGATCCTGATCGATTCCAGCGTGTGGACCGACTACTTCCGCAACGCCGACACGCCCCAGGTCGAACTGTTGGACTGGCTGCTGGGCCGCAGTCACCTGGCGGTCGGCGACCTGATCGCGGCGGAAGTGTTGCAGGGCATTGGCGATCCGCGCGAACACCTGCGGGTGAAGAAGGCATTCGACGCCTTCGACCACGTCGATCTCTGCAACTACGCCCTGGCGCTCAAGGCCTCCGACAACTACCGCGCCCTGCGCGCCAAGGGCGTCACCATTCGCAAGACCGTGGATACGCTGATCGCCACGCGCTGCATCGAGGACGGGCTGACGCTGCTGCATGCCGATCGCGATTTCGCGCCATTCGCCGAGCATCTCGGCCTGATGACCGCGTACCCGCAGGGCTGAAGCCCGGCCGCGCCCACACGCACCCTCCTCACGGCATCGGCAGCGGATCGTCCTTGTAGATCGCCACGTGCGGCACGCCGTCGGCGCCGATCCAGCCGCGCGCCATGCCCTCGGTGTTGTACGGCAGGGCGATGCGGCCCTGGCGGTCGAGCACGATTGCGCCGCCGTCGCCGCCCAGCGCGGGCACGTCGTGGTCGATCACCGCCTCGCCGGCCTGGGCCGGGCTTTCGTGCAGATAGTGCATGCGCTCGCACACGCTGTAGGCGGCCACGGTGCGCAGGTAGAACTCGCCCCAGCCGGTGCCGGACACCGCGCACTCGCCGTTGGCGTAGGTGCCGGCGCCGATGATCGGCGAGTCGCCGACCCGGCCGTAGCGCTTGTTGGTCATGCCGCCGGTGGAGGTACCGGCGGCCAGGTGGCCGGCGGCGTCCAGCGCCACCGCGCCGACCGTGCCACGGTGGCGCTCGGCCTGCACCGACGGGTCGATCCGCGCCTGCCGGTCGCGCTCCTCCTGCAGCGCCTTCTGCAGCTCCTGCCAGCGGCGCTCGGTGCGGAAGTAGGACGGATCGACCAGTTCGATGCCCTGCTCCTTGGCGAACACCTCGGCGCCGTCGCCGACCAGCAGCACGTGCGGCGACTTCTCCAGCACCGTGCGCGCCAGCAGGATCGGATTCTTCACCCGGTGCACGCCGGCCACCGCACCGGCCTTGAGGCTGTCGCCCTCCATCACCGCCGCGTCCAGTTCGTTGCGGCCGTCGTGGGTGAACACCGCGCCGCGGCCGGCGTTGAAGTTGGGGTCGTCCTCCAGGGTGGTGATCGCCGCGGTGACCGCGTCGATGGCCGGCTTGCCGGCGGCCAGGGCGGCGTGGCCGCGGCGCAGGGCCAGTTCCAGCGCGGCGCGGATGGCCTGGGCCTGCTCCGGCTTGAGCCCGGACGGCACCCCGGCACCGCCGTGGATCACCAGCACCGGCGTGGGCGGCGGCGCGGCGGCCGGTTCGGCGGCCTGGGCGAAGGGGACGGCGGCCACGGCGGCCAACAGGACGAGGCGGAGACGGGGCATGCGGGTGGGTTCTGCGCGGAGGGGGGAAAGGACGGCTTCAGTGCACCGGATGGTACCCGCCGGCGGCGGCCTGGCGCGGTGGATCCAGCGGCAGCAGCACGCCGTCCTCGACCCGGTAGGCGCGCTCGAACGCCGGCCGCTCGACCGTGGCCTGCGGCAGTTGCAGCCGCGAGCCGACGCCCACGCCGACGGTCTGCAGCCGCGCCAGCCGCATCGGCCGGCCGGGCTGCTGCGGCGCCAGCCCGCCGCGCACCACGATGGCGCCGCGCCTGGGGTCGGTGGCGTACACCCGCGCGCTGCCGTCGCCCTCCACCGCCAGCGCCGCGGCTTCGTCCACACCCAGGCCGGTGAGCGGATGGCCGGCGATCGACTCGGCCTTGGCCAGGAAGGCGACCAGCCGGCCCAGGCGCTGGCGCTCGCTGAAGTGGGTGTCGGTGATGATGCCGGCGAGCAGATCCAGGTGCAGGAAACCGGTGACGAGGGTGTTGGCCGGGCCGAGCGGATCGGCCAGCGCCGGGCCGCTGGTCTGGCTGCCGCCGTCCAGCGCCCCGTACAGGTACTGGCCGAGCATGGCCAGGCCGGCGCTGGTGCCGCCCAGCGGCTTGCCGGCGCGCACGTGCGCGTCCAGCGCCTGCGCCAGCGGCGTGTCCTTCCACAAGCGCACGTAGCGGGCCTGGTCGCCGCCGGCGATGAAGATCGCGTCGGCATGAGCCAGGGCGGCGAGCACGGCCGGGTCGTAGGCCGCCTTGCGGTCGCCGAACACCAGGGTCTGCGCCGAGGCCACCCCGCCGGCGTCATGGTCGAATTCGTCGGCGATCTGGCGCCCGTAGGAGGCGCTGAGCACCACCAGGTGGCCGTGGCCGGCGTGGTCGAGGAACCAGCGCAGCGCGCCATGGTTGCGGTCGCCGCCGCCGAGCAGCAGCAGGCCGGGGCTGACCTTGCCGGGGGTGGGCGCAGCCGGGTCGCCGATCAGGTAGCGCACGTAGCCGTCGTGGCGCTCGCCGCCGGGTTCGAGCTCCTGCGCGCCCGCCCACCAGGCCGGCAGGGCGAGCAGCAAGGCCAGCAGCGGGCGGAACGGCGCACGGCGCATCGGTCGGTCCTCGAAAGCGGGGGAGTGGCTGCAAGGGAGACGAACGGCGCGGCGCTTCCCCCACCGCGGCATGCGTGTTTTTCGTTTGTGCGTTTTTCGTTATGGTGCGGCCATGAGCTCGCCCCTGGATGACTGGTTCCTACACGAAGTGCTGGCCCACGAGGCGGCACTGGTGGCCTGGCTGCGGCGGGCCTGGCCGCACCACGCCGAGCTGCACGATCTGCGCCAGGAGGTCTACGTGCGCGTCTACGAGGCCGCCGGCAAGGCCCTGCCGCGGCAGCCCAAGGCCTTCCTGTTCGCCACCGCCCGCCACCTGGTGACCGACCGCCTGCGCCGCCAGCGGGTGGTGTCGATCGAGGCGATGGGTGATCTGGAGTCCTTGAACGTCTTGGTCGATGAGCTGTCGCCGGAACGCTGGTGCGGCGGGCGGGAGGTGCTGCGGCGCCTGTCCGAGGCCTTCGACCGCCTGCCCGACCGCTGCCGCCAGGTGGTCTGGCTGCGGCGGATCGAGGAACTGGCGCAGAAGGACGTGGCGATGCGGCTTGGAATCAGCGAGAAAACCGTGGAAAAACACCTGGCCAAGGGCATGCGCCTGCTGGCCGATCACTACCTGGGCCGCGCCGCCGGGGCGCCGCGGCCGCAGCCCGACGCGGCCGGCGGACGCGATGGCCAGCGACGCGAG